>NC_021039.1:685844-728258 GCF_000210095.1 Ruminococcus champanellensis 18P13 = JCM 17042
ACAAGTATCAGCAGGGCTATGAGAACATCCATACCATATTCACCATCCACAACATCCAGTACCAGGGCAAGTACGGCAAGGAAGTGCTCAACGAGCTGATGGGCATTCCCCTGTATCACACCGGACTGTTGGAGTATGACGGCTGCGTGAATATGATGAAGGGCGCCATCGAAACCGCCGACAAGATCACCACCGTAAGCCCCAGCTATGCCTGGGAGATTCTGGATCCCTGGTATTCCCACGGGCTGGATCGGGCGTTGAATCCAAAGCAGTACAAGCTGTGCGGTTTCCTGAACGGCATCGACGTGGATGGCTACAATCCGGAAACGGATCCGGCGATTCCGGCAAATTACTCTGTGAAAAATATGCAGGGCAAGGCGAAGTGCAAGCAGGCGCTGCTGGAGGAACTGGGATTGCAGGATGGAGACGAACCCATCATCGGCATCGTGACCCGGTTCGTGTCCCATAAGGGCATCGATCTGATCCGCTATGTGTTTGAGGATATTCTGAATCTTGGCTATAAATTCGCCATCCTGGGCAGCGGCGAGAAGATCTTTGAGGATTTCTTCAAGGAAATGGCTTGGCGGCATCCGGGCAGAGTCAGCGTTACACTGGGCTTCATCCCCCAGTTGGCAAGACGGATCTATGCCGGCTGCGACATGTTCCTGATGCCCTCCCAGAGTGAGCCCTGCGGCTTGGCACAGATGGTGGCAATGCGTTACGGCACCCTGCCCATCGTCCGGGAGACCGGCGGTCTGCGGGACACCGTCCGGGATGGAGGCGGTGAAAACGGCAACGGATTCACCTTCAAAACCTACAACGCCCACGATATGCTGGGCGCATGCAACCGGGCAAAGATTGCTTACGATGACAAGCCCCGCTGGAAGGCACTACAAAAAACCGCTATGGAGAGTGACTTTAGCTGGAACGTGTCTGCGGAGTTGTACCTGGGTCTGTACCGGGAACTGACCGAGCAGCACACATAAAGACAGCGTCGCATCATCTCTGTGTGGTATTGTAAATCAATCAAACATCCCCCGACATCCTTGGATGCCGGGGGATTTCTGCGTGAGGGTGCAAAAAGGCGTGCTGCATTTGCAGCACGCCAAAGCTTTTTATGCAGGGAATTTGTCGATCAGATGCGCCAGGAACTGCTTGACCAGTACGCAGTCCACTGCGTTGACCCGCCCGTCCCCGTTTACGTCACATGCCGCCGTAGAGGGAATCTTGGAAGCGTCGATCTCCCGCACCAGATACCGGCTCATCAGCAGCAGGTCGGCGATGGTAACCTTGCCGTCCTTGTTCAGGTCGCCCTTGGTGACGGTGCCGGAGGCAGTGGTGTCAGCAGGCTTGGTTGTGGTGGTCGGCGGTGTCGGTGTGCCGCCATAGTACTCGGTCAGGCTCTGCCCGTTGCTGCCCAGGGGATACACATGATCCGCACTGATGTAGCGACCGTTGTCATCCTGCCAAAGAGACGGCTCCATCAGTCCGTACTTTTCCTCATCCCACTTGGAGAAGGTAGCGTCCAGCAATCCGCCGGTGTCACCGGAGTTGGGGTTGATGCACCAGAAAGTGTGGTTGATGTGGTTTTCGATCATGTAATCCCGCAGCAGACCCATCCACTTCTGGTTCTTGCCAGCGTCCATGTGTCCGCCCCACTCGCCGATCAGCAGGGGCGCAATGCCCTGGTCGTCGATGTATGCCCAGGTGTCGTACCAGTAATCATCCAGCAGGGTCTGGGTGGTGAAATCCTTGTCAAACCAGGTCTGTGCATAAACGGAGGGGCCATAATCGTGGGGGGAGTACACCAGCTTATCCTGATGCTCGCCCAGGTCGATGGGGTAATCCTTTACGCCCCGCAGGTTGCCGCCCCACCATGCCGGATGCCAGGGAGAAGGACGATCCACAGTAGGCTCCCACACGTCTGGGGTATCAAAGTTGTACCCCTGCTCTGTCTTGGGGTACTGCTCAATGCCCTCCACCACGATCAGCACGTTGGGGTTGACCTCCAGGATCTTCTTGGCACAGGTTTCAGCAGCGTATTTCCAGTTGTTTTCGTCCGTAGAATTGTCCCACTTTGCAATGGTTGTGGGGCAGGTAGCGGAGTCGTAGCCCCGTTTGCCATGCGGCTCGTTTTTCAGATCCAGAGCGATCAGGGTGTCGTCATTCTTATACCGGTCAGCCAGCCATACCCAGGTATCCATCCAGATCTCCGTGGTGACCATAACGCCGGTGCTCATTTCCTTGCCGTACCAAAGCTCGTAATTGTGACCGGAGTTGTTGGCGTCCGGACTGTGTACATCCACCATGACCTTGATGCCGTTTTCCTTACACAGCTTCAGCAGCACATCAAAAATTTCCAGGCTGTCCATCTGGGTGCCATCCTCCCGGCAAAGCTCCGGGTTGAAGCTGTAGTCCGGGGTGTTTTTTGCATTGATGCCGGAAGCCGGATCCGGCTCACCGATCATCCAGTAATACAGCAGCTCCGTGGATACCGGGATCCGCAGCAGGTTGATGCCGTGATCCGCAATGGATGCCAGCGTGTCGCTCATGTCACAGGACCAGAGTCCGTGCAGGAAGCACTCGCTGCAATTCATGCCGAACCAGTTTGCACCGGTGAGCCAGACCTCGTTGCCGTACATATCGTACAGCTTGTCTCCTTCAGCGTGAAGCCAGTCATCGTTTGTGTCGTCCACCGCGCTGGCACGCAGCCCCTGTCCGCTCATAGCATCCGTAAAGAATACGGAGGTACCTGCCAGAAGCGCAGCAGCCGTCATGACCGACGCAGTTTTGCGCCAGAACTGTTTCATAAATTCTATCCCCTCTCAAAATCAGCTGCGGCTTTTGCCGCTGTTTCCGATTATATGCAGAGAATCTGCACTTACAATTAGTGTACCGCATTTTGCACAAAAAGTCAAGGATTCTGCACAAGAATTCTTAATTAGCTGATCTGACCTGTTCAGAAAGCGGTTTCATGTTTCCCCGCCCTTTTATGATGCTGTTTTTGCATCGGGGTCAATTTTTAATTGCGCAGATCGGATATTCTCCGTCAAACCGGGCATACTCCTCCGGGAGGGATGCATATGTACGAGATTCTGATTGCCGGCGGGGGGATCGCCGGGCTGACGGCGGCGTTGTATGCTGCCCGGGCTGGATGCAGTACCCTGGTGCTGGAGCAGCAGTATTACGGGGGGCAGATCGTCAATGCGCCCCTGGTGGAAAACTATCCGGGCATCGATCAGATCTCCGGGGCGGATCTGGCAAAGCGGATCTACGACCAGGCGCTGGGGGCAGGTGCCGGATATGAGAGTGCCCGGGTGGAACGGGCGGAGCGGCGGCAGAATGGCTTTGCCCTGCATACAGACCGGGGGATATTCGAGGGCAGGGGACTGATTCTGGCAACCGGAGCCCGAAGCCGTCCCCTGGGGCTTGCACGGGAGGAGGCACTGACTGGTCACGGAGTGTCCTACTGCGCTGCATGCGATGGGGGACTGTACCGGGGTAAGAATGTGGCAGTGGTGGGGGGCGGCAACACCGCCCTGTTGGATTGCCTGCTGCTGGCGCAGGGCTGCGGTCGGGTGTATCTGATCCACCGGCGCAGCAGCTTCCGGGGCGAGAACGCTCTGTTGGAACAGGTGCAGGCTCTGCACAACGTGGAGATCCGGACGGACGCATCCGTCACGGAGCTTCTGGGGCAGGAGCGGCTGTCCGGTATCCGCCTGCAATCCGGGGAAACCCTGGCGGTGGACGCCTTGTTCATTGCGGTAGGGCGACATCCCAGGACGGAGCCCTTTGCTCGCCTGGTGGAGTTGGATCCGGGCGGGTATATCCGTGCCGGGGAGGACTGTCGTACCACGGCACAGGGGATCTTCTGCGCCGGGGATTGCCGCACCAAGTCCACCCGACAGCTCTGCACCGCCGCCGCTGACGGAGCTGCCGCTGCCCTGGGACTTTGCGAATGGCTTTCCAACGAAAAAAAGCAGGCATGATACCATGCCTGCTTTTTCATATTGCATCAATACCGGTTGTCGAACACCCGGGTGGATTTTTTCTCGCTGCGGGGCAACTCCCCGATGCTGACTGGCTTCACGTTTACAGAAATGCCGATTTTGGACTTAAATGCGTTCTGGAGCTCGATCTCCAGTTCGTAGCGGTTCGCCCCATCGTTGGCTTCCACGAACAGAGTGCAGATGTCCTTGCCGTTCACATGATCCAGCATGAACTGGTATTCACTGGATGCCCCCTCAATGCCGGTGAGCAGCTCTTCGATCTGGCTGGGGAAGATGTTGACGCCCTTGACCTTGACCATGTCGTCGGTTCTGCCCAGGATGGTGTCGATCCGGGGGAAGGGACTGCCGCAGGGGCATTCGCCGGGGATCACTCTGGTCAGATCATGGGTTCGGTAGCGAATCAGGGGTGCGCCCTGCTTATGCAGGGTGGTGATGACCAGCTCGCCGATCTCTCCGTCCGGTACATTCTTCCCGGTCTTGGGATCCACCACCTCAAAGTACAGATAATCCGTCCATACATGCATGCCGCAGGCGTGGTCGCAGCTGATGCCGATGCCGGGGCCGTATACCTCGGTCAGGCCGTAAATGTCATACAGCTGTACCCCCAGTTCGTTGGCGATCCGGTTCCGCATCTTTTCACCCCAGCGTTCGGAGCCGATGACGCCCTTGCGCAGGTGGATCCGGTTCCCGATGCCCCGCTTTGCGATTTCCTCTGCCAGCAGCAGCGCATAGGAGGAGGTGGCGCACAGCACGGTGGATTTCATATCCATCATCATCCTTAGCTGCTTATCCGTATTGCCGGGGCCCATGGGGATCACCATTGCCCCCAGCCGTTCCGCACCGTTCTGAAAGCCGATACCAGCCGTCCACAGACCATAGCCCGGTGTGATCTGGATCCGATCCAGATTGGTGATGCCGGCGGTTTCATAGCAGCGTTTGAACATTTCCGCCCAGTCCTCCACATCCTGCCGGGTGTAGGGGATGATGACCGGGGTGCCGGTGGTGCCGGAGGAGGAGTGGATCCGGACGATCTCCTCGTCCGGGACTGCCTGCAATCCCAGCGGGTATGCTTCCCGCAGATCTCCCTTCCAGGTGAAGGGCAGGGCTTCAAAATCCTCCTGGGACTGGATCTGGTCGATATTGATGCCCTCCAGCTTTCTCTGGTAGAAGCAGGGCTGGGAGGTCAGTTTTTTCAGTTGTGCCTTAATCAGATTGAATTGTGTTTCTGTCATTTTCATAGTGGGAGCTCCTTTCTAGCGGTTGCATACATATTCAATGGCGCCCAGGTTCAGGGCGTGGAATTTTTCCGGTACCAGCTTCTGCACAGCGTCCTTCAGTTGTGCCACGCTGATGCCCAGGGCGTCTGTATTGGCTGCCGCAGCCAGCAGCGCAATGTTCAGCACCTTGGGAGACTGACAGGCAGCGCACACAGCGTCTCCGTCAATGAGAATGGTGCGGATGCCGGCGGATTGCAGGTACTCCAGCATCTCCGCTCCCGTATAGGCAAGGCCGCTGAGGGATGCGGTCACGGGCTTGACCGCCTTTTGGTTGACCACAACAGTGCCCCCCTGCTTTAAAAAGGGCAGACAGCGGACAGCCTCCGCCGGTTCAAAGGCGATCATCACATCCGCCTTGCCCTTGGGGATCAGCGGCGAGTGGATTTCAGCTCCGGCACGCACATGGCTTACCACGCAGCCGCCCCGCTGTGCCATGCCGATGGTTTCGGCGGTGCGGACGGATTTTCCCTGCTGCATATAGGCATATGCCAGCAGCTTGGAGGCAAGGACTGTGCCCTGTCCTCCCACGCCGCACAGCAGACAGCTTGTACTTGTCATTGTGCATCCTCCTCTCTGATGGCACCGGGCTTGCAGACCTGTGCGCAGATGGTACAGCCGAAGCAAAGATCCGGCTCAATGTATGCCTTCTGCCCCTTCAAGGAAATGGCGGGACAGCCCAGCTCCCGGATGCACTGCTTGCAGCCGACGCAGCGGCTTTCGTCCACCTGGAGCCGTTTTGCAGGCTTGCTGACCGCAATGCAGGGGGATTTGCAGATGATCGCCTTGACCCCGGACTTGTCGGCTGCCGTCCTGACTGCCTGGATGGTCTGCTCCAGGTTCAGGGGATCCACCGTTTCCACACTGGTAAGCCCTACAGCCCGGAGAATGGCTTCAATGCTTACCCTGGGGGAGATCTCATGCATCATGGTCATGCCGGTGCCCGGATGGGGCTGGTGTCCGGTCATGGCAGTGGTGGAATTGTCCAGCACCATCAGAATAATATCCGTCCGGTTGTATACGGCGTTGACGATCCCCGTCATGCCGGAGGCAAAGAAGGTGGAATCCCCGATAAAGGAGAAGTTCACCGTATCCGGTTCGATCCGGTGGAGACCCTGCGCCATGGTAATATCCGCACCCATGCACAGACAGGTATCCACCATATCCAGGGGCATGGCGTTGCCCAGGGTGTAGCAGCCGATGTCGCCGCTGAATACTGCCTTGCGTCCCTTCATAGCCTGCTTGACTGCGTAGAAGGATGCCCGGTGGGGACAGCCTGCACACAGCACCGGCGGACGCACCGGCATCTGGGGCGGCTCCGGCAGCCGTACAGCCGGAACGGCATCCAGTCCCAGGTAGCCCTCCAGTACTTTATGTACGGATTCCACACTGTTTTCCCCGGCAGGCTGCACCATGCCGTCCAGCTTGCCGTGGATCTGTACCGGCAGGTGATGCTTGCCGCACAGATAGGTCAGCGCCCGTTCCAGCACCGGATCCAGTTCTTCAATGGCAAGCACCTGTTCCAGTCCCTCCAGGAACTGCAGTGCCAGTTCCTCCGGGAAGGGGTTGGCGGTGGCGATTTTCAGTACCTTGACCTGTCCGGTGTAATCCTCCAGCGCCTCCTGTAAATAGGTGTAGCTGATGCCGGAGGTGACGATGCCCAGTTTCCCGCTGCCGGTGAGCTGGTTGAACCGATAAGCGGAGAAGTCCTTGCTCAGCACCGGGGTGCGCTCCTCCAGCTTGATATGATTCAGATAGGAGGTGCGTGGGAAGATCACCCACCGCATGGTGTCCTTCACAAAGCCCTCCGGTTTGTGTACTGTGGGGGTCTCATGGAGCTGAATGTCTGCACAACTGTGACAGACCCGGGTGGTAGGTCGGAACAGCACCGGCGTGCCGTATTTTTCAGAGTATGCAAAGGCGTCCTGGATCATTTCATAGGCTTCCTCCGGGGTGGAGGGATCAAACACCGGCAGCTTTGCGAACTGGGCGAAGTGCCGGGTATCCTGCTCGGTCTGGGAGGAGATGGGCCCCGGATCGTCTGCGGAAACGATGACCATGCCCCCCTTGACGCCTACATAGGCAAGGCTCATCAGCGGGTCGGACGCCACGTTCAGCCCTACCTGCTTCATGGTGACCAGGGTGCGTGCCCCGGCGTAGGATGCGCCGGCAGCCACCTCCAGTGCAGCCTTTTCGTTGACGGACCACTCTACATATACGGAGCCGTCATTGCACTTGGCAACCGTCTCCAGGATCTCCGTAGAGGGTGTGCCGGGGTATCCTGCCACCAGGTTTACGCCGGCGTGCAATGCGCCCATGGCGATGGCGGCATTGCCCATTAAAAATGTCTTTGACAATCGGATCACTCTTTCCTGTGGATTTTGTCATAATTATGATTATACTACAAGTGCACTTTTTTTTCAATACCCGACAGAAAAAACGGGGATTTCAGACGGATTTAACATTCCATTTCCGGATTTAACATAGTTCTAAACCGGTGCGGATTGTGGATTTTACACGCCGGATGCTACAATAGAACCATAGAAAACAGATATGGAGGCATGGCTTATGCAAAAAATCAAGGAAACCGGCATGCGGCTGCTGTTCGCCCTGTGTGCCTGCATTTCCATCCTGGCGGTGGTGCTGATCTGCTGGTTCTTGTTTTCCAACGGCATTCCCGCCATCGGCGAGATTGGCGCTGACAAGTTCCTGCTGGGGGAGCGGTGGAAGCCCCTTGAGAAGCAGTTCGGCATCTTCCCCATGATCATCGGCAGCATTTATGTTACCGCCGGGGCAGTGCTGGTGGGGGTACCCATCGGCATTCTCTGTGCCGTATTCCTGGCTCGGTTCTGTCCCCCAAGGCTGCACCGGCTGCTGAAGCCGGCAGTGGATCTGCTGGCAGGGATCCCGTCCATCGTATACGGCTTTTTCGGACTGGTGGTCATCGTACCTCTGGTGCAGTCCCTGTTCGGGGGCAGCGGCAAGGGGATCCTGACCGCATCCGTGCTGCTGGGCATTATGATCCTGCCCACCATCATCAGCGTGACAGAGGCAAGCATCCGGGCTGTGCCGGAAAGCTACTATGAAGGCGCCCTTGCACTGGGCGCCACCAAGGAACGCAGCGTGTTCTGCGCCCTGATGCCCGGTGCCCGCTCCGGCATTACCGCCGGAGTGATCCTGGGTACAGGCCGTGCCATCGGGGAAACTATGGCGGTGGTTATGGTAGCCGGCAACGCAGCAGTGATGCCGGACGGTCTGCTTTCCGGCGTCCGGACGCTGACCGCCAACATCGTGCTGGAAATGGGTTATGCGGCGGATCTGCACCGGGAAGCCCTCATTGCCACAGCGGTGGTGCTGTTCGTGTTCATTCTTATCATCAATCTGATGTTCTCGCTGCTCAAGCGGAAGGAGGGGTAATATGAAGCTGTCCAAGGCGCTGCGCCAGTACCGGGGGCATAAGGGTTCCCTGGCAGTGCGGCTGCTGCTGTACGGTGCAGCGGTATTTACCATCGGGCTGCTGCTGTTTTTGATCGCCTACATTCTGGTCAAGGGCATTCCCAACCTGACCCCGGAGCTGTTTGCCTGGAAGTACACCAGCGAGAATGTGTCCATGCTTCCCTCCATCATCAACACCCTGCTGATGACCGGGCTGACCCTGTTGCTGGCAGTACCTGTCGGGGTGGGTGCGGCGGTGTACATGACCGAGTACGCCAAAACCGGCAGCAAGCTGGTGAAGGTGGTGCGGATCACCACGGAGACCCTCCAGGGCATTCCCTCCATCGTGTATGGCTTGTTCGGCTTTCTGTTCTTTGTCATTGCCTGCGGTTGGGATTACTCCCTGCTGTCCGGTGTCTGTACCATGGCGATCATGGTGCTGCCGTTGATTATGCGTACCACGGAGGAGGCGCTGCTGGCTGTGCCCGGCACCTACCGGGAGGGCAGCTTTGGCCTGGGTGCCGGGAAGCTGCGGACGATTTTCACCATTGTACTGCCCAGTGCCGTGCCGGGGATCCTTTCTGGCGTGATCCTGGCAGTGGGGCGTATCGTGGGAGAAACCGCTGCTCTGATCTTTACCGCCGGCACCTATGCGGCAGTGCCGAAGGATCTGTTCTCGTCCACCCGAACCTTGTCGGTGCACATGTACGCACTGCTGAACGAAGGGCTTTACACCAACCAGGCATACGCCACGGCAGTGGTGCTGCTGGTGGTAGTCATCGGCATCAACTGTCTGTCCGGGGCTGTGGCAAAAAAATTTGCAGGAGGCGCAAACAAGGATGAATAAGTTTTCGATTTCTGACATGAATCTGCATTATGGCAGCTTTCATGCACTGAAAAATGTACAGCTGGAGATTGCACCCCGTGAGATCACCGCCTTTATCGGCCCCTCCGGCTGCGGCAAGTCCACCCTGCTGAAATCCCTGAACCGGATGAATGATCTGGTGGAGGGATGCAGGATCGATGGGCAGGTACTGCTGGATGGAGAGGATATTTACGGGGATATGGACGTGAACCTGCTGCGTAAGCGGGTGGGCATGGTGTTCCAGAAGCCCAATCCCTTCCCCATGAGTATTTACGACAATGTGGCGTTCGGTCCCCGTACCCACGGCATCCGTTCCCGGGTGCAGCTGGACGAGCTGGTGGAGCAGTCCCTGCGGAGCGCCGCCATCTGGGACGAGGTGAAGGACCGGCTGCGGAAGTCAGCGTTTGGTCTGTCCGGTGGTCAGCAGCAGCGGCTCTGCATCGCCAGGGCGCTGGCAGTGAAGCCGGAGGTACTGCTGATGGATGAGCCTACCAGTGCATTGGATCCTATCTCAACTTTGAAAATCGAAGATCTTGCAACGGAGTTGAAAAAGGATTATACTATTGTTATGGTGACCCATAATATGCAGCAGGCTACCCGTATCTCGGACAAGACCGCCTTTTTCCTTCTGGGTGAGGTGGTGGAATTTGGTGTGACGGATCAGATCTTCTCCATGCCCAAGGACAAGCGCACGGAGGATTACATTACCGGACGGTTCGGATAAGGAGGAGCAGGTATGAGAAATCGGTTTGACGAGCAGCTGCGGCAGCTGAAGCTGGATATGATCCGGATGAGCTCCCTGTGTGAAACTGCGATTACGGTGACCATGCAGAATATGCTCAGCAGTGACCAGGTGTATACCCTGGACGACAGCGAGGAGGCATTTCAACAGCTTCAGAACATCAAGAACACCTATGAAAAGGCGGGGTTTCTGAAAGAGGAGATCGACCAGATGGAGCGGCAGGTGGAAAACCAGTGTATGAAGCTGCTGCTGCATCAGCAGCCGGTGGCGAAGGATCTGCGGGTGATCTCCGCAGCCATGAAAATGATCTACGATCTGCAGCGGATCGGGGATCAGGCATACGACATTGCGGACATTTCCCGGTATGTACAGGACACGGAGCTGATGCACCGGCTGCCCATGCAGCAGTTGGCGGATGCGGCGGTGGCAATGGTCACTGATAGTGTGGATGCCTTTGTGCGCATGGACTTTGCCCTGGCAAAGCATGTGATTGCAGCGGACGATACGGTGGATGAATATTTCAGCCGTATGAAGGAGGAGCTTGCAAAGGTCTTGCGGCAGGACGGGGACAGCAGCGTGTGCCTGGATATTCTGATGATCTCCAAATATCTGGAGCGGATCGCTGACCATGCGGTGAATATTGCGGATTGGGTGATTTTTGCACAGACCGGCGCCCATTCCGGGAAGGAGTGAGAACTGTGCTGATCTACATGCTGGAGGATGACCAGGTGATCCGGGATCTGGTGCT
Source organism: Ruminococcus champanellensis 18P13 = JCM 17042 (assembly GCF_000210095.1). Classification (NCBI taxonomy): domain Bacteria; kingdom Bacillati; phylum Bacillota; class Clostridia; order Eubacteriales; family Oscillospiraceae; genus Ruminococcus; species Ruminococcus champanellensis. The sequence goes on from NC_021039.1 coordinate 696,919, forward strand.
GTACGCCCTGCGGCAGCAGACGGATCTGGAGGCCCAGGGCTTTGAACGCCCCTCCGCATTTTACGCAGCGGTGCGCAGCCGTGTGCCGGATCTGATCCTGCTGGATGTGATGCTGCCGGAGGAGGACGGACTGACCGTGCTGAAAAACCTGCGGCTTCGCCGGGAGACCAAGCTGACCCCGGTAATCATCCTGTCCGCCAAGGGTACGGGCTACGACAAGATCTGCGGTCTGGACGGGGGAGCGGACGATTACATTCCCAAGCCCTTTGAGATCATGGAGCTGCTGTCCCGGGTGAAGGCGTGGGAGCGGCGGCTGTCTCTGACTGCCCAGGAGGCATCCGGGGAGGAGCAGCCCCGGGAATACCGGATCGGCGGGCTTACTGTCAGTCCGGTGTACCATACGGTGACGGCGGATGGGGAGGAGGTGCGCCTGACCATGAAGGAGTACGAGATCCTCTGCTATCTGCTTGCCCACCAGGATCAGGTCTGCACCCGGGAACAGATTTTCAGCCGGGTGTGGGGGTATGGCTCCGAACGGGAGAACCGGACTCTGGACGTACATATCCGAACCCTGCGGGTGAAGCTGGGGGAGTACGGAAACCTGATCGAAACCATCCGGGGCGTAGGCTATAAGATAAGGAGCAGCGTATGAAACGAAGCATTTTCAAGGGCATGCTGCTGGTGTCGGTGCTTTCCCTGCTGGCATGCACCGTGCTGATCATGGACGTGCTGTACGGGTATTTTGACAAGCGTGCCAACGAGGAGCTGCATCAGCAGGCAACCAGCATTGCCCGGGGCGTGGAAGCGGCAGGCATGGAGTATTTTGAGGGCTTCCAGGCGTCGGAGCGTGTTACCTGGATCACTGCCGCCGGCACGGTGCTGTACGACAACCAGGCGGATCAGTCCCGGATGGAAAACCACAGTGACCGGGAGGAGTTCATCAAAGCCAAGTCGGACGGTGCCGGGGAAGCCACCCGGTATTCCTCCACCCTGGCGGAAAAGACCATTTACTACGCACTGCGGCTGGAGGACGGCAGCGTGCTTCGGGTATCCCAGACCCAGTACACGGTGCTGACGGTATTGATGGGACTTGCCACACCGGTGGTGATTGTGCTGCTGTGCGTGATGATCCTGTCGGCGGTGCTGTCCTCCGCCGTGGTCAAGCGGATCGTCAAGCTCATCAACGCCATTGATCCGGAGCATCCGGATACGGATGCAGACTATGAGGAGATTGCCCCGTTGCTGTACAAGATCCACACCCAGAACCAGGAGATCGCCCGGCAGATGCGGACACTGAAAAAGCAGCAGGAGGAATTCCGCCAGCTGACCGCCCACATGCGGGAAGGATTGCTGGTGGCGGACAGCCACTGCGAGGTGCTAAGCTGGAATGCGGCAGCTCTGGAGATCTTCGGGGTTCCGGAATCCACCGACACCCGGAATATTTACGAATTCAATCGCAGTGAGCCCTTCCGCATGGCGGTGGAGCAGGCACTTGCCGGACAGCCGGCGGAGCAGCTTCTGTCCCTGGGGCAGCACAGTTATCGGATGCTGGCAAGCCCCGTACAGGAGCAGGATGCGGTGACCGGCATTATGGTGCTGCTGCTGGATGTGACCGAGCAGGAGCATCGGGAGCAGCTGCGCCGGGAATTTACCTCCAACGTATCCCACGAGATGAAGACGCCTCTGACCGCCATCCACGCCATTGCCGGCATGCTGGTGCAGGATGTGATTGAGCCGAAGGACGTGAAGAAATTTGCCGGAGATATTTACCGGGAATCCGCCCGGATGATTGCCCTGGTGAACGATACCCTGCGGCTGTCCCGGATGGACGAGAACGGGATTGCCGAGCCAAAGGAGCCGGTGGATCTGTATGACCTGGCGGAGGAGGTCATTGCTCGGCTGCGGGTAACGGCGGAGAAAAAGCAGGTTGCTTTCTCCCTGGCAGGGACCCATGTGACCGTCAACGGCGTGTACAGCATGCTGGAGGAAATGATCTACAACCTGTGCGACAATGCGGTCAAGTACAACAAGGAGCAGGGCACCGTTACTGTGTCCGTGCTGACTGCCGGCAAGGAGGGCATCCTGATGGTGCAGGATACGGGCATCGGCATTCCCCAGGAGGATCAGAGCCGGATCTTCGAGCGGTTCTACCGGGTGGACAAGAGTCACTCCCGTGCCATCGGGGGGACCGGTCTGGGCCTGTCCATCGTCAAGCACGGTGCTGCATACCACAATGCCCAGGTACAGGTATCCTCCAAGCCCGGAGAGGGTTCCACCTTTACGGTGATTTTTCCCGAAACTCTGCAAGCATAAAAAACGCCGCACAGATTCTCTGTGCGGCGTTTGTGTGTGCAAACAAAAAGCAGCGCTTACGCATTTGCATAAGCGCTGCCTTGCAGCATTGGTAAGGGAAATCTTACTTCAGCTCTACGGTTGCACCAGCAGCCTCCAGCTTGGTCTTGATCTCCTCAGCGTCAGCCTTGGAAGCGCCTTCCTTCAGGGTCTTGGGAGCGCTCTCAACAACTTCCTTTGCTTCCTTCAGACCAAGGCCCAGGATCTCCTTAACAGCCTTGATAACGCCCATCTTGCTGTCGCCAAAGGATGCCAGAACTACGTCGAATTCTGTCTTCTCCTCAGCAGCAGCTGCGCCTGCACCTGCAGCCGGAGCAGCAGCGATTGCAGCAGTTACGCCGAATTCTTCCTGAATAGCGTCAACCAGCTCGGACAGTTCCATAACGGTCATGCCCTTGATGTCTTCAACGAATTTCAAAATCTTTTCAGAAGCCATGATAATAATCTCCTTTTATTTATGATATTGTAGTGTTTGACCTGCTATTAAGCAGCGTCATCGGACTTGCTGTCAGCAACAGCCTTAACAGTAGCAGCGAGCTTCTGGATCGGACCCTGCAGGGAGCCAACCAGCTGTGCAAGCAGTACATCCTTGGACGGGATCTTGGACAGAGCCATTACCCCAGCCTGGTCGTAAGCAACGCCCTCAACGAAGCCTGCCTTCAGGTTGAACTTGTCGTCCTGAGTCTCGGCGAACTTGCCCAGAATCCGTGCGGGAGCAGTCTGATCGTCGTTGGAAATTGCAACGGCAGTGGTGCCTTCGAGGATACCGTCGAAGTCGTTCATGCCGATGTTGTGGAGTGCAAAGCGGAGCATGGTGTTCTTTTCTACGGAGTAGTGAACCCCAGCCTCACGCAGTTCCTTTCTGAGCTTGGTGTCCTGCTCTACTGTGATACCCTTATAGTCCACGAATACGCAGGAAACTGCACTCTGGAGCTGCTCGGTCAGCTTTACGACCTTCGCCTTCTTTGCTTCCAAAACCTTTTCACTTGCCATGTTTTGTTTCACCTCCGATAGTGATGTAAATCGTATCAGAAGAACACAAAAATCCCTTCCCGTGTATACGAGAAGGGACAGTCAATTTATCTTGACGTGCACTCCTCGGCTGGATTTACGGCGAAGCCACCAGCTGTCTTTAGAATACGATTATCCGGGCATATCTGCCGCAGAACAATAATTATTATAGCACAGGAAAATGTGCTTGTCAAGCATTTTTTGCAATTTTTCAGAAGTAGCTGACCTTGATCTGCTTGCCCATTTTCTTCAGGCATTCCGCCAGCTCGTTGACCATCTGCATCTTGATGTGGAACTGGATGGGCAGATTCGGGTTCTGATGCGCCGGATTCACCGCCCGCCCCACGAAAAAGTTAATGTCCGTAGCTTCCTCAAAGAGCATCCGGGCAATCAGGGACGCTCCATCCTTCTGACAGCTCCATTTGGCGTAGGACTCGTTGTCCTCCAGATAATTTTTTGCATAGGACAGCACCCGGTTGATGGTGATAATACCCTCCGTCACCAGATCCACGCCTTCGATCTTTGCAATGGGGGGGATCTCCGGATCCGGGAAATCCAGCGCCGGAATCAGCTTCTTGCGCAGGAACTTTGCTGCAATGTTGGAAGTGGTGCCGCCGCAGACAATGTGCTTGCCCTCCTTGGAGAAGAACAGGGACATCATTTTGTTGCAGTCCTCCCGGTTGGCAGGGGGGCCGATGATGAGATTCACCGGCTGCCGTTTCCGGATCCGGATGGTGCAGACGGTGGTATCGTCCCCGGGCTTGCCGCCGTAGAGCCGGACGCATTCATCCAGCAGAATGGTGGTCAGAGTCTTGGCGGTAAAGCCCACCTCTGCAAAGGTCTCCATATAGGAGATAATGTCCTCCCGCTGCCAGCCGAAATTCAGGGTCATGCCCACCCCGGCGTGAATGGCACCGTCGCTCATGGCGATGAAAATATCCTGCTCCTGGAGCTTGATCCGGGAACGGTAAATGGTCTTGCCGTCGATCTGCATCTGGGTGGAGGGGATATCCTGGTATTTTCCATCCCGAAACAGGATCACCATCGGGTTGTCGTACTGGATGATCTCCGCTTCCTCATTTTCCACCAGCCGGATGATGGTAAAGGTGGAGTATGCCACTCCCCGGACAGCACACACCGGCAGGGTAGCTGCGATGGTTGCCACACAGTCCTCGATCTTCATATTCTCCGCCATCATGGTGGAAATGATCTTGGCAGTCAGGGTGGAGAGGATGCTTGCCTTCACGCCGCTGCCCAGGCCGTCCGCCAGTACGATGACCGTGGAGTGATCGTCCGGAGAGATCACATCCACATGGTCGCCGCAAAGCTGCTCCCCGAATTTGTTCACACTCCGGTAGCCGATATCCGCACAGAAATTATTCATCCGAGATCGCCCCCTTGAGCTTGGTCAGTGCGATCTTGGTCTCCGCTGCGGTTTCACCCAGCAGGGAGGCGATCTCCTGTACGATGCGCATCTGCTTGTCTACCACCTTGTCGGCGGTTTCAATGGTCTGCTGCCGGATGGATTCCTTGGTGCGGCGCTGCCGCTCCTCCTCTGTTACGTCCCGCATCATGCACATCAGCACCCGATAGGAAGCGTCATACAGAATCGTCTCGTCCACATACTTATTGTATTCCGCCAGATAGGTGCGCCGATCCCGGATGGTGGCGCCGCCGTTCTTTACGTCCAGGAAATCCTTCGGATCCCGGATCCGGATCACCTGCTCTCCCAGTACATCGCTGGGATGCCGCACGTTCAGAATCTCACAGGCGGTCTGGTTGATCTGCTGTACCTCCAGGGATTCGTTCAGCACCAGAATGCCGTTGGAGGTGTTGTTGATGATATGATCGGAGAAATTCTCCGCCCGATCCTTCAGATAGGGCAGGCACATGGTCAGATCCGCCTTGCCCTGGTAAATGGCAATTGCCTTTTCCCGGCAGGTGTTATAGCCGCAGGAGCCGCAGTTCAGCTCGTCAGAGGGCTTGTTCTTGCCCATCTGCCGGAGAATGGTGAAGATCTCGGTTTCCGTGGGCTGGGGCAGCTTCCGGTTGATGGCTTCCATCTCTTTGTGGATCCGTTCCTGTGGCAGGGTTTCAATGGGGAAGTCCTCACTGCCGGCGTAAGCGTCCACTGCCGCATAGTCCCGGATGGGTGTCCGGTGGTATTTTTCCATGACCGGTCCGCCGATGCAGCTACCGGCGCAGGCGGACATTTCGATAAAGCAATTGTTCAGTCCGCCCTGCTCCAGGTCGTGCAAAGCGGCAATACAGTTTTCAATGCCGTCCACGGAAATATACTGATAGCCCGGCACCTTCTCCATGGTCTTGAGAATGCCTCCGGAGGTGGGGAACAGCCGGGTTCGGCTCTGGGAATTGTGGTCAACATTCTGCTCCAGCTGGATGTTTGCTTCCTCCAGCATCCGGGTCAGCTCCTCGAAGGTCATAACCTCGTCCACATAGCCGGTGTAGTGATCCGCCTCATCCTTCTTGGACAGGCAGGGGCCGATGAATACCACATGGGCATTGGGCATCCGGCGGCGGATATCCACGCTGTGCGCCTGCATGGGGGAGATCACATCCGCCAGATAGGGCAGTGCCTGGGGAAAGTGCTTCTGGATCAGCAGATTCACCGAGTGGCAGCAGGAGGAGATCAGCACATCCGGCTTCCGGTTCCGGAGAATGTCCTCGTACATCCGGTTCACATAGGTGGCACCGATGGCTGTTTCCTCCGCAGCGGCAAAGCCCAGCTGCCGCAGCGCCTGTTCCATGGCTTCGATGCCTACCCCGTAATTGGCGATGAAGGAGGGGGCAATGCTTGCTACTACCGGCTCCTCGCCCTCCAGCAGCACCTTTACCGCCTCCGTAGCGTCGGCGATCTCCTTGGCGTTCTGGGGACAGACTACAAAGCACTGACCGCACAGGATGCATTCGTTGCCCACGATGTGCGCCTGGTTGCCGGAAAAGCGGATGGACTTGACCGGACAGTGCCGGATGCATTTATAGCAATTTTTACAGTTTGTTTTGCGTAGCTTCAGAAATTCGGACATGGTTGTCCCTCCTTACAGACTGTGATGTGCCTTATAGCTTGGTCAGTACCTCATTGTTGAAAAACTGATCCACCGTATCCGGGGTCAGGGAATAGATCTGGTCGTCGCAGGACACACAGACCCCGTTCTGACAGTTGTTCATGCAGAAGGTGCCCGCCAGCTCGATCTGATCCTCCAGCTTTTTTTGCGCAATCAGCGCCTGCAGTTGTTCCACCACCTGACGGGAGCCCTTCAGATGACAGGAACTGCCGATACAAACCTTGATTTTCATACGATTTCTCCTTTCTGATTCAGACGATGCCCACGCAGCCGTCGAGCATAACATGTCGCATTGTTTGAGGCGGTTTTGTACACAATGCACAAAAAATAAGGCATATTTCATGATACATCAAGAAAATTTGGTGCAATATGACGAATGATATACCGCATTTTGCTGAAATGAGCCTGGATTCGCCCTTTTGTCGCATAGATCGTGAAAAAATACTATGCATGTGAACATTTTAACACCCTATCCTGCCCATGCGTACTGCAAATTACGCATGTTTATCATATGAGAATTTATATGATAAAAGCAAAAATCCCCGCAACGCCGGAGCGCCCGGGGATTCATCCGAGATGTGATCAGGGCTTCTTCCGGAAGATCCTGCGCAGGATCAATGCCCCTGCCACTGCACCGCCTGCCACCAGCGCTGCTTTTTTCAGCTGAGCCTTTGTGATGGATACATCAGAATTGTTCACTTCAAAGTGCAGAACAGGCTGTTCGCCGGGTTCCGGCCAGCCGTTTTCAAACACTACATTGGAACGCTGCGCCTGGTCGTAATTTTCCGGATCACTGATCAGTTCTTCATACTGTGCCGGTTCCTCTGCCGGGGCGATGGTGGTCACAGCCCGCATGGCATTGAACCGGAGAGTCACTTTGTCCGCAGCAGGTGCCGTAAAGGGCACCGCCATCAGATACCAGCCGTTTTTATATTTCAAAGGCTTGATGAAGCCACGGTTCAGCCTAAAGGTCTGCCGTTCCTCCCACTGACCTTCACCGAAGACCTCCAGATTGCATACCTCATCATACTGGTCGTTTTCGCCCCCGTTGAGCCAGAACACAAACGTGTATTCCTCGCCGGGTTCCAGGACGATATCCGTGCGAATGGTGCTCCAGTCGTACTGCCAATTGCCCAGCTGCCATGCTTCCGTGGTTTTGCCGTCAAAGCCCGTTACCTCTGTAATGGCTGCAACGCCGGTGGGGACTGTTGCGTCCATGCGCCACTGATCCGGGCAAAAGAAAATCTGTTTCATTGTATGATCCCTCCTGTATGTCATCATGATGCATCTCATACATTATATACTACATCTCAGTATAGCACAGCCCGGCGGAAAAGTCAACCGAATTTGCGGAATCACTCATACAAATCGCACAGTTTTCTGCCGCATTTAATGCTGCTTGCCGTGTATTTTGCCAAAAGTGCAAATGGGGGTCATTTTTTTTGCGAAAACAGTTGACAACAAGTGTACTAGGGTGTATAATACAACAAGAGTATTAATGAAGCTAATACACCTAATACATTTGGAGGAGAGGGAACATGAAAAACGTGTACAAACGCATCAACCGTGGCCTGGTTCTGGCAGGGGTGCTGCTTGTGGGCTTCGTGATCTATGTAATCAGCGATACCCTGCAGTTCAAAAAGACAAAGCCCCTGCTTAAGGATATGGCGGCGGATTACATGCAGAAGCTGTGTGAGCTGAACGTGACCCCGGAGAAGTACCGGAGTCTGGAGGAGCTTGCAAAGCAGCCGGATTACGTCAAGAGCATCCAGGATGATCTGACCAAGCTGCTGAACGAAAACTGGAAGGATGTTGAATCCGCCCAGAGCCAGAGCTTTTACTATTACGGCATGAACCGCAGCGAGGTGGAAGCCGGCTACAACAGCTATCTGAAGGATTCCGGAGAGGTGTACGGATATATCACCAAAATGACTGCCGCCGTGAACAATGCGGACTGCTCCGTGACCAAGTGCGGGGTCAACACTGCCCAGGTGATAATGTCCTTTGACTGTGTGGTGCAGTATGTAGGCGATCCCTGTTGGTTTTCTCCTGCGTATCCCAATGCCATGCAGGATATTGCAGGCGGGAATATGTACATGTACCAGGAAGACGTAGCCATACCTCAGGGCAAGGAACAGAAGCGTTCTTCCGATCTGATGTCCACCACTGTTACTGTAAGTTATGAATTCACCTACCAGTTGGTGGATGGGGACTGGAAGATCATCTATCTGGACAGCCTTGGCTGGGAGAATGGCAGCACCGTCATCGTTTCCGGGGAAGGAGGAGAAGCGTAATGGAGGTTGCACTGAAAATTGACCACCTGAATAAATATTTCGGCAAGCGGCAGATCCTGCATGATATTTGCATGGAGGTTTACGCCGGGGAGGTGTTCGGCTTCCTTGGCCCAAACGGTGCCGGAAAGACCACCACCATCAAGATTGTTGTGGGACTGCTGCGGCTGGATGAGGGCGATGTACAGATCCACGGTCACAGCATCACCAAGCACTTTGAGGATGCCATGGCGTGCGTGGGAGGCATCGTAGAAAACCCGGAGCTTTACAAGTACATGACCGGCAGGGAGAATCTGCGGCAGTATGCCAGGATGCGCACCGGCGTGGACGAAAAGCGCATTGACGAGGTAGTGGAGCTGGTGGGGCTGTCCAACCGGATCAACGACAAGGTCGGCAAGTACTCTCTGGGCATGCGGCAGCGGCTTGGGGTGGCGCAGGCGCTGCTCCACCGGCCCAAGCTCCTGATTCTGGACGAACCCACCAACGGATTGGATCCGGCAGGCATCAAGGAGCTGCGTGACATTCTGAAAAACCTTGCCCACAAGGAGAACATTGCAGTATTGGTTTCCAGTCACCTGATGTCGGAAATGGAAATGATGTGCGACCGGGTTGGCATCATCGTTGGGGGCAGGATCCTGGATGTCCAGACCACGGAGGATATGATCTCTGCGGCACAGGATACCACCATCCGGTACACCTTAAAGGTCAGTGATCCTGCCGCTGCGGTACAGGCTCTGACTCAATTGCCGGAGCAGGCAAAGCAGGCTGTGGAGGATTCCCTGGTGCTGCGGATAGAAACAGAAAGAGCGGACGAGATCATCGGCGATGTGATCGAAACCCTGGTATCCCGGCAGATTCGGGTCATGACCTGTGTGCCGGAGCAGACCAAGCGGCTGGAGGATGTATTTATCGCCATGACACAGGAGAACGGGGGTGCGCAAATTGGGTAAGTTTATCCGACTTGTACAAAACGAGTATATCAAGATATTAAAGAAGGTAAGCACCTGGATCATGCTGATTCTGATCCTGGTGGTGTGTGTAGGCTATTTCGGCGTTTCCAAGATTGCAGAATATCAAGTGAAGAATAACCGTTACGAGATGTCCGAACAGGATTGGAAGAAACAGCTCAACAGCAATCTGACCTATGCCAAGGAGACCAAGTATGAAGGCTGGGAGGCTGACGTTGCCGAATACCAGTTCTGCCTGGATCATGAGATCTTCCAGTACGACTGGCGCAGGACGGCTGTCACCGCTGTTTTTCACGAGGTGCAGGATGCAGCCGTTGCGGAATCTCTGAAAACAGCTATCATCAACGAGGACTGGAAGGCATACTTTCAGTACATGCTGGATGCCGCTCCGGAGGGAACAGAGGAGGACAGCTGGCTGTACCAGTACTGCATCGACCACAATCTGAAGCCGGATCAGGAGGATGCCACATACCGGCTGGCGGCACAGTTGTCCACAGCCAAGGCAGAGCTTGCGTCCATGGAGCAGCAGAAGGGAAACGGCGTCAGCGTGGATGCAAACAAATACCAGAAGCTGAAGGATAATGTGCAGCTGTATACCTATCGGCTGGATCACAGCATTACCTTTGATGTGTCCGAAAATACCGGCTGGTTCAACTCCGGGATCTTGAATTTCTGGACTGTGTTCAGCGATTCCTACCGGGTGCTGACCTTTGTCGGCATATTGATGATCATGGTCTGCGGCGCCATCGTTTCCTCTGAATTTTCCCAGGGCACCATCAAGTTCCTGCTGATCAATCCGGCAAAGCGCTGGAAGATCCTTGCGGCAAAGTATGTGACCGCCATTACCTTCGGCTACTGCATGCTCCTGCTGACCTACCTGCTTTCCGGTCTCGGGTCCATGCTCCTGTTTGGCACGGATAACCTGGGGGCACAGTATTTTTACGTTTCCTCCGGTGCTGTGAAGAGCATGCCCGGATTTGTATACATCCTGCGCAATTATATGCTCAGCAGTGTGAACATTCTGGTGATGTCCAGCCTTGCCTTTGCGATCTCCTCCCTGGTGCGGAATACGGCGCTGTCCGTGGGCATCGGTATGGGTGCCATGCTGGGCGGCAGTCTGATCGTCACCATTCTCAGTGCCTTCCGTCTGGACTGGGCACGGTTCCTGATCTTCTCCAACACGGATCTGATCGCCATTTCCCAGGGGAATTCCGCCTTTATGGGACAGACAGTGGGCTTTGCCCTGTGTGTTCTGGGCGTGCATCTGTTCATCTTCCTGCTGACCGCATGGGATGGTTTCGTGCGCCGGGAGGTGTGATCCATGACAGCCAGTCTGCTGTTGATCCTGGTGGCGGCATTCCTGATCGGCGGTGTCCTTACCATTGTCTGCGGCGGCATGTTTACCGACCGCAGCCGGTATGAGGAGGACAGCCGGCAGGAAAACGGCACGGAGCAGGATCCTCAGAAGGGGGAACACTCCCACTGATTCATTCAGCCCACTTCTCAAACTTTTTTTCTCATAGCAGCAGCCCGGCAGGATTTCCTGCCGGGCTGCTGTGTTTGTACGTAAATGTAGGGGGTGCTGCCTTAATCCCACTTTAGAATGGCTGTGTTGGAGCCGTCGTCCTGTCGCAGGTATACGCCTGTGTCGTTCACGGTCAGCGTGCGGTTCGGATCCAGCAGCTTGTTGGGATCAAGGGGCGCTGCGCTCTCCGGAAGACCGGACAGAAGCTGATCCGTTTTCATATCATAGACCCGTCCCTTGGTAAACAAGAACCTGCCGATGGCGTAATTGTCAGAATCGCTCGGATTCACATCAGAATCGTTCAGATCCACATCCAGGGCATGCCACACCCCGGCGTTCAGATCATACCAGTACCCTGTTTTCTGCTTACAATCATCAGTACAGGTGACGTACAGCTTGTTCTGATACACCCCATCCACCTCCAGAGGGTAGACGGGATTACCACACTGAAAGAACCCGAATGCCCCTTCATAGGGGGGCGGCAGAGCGGTTTTTTCGCCGGTTTCCGGATCAAGCAGATAATAAAAGTGCATCCGGTCGTAAGCGTCCGTGGTTTTATACTGCCGGATCAGAATGCTGCCGTTGCCGCATACGGTGATAAAATCGCTGGACAATTCGCCACCATCGCCCGGCACCTGGTCATGCCAGGCGTTGAAGTGGGGCAGGGTGCAGGTTTGAATCAGGGTGCCGGATGTGTCGTAGAGATCTATGACACGTGCCACAGTATCGACCCATGATTCATACCTTTTTCCAGGCACGTTGGACTTCAAATAGAACCTGCCGTTGCAGGCATACATGGTAGTGATGTCTGGACGGCTTTTAGTCCATCTGTTCAAAATGCTTCCCCGATTGTCCGGATCTACCGAAAAGAAAATGTACTCATATGTGGTTTCCGAAACCTCTCTTTTCGTGAATCCATACCTCGTACCCCGGAAGGTGGTAGAGCCAAGCCTGTTGCAGAATGTCTCCCCACCCCAGGTCTCGATTTCCGCCGCCAAAGCCTCCTGCCAGTTTGCAGACGGATCCGGATTTGTCTGCGCCTGCTCCGTGTGGGAATTGTCCTGGGGTTCACATGTTGAAACAGGCGGATTTGTGGTCATGCAGAATTGGGGTTGGGTACCGGGAACGGACGTTGTGGAAACAGCCGTTGTGGCAACAGATGATGTACCCGTCGTCCCGGCAGGCTCCGTGCTGACAGGCGCATCCGTTGTGGAGATATCAGATGTACCGGAGTTCTGCTGCACCTCTGCATGGGTCTGCTCCGACTCATTCTGCCCACAGCCTCCGGCGGAACACAGCAGAGCAAGAGCAGCCGCACCGGATAAGAGCTTTCTTGTGTTCATATCTCAACCTCCTTTATACGCCTATTGTAGCATATAATGTTGAAAAAAGCAATGTATACCAAAAAAAGCGGCTTCTGAAAAGAAGCCGCCTAAGGGAATCACGCTGTTCGCAGTGCCTGCCGCAGCAGTACAAGGTCTGCCCCGGTGAGTATGCCGTCCCCGGTGAGATCTGCCGCCTTCCAGTCCGCCAGGGTCATATCCGGCACTCTGGTGAGCCACCGCTGTACCAGCACCAGATCTGCCACGGACAGGCTGCCGTCCCGGTTCACGTCTCCCCGGACGGGTTTTGCCTCTGTATGCAGCAGCCACCGCTGACAGCCGTTGGAGGTGTTTTCCCACTGCTGTACATTGGCACCATTCTCCTTGGAGGCATACCCGGTCTCCACCAGGCATGCTTCTGCGGAAGCGTGAGTCAGAATGCTGTAGGAGCCGTTCAGATTCTTCACGAACCGGAACAGCTGGGCATCGCTTTTCGCCGCAAAGGGCGCAATGCTCAGATTGCCGCCGTTTTCGCCGCTTTCTGCCCGGAGCGCAAAGCTGTCATCCTGGGCGGAGCGGATGTAGTACAAATTCCCGGAGCCGTAGGCTGTCAGTACCCACTTCTGGCAATCCAGCCCGTTGGAGGGATACTGCTGTACGTTTGCCCCATCCTGCATGGAGGCGTTGGCGATTTCCATCATCTGTCCGGAGTTCTCATTTTCAAAGCCGTAGATCAGGCTGACATCCATCTTGCAGCCCGGATCCGCTGCCTCCTCCAGGATCCAGTCCTGGCAGGCAGCGCCGTTGATCTGCCACTGCTGCACATTGGCGCCGGATCCGGTATCCCCGTTGGCAACCTCCACTGCGGAGGCATCCCCACTGATCCGGGTGCGGAGCTTATAGCTGCCGCTTCCATTGGCGGTGAACATAAACTGCTGATTGGTGCCGCCGTTGTACTGATAGATATCCAGGTTGGCGCCGTTGTCAGCCTTCTTTCCTGCCACATCCAGTACAAAGGATGCTCCGTCCCCAAGGGCGGATACAATGTAATAATAGCCGTCTCCGGCGCTGTACAGCTTCCATACGTCATGCACGGAGGTGCCGTCCGTGCCCCATTGCTGTACATTGGCACCGTTTTCTGCCTTGCCCCCTGCTACCTGCATATACAGGCCGGAGTTTACGTTCTTGATCCGGTATGCAGCCCCCTCCGGGAAGGATGCCGCCGTAGGAGCGCTGGGAGATTCCGTATACCCGGCACTGGGAATGCCCTTGGTGCCGTACCGGAGGTACATCATATTGTTTTTGGAGGTCTGACAGCCGGTATAGCTTTCGCAGTAGGTCTTTGCCTGGTCGGCGGACAGGGTCACATAGCTGTAGTTCTTGTTTGGCCGCCAGGTGCAGTTCTGTGCCTGCCCCTCAATGGTGGTTCGCTTGCAGTTGACGAATTTGGAGCCGGATTCTGCATAGGAGCCGGGATACGTCACCGAGTTCCAGTCACAGATCACGTTGCCCTTGATGGAGCCTCCGTCATAGTAGCAGTTTTCCGCATAGATCTTGCAGGCGGTGTGTACGGTGTACGCCATGCTGAAGGTGTTTACATAGTTGTTCATGGAGTGGAAGTAGCCGTACCGCATCAGTCCGGGTCCCCGGGTAATGGTGTTGGTGAACCGGTTGCCCAGCAGGGACATGCGGGGAAAATTGTTGTAGGTTTTGTAGGAGTTTTCATCGTCCGCCGGATATCCCAAGATCAGTCCGTATTCATGGAGTCCGAAGCTGCTGTCGGATACGGAGCAATAGTCCGCATCATAGCAGCAGGCAAGGAATTTGTCCCAGTCCTCCAGACCGGTGGAGGCGGTGTTCACGGCTGCATGGCCTGTAAAGGTGCAGTGATCCACCCAGAGATTCTGACCGGAGCCGAAATACACCACGATGGAATCGTTGCCGTTGGATTCCGCATCGTGCTGCAAATCAAAATTCTTGATGATAATGTTATTGCCTACGCCATGTTTCGTGGCGGTGCAGAACTGAACGTTATACAGGGTATGGGCGTTGTAGCTGCCGATGATGGTTTTGTTGCTGTGTACATAGATCCTGCCGTCCGGGCAGTAGTACCTGCCAGAGGAGTCCTTCTGGAGGGAGGTGACCTTCAGGTCTGCGGTCACTACAATGGTGTAGGGTTCGTCAGCGGTGGCATATTTTTTCAGATCCGCAAAGGTGGACACCTCCACCACTTCTCCGAACAGGCCGCCGATGTCTGCCGCCTTTACCTTTCCGGTGTTGTCGTCCTGGCAGTAGCCTGCAAAGCCCTGGAGACCGTCTGCGTTCAGCAGGAACAGCTGATTGTCCGCTCCCGTGTAGGATGCCAGAGACATGCCGGAGGCACCCCGGGTCAGCGCCAGGGAGGTGTCCGAATAATTCACGATCTTGTAATACAGATCATTTCCCAGCCGATCCTGCTGCACCGGGATCACATACCAGTGCTGGGACTTGGCAGACTCGCTGCCATACAGGATCACGCTGGTGCCGGCGCTGACCTGGTACCCGGCGGGGGTCAGCAGCCTGCCGGATGCTGCATTCACCAGCTTGAAGAAGGTGCCCACCGAATCCTTCCCCACCCGGTCAAATCGCCAGGAGAGGGTCAGATCCTTGCCCGGTGCCTTGGGCAGTACGGCAGCACCGTCCCCCGTACCGCCGGCAGTGAGCACGGAGCTGTTGTCCTTGGCGGCAATATTCATTAGCTGTACCGGATAATCCACGGATGCTGCGGCTGCGGGCAGTGCAGCGTCTCCGAACAGAGGCAGCATCCATGCCGCCAGCAGAGTCAGGGACAGAAGCAGACTCCGTCCCATGCGCAAAAAGCCTTTCATTGCAATTCCTCCTTTATGGGCACCGCACATGCCCTGTGCCATGCCAAACATGATTTGTTTATATTTTGCTAACACAATTATAACATGTGGGATTTCACCTGGCAATGCAGGATTGTGCCCAATGGATTACAAAATGGGCTTTTTGAATTGAGAAAATTCTGTGATACGGCTTGCAATTGGCTGATATGTATGCTATAATAACAGTATTCGTATGATAAATCGTACCGACAATAGGCAATCTGTATATACAGGAGGACAAATCAATGGCAGAAGAAGAAAAGAAGACCCCGGAGGGGCAGCAGCCGGAGCAGCCTGAACAGCAGGCGCAGCCTACCCGCCCCGCACCGATCACCAATCCCAAGCTGCTGGAGGCGATTGCCCAGTTCAAGAGCGAAACCAACCGGGTCAATGAGATCAAATTCCTCCAGGAAATGCTCAATGCCCGCTATCTGGTGCCCGTAATCATGGAGACGCCCCCCAACGAGACCATGAAGCCCGGGGAGAGAGTATCCACCCGTGTGGCGTTCCAGATGCTGACCAACGATAAGAACGAGAAGTTCATTCCTGCCTTTACCGACCAGGACGAGCTGGTGAAGAATACCGTGCAGCCCCGGCATCAGGTTGCTGTGCTGACTGTCCGGGATTTCGCCATGGTCTTTTCCCAGAATCCCATCTGCAAGGGCTTTGTCATCAACCCCTTCGGGGACAATATGTGCCTGACCCGGGAGCAGCTGGAGAATCTGTTCCAGCATGCAAGACAGGTGCCCCGGCAGCAGGATGGAAAGGTGCTGGTAGGCGGTGCCCCCAGTCTTTCCAGCCAGGTTGACATGGCAATGAACAACCTGAAGAAGGAAAAGGAAATGGAGGCTTACATCCGTGCTGCCAAGGAGACTGAGGCAAGAAAGGCTGCCGAGGCAGAGGAATCCGAAGATAAGCCCAAGATTCAGCAGACGGTCAATCCGGTTTCTGCGGCTGAAAAGCCCCAGGAGCTGATCGATGCTCTGAGTCGGTATCTGAAGAAGCAGAAGGGTGTGAAGCGTGCATACCTGCAGCTGATGCTGGGAGAGCAGCCCCATTATCTGATCGCTGCGGAATGTGATGACGACCGTGCAGCAGTATTCGCCGCCATCAAGGCAGAGGCTGGCACATACACTGACCTTGCGGTCAAGGTGGTGGATGTGGCTTCCGATTCTGCAAAGGATCTGGTCAGCGGTGAAAAGCCCTTCTACGAAAAGAAGCGGTTCGGTCTGTTCAGCTGATCTTACCATGACAAAAACAATGCCCGGAAGGTATCTGCCTTCCGGGCTTTTTGTGTTACCGTGCAAAGGGCTTGTTGAAGGAGCCGATCTCGATGAGGTTTCCCTCCGGGTCTGCGATATAACAGGTGCGCTGTCCCCATGGCTCCGTTTCCGGCTCCAGTACCGGCGTAGCCCCCAGTGCTACCACCCGGCGGAACTGCTCGTCCACCTCCTGGAAGGTGCCCACATACAGAGCCAGTTCGGAATGCCCGTTCAGTCCCTTGATGTATTCATACCGCCGATGGGTCATGCGCTCAAAATCATCCCTGCCGTACAGCAGGAACAGGGTGCCGTCCTTGATGAGGTATACGTTGCTGGTATCCTCATCCTCCCGGATCTCAAAGCCCAGCACATCCCGGTAAAACCGGATCATCCGTCCCATATCCCGTACAAACAGTCCGAATCCGTCCAGTCGCATAGTGTCTTCTTACGCATACAGCAGCCGGTGGACAGCCTCATAGATCCGCCGTGCCACATAGGGCTTGTTCATGGTGTACAGGTGGATCCCGTCCACCCCCTGGGTAATCAGATCCACGATCTGGTCAATGGCGTAGGCAATGCCTGCGTCCTGCAATGCCTCCGGCTGATGCTCATACCGGTTCATGACCTTCATGAACTTATCCGGCAGATGCACCCCGCATAGCTGCACCATGCGCTCAATCTGCTTCTTGTTGGTAACCGGCATGATCCCGGCTTCGATGGGCACATGGATCCCCACCAGCTCCGCCTTTTCCCGGAATTCGTAGAAATACCGGTTATCCAGAAACAACTGCGTCACCAACTGGTTGGCACCTGCATCCACCTTGCGCTTCAGGTTCCGCAGATCCGTTACCGTATCCGGGCTTTCCGTATGTCCCTCCGGATAGCAGGCTGCAAGGATGTTGAAATCCCCATGTTCCCGGATAAAGGAGATCAGCTCGTCCGCATGGCGGAATTCACCCCTGGGCTGGGTATCCGGCAGCACATCCCCCCGCAGTGCCAGAATGTTTTCGATGCCCTGCTGCTGCATCTGCTCCAGCATGGTGAGCACCTCCGACCGGGTCAGGTTGATGCCCGGCAGATGGGCAACGCTTTCGATGCCGTACTGATGCTTTACCGCAGAGGCGATCTCCAGGGATTTCTGGTTATTGGCACCGCCGCCTGCGCCGAAGGTGACGCTGATAAAATCCGGGTGCAGATCCCGCAGTCCGTCCAGAGTCCGGTAAATGGTGTCCTCCGGAGAGGTGGGCTTGGGCGGAAAGATCTCAAAGGACAGCACCGTATGATCCCGGAACAATTCGCAGGTTTTCATAGATAGACACTCCTTTCTGGCAGCGCCCACAAGCTTTGTGCAATGCTGCCCTATGTTCTGCATCCGCAGCGGTGCGGATGCGGTTGCTTATGCTGTGTGATAGCCTGTCACTGTAACTGCCGCTACCTGGGTGCCAAGCTCATCCGTCACTGTGACCTGGTAATAGCAGGTTGTCCTGCCGTCCTTGACTCTGTGGGCTTCGGCAATGAGCCGGCTGCCCTTCACGCCTCCCAGATAGGTGATATTGCTGCTGAGGGACACGGTGCCTGGCTTTTCCCAGTTGGATGCCACAGCAAAGGCGAAATCCGCCAGCGTGAAGGTGGCACCGCCCATGACAGCCCCCAGGGCATTCCGGTGCCGCTCCTCCAGTTCCAGTTCGCATTTGGCAAAATGATCCCCGATCTCGGTGATCTGTGCTCCATTGAGGGTGGCGAACCGATCATCCTGGAACAATTCCCGTACCTGAGCCAGCGATTTGTTTTCCATCAGATCACTCCTTCCCACAGTGTGATCCTGCGATTCCGTACCGGATCGCTCCGATGCATGCGCTGTTTATACGTTGAAGCGGAACAGCACGATATCTCCGTCCTGCATCACATAATCCTTGCCTTCCAGCCGTACCAGTCCCTTTTCCTTGGCGGCAGCCATGGTGCCGCACGCCATCAGATCGTCAAAGGAAACCACCTCTGCCCGGATGAAGCCCTTTTCAAAATCCGTGTGGATCTTGCCGGCTGCCTGGGGCGCCTTGGTGCCCTTCTTGATGGTCCATGCCCGTACCTCCGGCTGACCGGCGGTCAGGTAGGAGATCAGCCCCAGCAGGGAATAGCCCTCCTGGATGATCCGTCCCAGACCGGAAACCTCCAGCCCAAGCTCCGACAGGAACAGTTTCTTGTCCTCATCGCTCATATCCGAGATCTCCGCCTCCATCTGTGCGCAGATGGGCAGAACGGCGGAATGCTCCGCTTCGGCAATTTCGCATACCTTCTTATAATGCGGATTTGTATCGATATTATGCACAAAATCCGCTTCGCAAAGATTTGCAGCATAGATCACCGGCTTTGCGGACAGCAGGGGCGTGGACTTGAGCATTTCCAGTTCATCCTCTGTAAAATCAAAGGCACGGGCGGAATGTCCCTCCTCCATAAATGCCTTCAGCCGCTCCAGGAAGTCCACCTCTGCCAGGTACTTCTTATCCCCCTTGGAGGCCTTCTTTGCCCGGTCGATGCGCCGCTCCAGCATTTCAATGTCCGAGAAGATCAGCTCCAGGTTGATGGTTTCAATGTCCCTTGCCGGGTTGATCTCTCCGTCCACATGAATGATGTCGATATTTTCAAAGCATCGTACCACATGTACAATGGCATCCACCTCCCGGATATCTGCCAGGAACTTGTTGCCCAGTCCCTCCCCCTTGGAGGCTCCCTTTACCAGCCCGGCAATGTCCACGAATTCCAGAGTTGCCGGGGTGAACTTTTCCGGATGATACATTTCCGCCAGCTTATCCAGCCGCTCATCCGGCACAGATACGATGCCAACATTCTTCTCGATGGTGCAAAAGGGGTAATTTGCCGACTCCGCTCCTGCATTGGTCAGGGCGTTGAACAATGTACTTTTTCCCACGTTGGGAAGACCAACCATACCTAATTTCATGGTGTTTCTGCTCCTTTATTTGATTCTCTGCATTAGCTGACGCACCAGCATTTCGTCAGCGATCCACTCACTGAATGCGGTGGCGCTTCCGGCGGCAATGCCCGTGCGGAAGGCTTCGTAATAATCTCCGCACTGCATAAATCCTGCCAGGAAACCGGCGACCATGGAGTCCCCGGCACCGACGGAATTGACGGTTTCGCCGTAGGGGGCATAGAGCCGGTGGATCTCCCCCTGCTCCGTTACCAGCATGCCGCCCCGCTCCGCCAGGGACAGCAGTACGTTCCGTGCCCCCTGCGCCTGTAATTCCCTGGCGCAGCATACCAGCTCCTCGTCGGACTGGGGCACCCGGCAGCAAAGCTCTGCCAGTTCGGTTTCGTTGGGCTTGATGAGGAAGGGGTGATATTTCAGCACCCGCAGCAGCAATTCTCCCGTGGCATCCACCGCAGTGGAGATTCCTCTGCCGTAGAGCCGTGCCAGGATCCGCTCGTACATATCCGAGGGCAGGGTGTGGGGGATGCTTCCGCCCAGTACCAGCACGTCTCCGATTTTCAGCTTATCCAGCTTTTCGTACAGTGCCTGGATCGCATCCTCTGTAATGTATGGCCCCTGTCCGTTGATCTCGGTTTCCTGCTCGGATTTCAGCTTCACGTTGATCCGGCTCATGCCCTCCGGCAGGGTGATAAAGTCCGTCCGGCAGCCCTTTTCCTGTAAAAACCGGGTGATGGATTCCCCGGTGCTGCCTGCAACAAAGCCCAGCGCCATGCTCTCCACGCCCAGATTCCGGAGCATCAGGGACACGTTGATGCCCTTCCCTCCGGGGTACAGCTGCTCCCGCACGGTTCGGTTCACGATGCCTTCGGAAAAGCGGGGCACATGCACCACATAATCCAGAGATGGGTTAAATGTAACTGTATAAATCAAAAGTAACACCTCCAAAGCTGCCCGGCGGAGCTGTTCCGCTCGGACGCATGCATGTGTTTGGTACATGCAGGTGAGCCGTTCTGATCCAACGGCATTTCATGGCAGCGCTGCACAAGCTCTGTGGAGTGCTGCCTTAGATGATTATACCACAGGGTATTCTCCTGTGCAAGGATGCAGGTCATCCCTGTTTCGCATTGGACAGCATCAGCTTGATCCGGTTTTCCTGGTTGACCCGGGTTGCCCCCGGATCGTAGTCAATGGCAACGATATTGGCGTCCGGATGCTTCTGCTTGATGGCACGGGACATGCCCTTTGCCACAATGTGATTGGGCAGACAGCCGAAGGGCTGGGCGCAGATGATGTTTTTCGTGCCGGATTTCGCCAGCATCGCCATCTCCGCCGGGATCAGCCAGCCCTCGCCCATGGATACCCCCTGGCTGATGTACTCGTCCGCCGCCCGGCGCACCTCCTCAAAGTCGTGGGGAGGATCAAATACCCCGTGCTGCTTCACGATCCGGATCTGCTGCTTGAGGCGGCTGTAGATCAGCTTGTATCCCAGCCGGTACAGCCGGGTCATATTGGTGGTGTGATCGTACAGCTTGGCGTCCACCACAGTGCCTGCCGCACAGTACATGACAAACTCCAGCAGAGCCGGCACCACCGGTTCACAGCCCTCCGACAGCAGGAATTTCTCCAGATCGTTGTTGGCAAGGGGGGAGTACTTCACATAGATCTCGCCTACGATGCCCACCCGGATCTTCTTCACCTTGCTGCGTTCCAGCTTTGCAAAGTCCTCCAGGATCGCCCTGTAGTTCCTGCCGGTGTGCAGATATCCGCCGTTTGCAAAGGATTCCTCCAGCCGTTTCTGCCACTTGGCAAGGCACCGGTCTGTGGCATCCCGTTCCAGCTCATAGGGTTTGCACTGGTTGTACAGGGACATCAGCAGATCCCCGTACAGCACGCCGTACAGCAGCTTCAGGAACATGGGGGGCGTGACCTTGAATGCGGAATCCTTTTCCAGCCCACTGAAATTCAAGGAGATCACCGGCACCTGGGGGAATTCCCGTTCCACCGCCTTTCGCAGCAGGTGGATGTAGTTGGATGCCCGACAGCCGCCGCCGGTCTGGGTAATCAGCAGTGCCACCCGGTTCACATCATATCTGCCGCTTTTCAGCGCCTCCAAAAACTGACCGATGACCAGCAGCGCCGGGTAGCAGGTATCGTTGTGCACGTTCTTTAATCCCTCATCCACCACGGCTCGGCTGGAGGTCTCCAGCAGTTCCATATGATAGCCGTACTGCTCGAACATGCTGATGAACAGCTTGAAGTGTACCGGCAGCATGTTGGGCACCAGAATGGTGTGTGTCTTTTTCATTTCTTCTGTAAATTTTGCATGCTCTGCCATATCAGGACTTCCTCCTACTGTATCGCACCAGAACTCTTATGTCTGTTCCATGGCGGCAACTAGGCTGCGCAGCCGGATCTTTGCTGCTCCCAGGTTGTTGATCTCGTCTATTTTCAGCTGGGTATAGAATTTCCCCTTCCGCTCCAGGATGGAGCGCACCTCATCGGTGGTGATGGCGTCAATGCCGCAGCCGAAGGATACCAGCTGTACCAGCTGCATATCCGGTTGGGTGGTCACATATTCTGCCGCCCGGTACAGCCGTGCATGATAGGTCCACTGGTTCAGGATCTGCAAATCCTGTACATGTCCCAGATGCGCCACGCAGTCCTCCGTCACCACTGCCATGTCCAGGGAGGTGATGAGCTTGTGGATTCCATGGTTGATCTCCGGGTCGATGTGATAGGGTCTGCCTGCCAGCACGATGATGGGCTTGCCTGCCTCCCGTGCCTGGGCAATGACCCTCTGCCCCTCTGCAATGACCCATTCCCGGTATTGCTTCTGGGCCGCAAAGGCGGCTTCCGTTGCCGCTTTGGTCTGCTTCCGGGTGATGACGTAGTCTGCCAGGGTCTCCTGCATGACTCTTGCCACGTTTTTCGGTTGATTCAGATCCATATAGGGGAACCGGAAATTCTGCTTGTTGAGCTTTGGATTATTGGCCTTCAGCAGCTCCGGGTAATATGCCACAACCGGACAGTTGTAGTGATTGTCATTTTCCCCTTCGTCAATATTATAGCTCATGCAGGGGTAGAAAATGAAGTCCACTTTCTGCTCCAGCAGGCTTTCAATATGTCCGTGGGTCAGCTTTGCCGGATAGCAGATGGTGTCCGACGCAATGGTATGCTGCCCCTTGTAGTATACGTTTCTGTCGCTTTCCTCCGACCGTACCGTTTCAAATCCCAGGACGTTGAAAAAGGCGTGCCAGAAGGGCATCTGCTCATAGAAGGACAGTGCCATGGGCAGCCCCACCCTTGCCTTGGGATGCGCCGACTTGGTATCGTTGGTGTGCAGGATCCGGTCGTATTTGATCGCCATCATGCTGGGCAGGGAGGTACCCTTTGCCTTGCCTGCACCCTTTTCGCACCGGTTGCCGGAAATGTAGGTATGCCCGTCGGAGAAGCGCACGATGCTCAGGCTGCAATGGGCGGTACAGCCCTTGCAGGTTGCCGCCCTGGTGGTGTAGCTGAACTGTGCCAACGCTTCCGGAGAAATCAGCGTGCTTTCCGCCTTCTGATGCTCCATGGCATACAGGGCGGCGCCGAATGCCCCCATCAGCCCGGAAATGGCAGGCCGGATCACGTTTCTGCCCAGCTCCTGCTCAAAGGAGCGCAATACTGCATCGTTCAGGAAGGTTCCCCCCTGCACCACGATGTTCTGCCCCAGTTCCTCCACGGACTTTGCCCGGATCACCTTGTAAATGGCGTTCTTGATGATGGATGCGGACAGACCGGCGGAAATATCCTCCACCGTTGCCCCGTCCTTCTGTGCCTGCTTGACGCTGCTGTTCATGAACACAGTGCACCGGGATCCCAGATCCACCGGATTCCGTGCAAACAGCCCCAACTGGGAAAATTCCGCAATATCGTATCCCATTGCCTGGGCAAAGCTCTGGATAAAGGAGCCGCAGCCGGAGGAGCATGCCTCGTTGAGCATGATGCTGTCAATGGTGTGATTCTTGATCTTGAAGCATTTGATGTCCTGCCCTCCGATGTCGATGATGAAATCCACATCCGGACAGAAGTAGGATGCCGCCCGGTAGTGGGCGACGGTCTCCACGATGCCGAAATCCATGCCCAGCCCGTCCTTCATCAGCTCCTCGCCGTAGCCGGTAACGGCGGATGCCCGGATCCGCATGGCAGGGTTCTTTTCCCGGTAGATTTCCCGGAGCTTTTCGGCGATCTTGTCCAGAGGCTGCCCCTGGTTGGAGGCATAGTGGGAGTACAGCAGCTCTCCCTTGCCGGTGATGAGCACCAGCTTAGTGGTGGTAGAGCCTGCGTCCACTCCCAGGTATGCGTCCCCGGTGTAGGTGTGCAGATCCGCATACTTCAGGTCGTGCTGCTTGTGCCGTTGGATGAAGGCTTCATATTCCGCCCGATCCTCAAACAGCCGTCTGCCGGTCATGCGCTGTTCACCGCCCCGTGCCTTCTGCAGCTTTTCCAGGCAGTCTGACAGGCGCATGGGAGTGCCGCCTTCCTTGGCGAACAGGGCGCAGCCGTATGCCACGAACACCGGTGCCGTTTCCGGGAATACCGCATGGGCATCGTCCAGTCCCAAAGTCTGCACAAACGCCTTTCGGAGTCCCTTCTGGAAGGACAGGGGCCCCCCCAGAAACAGCACCTTTCCCTGAATTTGTCTGCCCTGTGCCAGACCGGATACAGTCTGATCCACCACCGCCTGAAAGATGCTGGCGGAGATATCCTCCCGACGTGCTCCCTGGTTCAGCAGGGGCTGAATGTCGGATTTTGCAAATACGCCGCAGCGGGAGGCAATGGGGTATACCTGCTCCGCCTGCAATGCCAGCCGATCCAGCTCGTCGGCGGTGACACCCAGCAGGGTTGCCATCTGGTCGATGAATGCCCCGGTGCCTCCGGCGCAGGAGCCGTTCATACGCTGCTCCACGCCTCCGGTCAGAAAGATGATCTTGGCATCCTCGCCGCCCAGTTCGATCACCACGTCCGTGTCCGGATATGCTTCCTTCACGGCGATGAATGCCGCATGCACCTCCTGCACAAAGGGCAGGTCTGCATGATTGGCAAGCCCCAGCCCTGCGGAGCCGGTGATGCACAGGGTGAACAGGCTGTCCGGGTACTCTCCGGCAATCTGCTCCAGCTGTTCGGAAACGGTTTCCTTGATCCGGGAATAATGCCGCTGATATCTGGAACGGATGATTTGCTTTGCGTCGTCGATCACGACGGTTTTTACCGTGGTGGAGCCCACGTCGATGCCCAATGAATACTGTGTTTGCATAATTTACCTCACCCGATACGCTCCCCAATGCGTCCGATTTCATTTCCGCTTCTTCAAGCCTGCGAAGAAACAATATAATACTATTATACTACGGATTCCGCAAAAAAGAAAGCCCCGTTTTTAAAAAACCGACATAATATTTTGTGTGGGATCGCCTTTGCGGATATGCGCTGCTTTGTGCTGCATTGCCCTTGCAATCTGCCGGATAGAATGCTATAATAATATGATGCAATAAGCGGCGGATGCCGCAGAAAAGGAGAGGATCCCTGCCTGGCAGCGGATTTGCAGAGGAATATGAAAAAATGGAGCATTACCAGGCCGGATGAGGCAGCGGCGGGTGCGCTGACGAAGGGCAGTGATCTGGAGCCTTTATGTGCGGTGGTGCTTGCCGCAAGGGGTATCCGCACGGTACAGGCGGCGGCGGATTTCCTTGGCTCGGACGAGCTGTCCGACCCCTTCTTGATCCGGGATATGCAGGAAGCGGCGGAGGTCATCAACGAAGCGGTGGAATCCGGCAAGCCCATCTGTGTGTACGGGGATTACGACTGCGATGGAGTCACCGCCACGGTGATGCTGTACTCTTATCTGGAATGTCTGGGGGCGGATGTGCGGTTTTACATACCCGAGCGCAGCGAGGGCTACGGCATGAACGAAGCCTCCATCCGGCAGCTGGCACAGGAGGGGGTTTCCCTCATTATCACCGTGGACAACGGCATTGCCGCCCTGGCGGAGGCGGAGCTGATCGCCCAGCTGGGCATGACTCTGGTGGTAACGGATCACCATCAGCCGGGAGAATGCCTGCCCCGGGCGGCGGCGGTGGTCAATCCCCACCGGGCGGATTGTCCCAGTCCCTACAAAAACCTGTGCGGCGCAGGGGTTGCCCTGAAGCTGATTGCGGCTCTGGACGGGGGCGGCTACGATATGGCGCTGGAGCAGTTTGGCGACCTTGCCGCCATCGGTACGGTGGCGGATATCGTACCCCTGGATGGGGAAAACCGGTTCCTGGTGCGCCGGGGTCTGGAGTATCTGCAAAACACCGAACGGGAGGGCTTGCTGGCGCTGATCCAGGTGGCAGGTCTGGCAGAAAAGCCCCTGGATGCCCACAGCATCGGTTTTATGCTGGCACCCCGGATCAATGCCGCCGGCAGGTTCGGCTCTCCTACCCTGGCGGTTCGGCTTCTGCTGTGCGATGATCCCCAGGAGGCGGAATCTCTTGCCGCTCAACTGGATCAGCTGAACACGGAGCGGAAGGCTGCGGAAAACGCCATCATGCAGCAGATCGACCAGAAGCTCCGGGAGGAACCGGCTCTGCTTCACGCCCGGGTGCTTGTACTGGCGGGGGAGGGCTGGCATCCCGGAGTCATCGGCATTCTTGCCGCCCGGCTGGTGGAGCGGTTCGGAAAGCCCTGTTTCCTGCTTTCCGTGGAGGGAGACACCGCCCGGGGCTCCGCCCGTTCCTTCGGGGATTTTTCCGTGTACCAGTGCCTGCATGCCGCATCCGGGGTGCTGACGCACTGGGGAGGACACAAGGGCGCCGGCGGCATGACCCTTTCAGCGGCGGATCTTCCGGAATTTGACCGACTGGTGCAGCAGTATGCCAGGGAGCAGTTCCCGGTTATGCCCGTACCGGAGCTTTCCGCCTTGCTGCTGCCCCCCGCTTTGTATACACCCAAACAGGCGGCAGGGCTGGAGGTGCTTGCGCCCTTCGGTGCGGAGAATCCGGAGCCGCTGTTTGCGGTGGTGGGGGCATCCGTCACTGGGGTGACCTCTACGAAAAACGGGCAGCACAGCCGGATCACCCTCCGGTACGGAGACGTGAACATCAGCGCATTCTGGTTTTTCTGCAAGCCGGATGCCCTGCCCTTCCGACAGGGGGATGCCTGTGACTTGCTGCTGACCATCCAGGCGGACAGCTGGAACGGCAAGCCTTGTATCCGGGCAAGGATCCGGGACGGTCGGTTGTCCGGCACCAAACAGAGCGCATACTTTGCCGCCCAGGCAAGCTATGAAGCCTACTGGCGGAAGGAGGCACTGCCCAGGGCGTATTACGGCAGGATGCTGCCTGCCCGGCAGGAGCTGATCCGGGTGTACAATGCCATCGGTCAGGAGGACATGCCCTTGGAAGCGCTGTATGCCGCCTGTGCCGGGACGGATCTGAACTACTGTAAATTTCGCATTTGCTGCGATATTTTCGCAGAGCGGGGATTGATCGCACTGGATCCTGCGGCAGGGACTCTGCGGCGGCTGCCGGTGACCGCCAAGGTGCAGATCACCGAATCCCAGGTGTTCCTGGAGCTGCACAGACTCGCTGAAAACGGTTTTACTTGATTGGGGGAATCACAATGCCGGAAGAAATATGTACCATAGACATGCTGATCCAGAAAATTCTTACGGAGGACAAGCAGTATGATCTGAGCAAGATCATCTCCTCCTACGAATTTGCCGCCAAGGCTCACGAGGGGCAGACCCGCTCCTCCGGACAGCCTTATATCATCCATCCGCTGTCGGTTTCCTACATTCTGCTGGAGCTGGGCATGGACACGGACACCATCTGTGCCGCCATGCTTCACGACGTGGTGGAGGATACCCCGGTAACCCTGGAGGAAGTGAAGAAACGCTTTGGCCAGGACGTTGCCATGCTGGTGGACGGCGTGACCAAGCTCAACAAGATCCCGATCTTCAGCCCGGAAGAGCAGCAGGCGGAGAATGTGCGGAAAATGCTCCTTGCCATGTCCCAGGATATCCGGGTCATCATCATCAAGCTGTGCGACCGGCTCCACAATATGCGCACTCTCCGGTACCGCCCCTCCTATAAGCAGCGGAAAACCGCCCTGGAAACCATGAACATCTACGCCCCCATTGCCCACCGTCTGGGCATCCGGGCAGTGAAGGAGGAACTGGAGGATCTGGCGTTCCGCTACCTGGATCCCTACGCCTATGCGGAGATTGAGCATATTCTGGAAATCAAGAAAGAGGAACGGGAGGCGTTCATCGAAAGCATCAAGAAGCGCATTGCCGACCGGTTCAAGGACGTGGAATTTTCCGCACCGCCTCAGATTGACGGACGGGTCAAGAGCATTTACGGCATCTACAAGAAAATCTTCGTCAACCACAAGAGCATCGAGGAAGTGTACGACAAATACGCCGTGCGGATCATCGTCAACACGGTGGGGGAGTGCTACAATGTACTGGGACTGATCCACGATATGTTCCGTCCCATCCCCAACCGGTTCAAGGACTATATCTCCACTCCCAAGGCGAATATGTACCAATCCCTGCACACCACCGTACTGGGCAGGGAGGGCATTCCCTTTGAGGTACAGATCCGTACCTGGGAGATGCATGCTACGGCGGAATACGGCATTGCCGCCCACTGGAAGTACAAGGAGGGCGTCCAGGGCAAGGACAAGATGGAGGAGCGCCTTGCCTGGATCCGACAGGTCATTGAAGCCCAGCAGGCATCGGATGATGCCGAGGAGATCGTTCGGATCATCAAGAACGACATTGCCCCGGAGGAGATTATGGTCATGACCCCCCGGGGAGATTCCATCGCCCTGCCCATCCATTCTACCATCATTGACTTCGCCTACCGGATCCACTCCGAGATCGGCAACAAGACCATCGGCGCCAAGGTGGACGGCAAGATCGTCCCCCTGGATTATCAGCTCCAGACCGGGCAGATCTGTGAGATCATCACCAGCAAGGATCCGAAAAAGGGTCCCAGCCGTTCCTGGCTGGAGATCGCCAAGACCAACGAGGCAAAGTCCAAGATCCGGGCATGGTTCAAGAAGGAGTGCCGGGGAGAGAACATCGAAACCGGAAAGAATGCTCTGGAGCGGGAATTCCGCCGGTACCAGATCCATGTGCCCGAGGACAAGCTGGAGGAATTCCTGGCGGATGACCTGAAGCGGCACAACTGCTCCACCCTGGATGACTTCTATGCCTCCATTGGCTACGGCGGCATCCTGCTGTCCAAGATCATGTCCCGGCTTCGGGATAAATACGTCAAGCAGTACAAAACCGAGGAAACTGCTCCGACACCGGAAGCGCCGAATCCTGGTGTCCGTGCCCGGAATACGGGCAGCATCATTCTGGATGATATCGACAGCTGCGTGGTGAAGTATGCCCAGTGCTGCAATCCACTGCCCGGGGACGAGATCGTGGGCTTTATCACCCGTGGCCACGGCATTTCCATTCACAACAAAAACTGTGTCAATTACCGGGCAGCCATGAAGCGGAACGACCCGGCTGAGGCGGAGCGCTGGGTGAATGTTCAGTGGGCAGCCACGCCCCAGACAGCCATGCAGACCGGCATCGAGGTCATTGCCACTGACCGGGTGGGACTGGTGTACGATATTACCGGGGTGCTGATGGAGTCCAAGATCCCCATCATTCACTCCGCCTCCCGGAATTTGAAAAATGGCAATGCCCTGTTTGAAGCGGCGATCACCATTGCCGGCACGGAGCAGCTGCGGAATCTGATGGATAAGATCCGCCATGTGAAGGGCGTCATCAGCGTGGAGCGTGCTGCTGTGAAAACCGAAAAGAACGGATAAAGGCACTGCACAAGCCCTGTGTGGTGCTGACTGAAGAAAGGAGTTTCCCTCATGAAGGTACACATGCTTTCCCTTGGCCCCCTGGGTGCCAATTGCTATATTCTTGAAACAGACCAGAAAAACGCCATTGCGGTGGACATCGGTGGAGATCCGGAGATTTTGCTGCGGCTTTTGCGACAGCAGGGGCTGCACCTGGATCGGATCCTGCTGACCCATGGCCATTATGACCACATCGGCGGCGTTGCCCAGGTGCAGCAGGAAACCGGCGCTCCGGTGTACATTCACGGAGATGATCTGGGTATGCTGACGGACGAGATCCGGAGTCTGTCCACGCCCATGGGCATGCAGGGCTTTGCCCCGGTACCGGATGCGGATACCCTGACCGACGGGGAGCATATCCGGCTGGATGATGTGGAGCTCACCGTGCTGCATACGCCCGGACATACCCCCGGCAGCGTCTGTTACCTGGGCAACGGGCTTCTGCTCAGCGGAGATACCCTGTTCCGCCAATCCATCGGCAGAACCGACTTTCCCGGCGGCAGTATGCCCCAGATGCGCAAATCCCTGACCCGGCTCAACGGTCTGACCGGGGATCTGCTGATCTATCCGGGACACAACGGCGCCTCCACCCTGGATTACGAAAAGGAGCACAACCCGTATCTGCGGGATTATACCTGATATGACTATTTTTCTCATCGGTCACGACTTTAAATATGAAACCGAAGCCACGGTCAAGCTGTTTTTCCCGGCAATGCGCTTTGCATTCTGTACGGAGGATGCCCCCTGTGCAGGGGATTTTATCCGCACGGTCTTTACAGAAGATCGAATCCTGGTGGAGACCAGCCTGTCCGGCGTGCGCCGGCTTAGGGAAGCCTCCCTGTCTCCGGATGGGGACAAGCATGCCGCCGAGCATACCCTGTGCCGGACGCTGTATGCCCATCTGACGGAAGCCACCGGCGTGACACCTCCCTGGGGCATGCTGACCGGCATCCGACCGGTGCGGATGCTGACCGCTGCCGTAGAGCAGGGCAGTACCCTGGAGCAGGCTGCGGCGCATATGCAGCAGACCTATCTGGTGTCAGAGAAAAAGCTGGCGCTGGCAAAGGCAACTGCCCGGGTGCAGCTGCCCCTGTTGCAGGGACTTGCCCCGGATGCCATCAGTCTGTACATTTCCATTCCCTTCTGCCCCAGCCGATGCAGCTACTGCTCCTTTGTGTCCCATTCCATTGCCGAAGCCGGAGAACTGATCCCAGCCTATGTGGACTGCCTGTGCCGGGAGATCCGGATCTACGGGGAACTGATCCGGGCACTGCATCTGAAGCTGGACACGGTGTACATCGGCGGCGGTACGCCGACTGCCATTTCTGCGCAGCAGCTGGCACAGATCATGGATACCCTGCAAAGCAGCATGCACCTGGATGGGATCCGGGAATATACTGTAGAAGCGGGGAGAGCGGACACCATCACCCGGGAGAAGCTGGAAGTGATCCGCCGGTATGGGGCTGACCGGATTTCCATCAATCCCCAGACTCTGAACGATGCGGTGCTCCGTGCCATTGGCAGAAAGCATACGGCGCAGCAGGCAGTGGATGCCTTTCTGCTTGCCCGTTCCATGGGCTTTGACAATATCAATATGGATCTGATCGCCGGACTGCCCCAGGATACCCCGGACAGCTTCCGGAATACCCTGGATCGGGTCATTGCCCTGGAGCCGGAAAGCGTCACGGTACATACCCTGACTCTGAAGCGGGCGGCGGATCTGTATGCCCAGGGAGAACGGCAGATTGCAAATCCTGCCGCTGCCATGGTGGATTACAGCAGCAGCTGTCTGCCTGC
>NC_021039.1:728593-744392 GCF_000210095.1 Ruminococcus champanellensis 18P13 = JCM 17042
CCCTGGAGAATCTGGAAAACGTGGGCTATGCAAAGCCCGGATACGAAAGCCTGTACAATATTCTGATTATGGATGAGACCCAGACCATTTTCGGAGCAGGCTGTGGTGCGTCCACCAAGCTCGTATGCCCGGAGGGGAAGATCACCCGGATCCGGAATTACAAATTTCCTTATGAGTACATTGGGCAGTTTGA
The DNA here is from genome assembly GCF_000210095.1 of Ruminococcus champanellensis 18P13 = JCM 17042. Classification (NCBI taxonomy): domain Bacteria; kingdom Bacillati; phylum Bacillota; class Clostridia; order Eubacteriales; family Oscillospiraceae; genus Ruminococcus; species Ruminococcus champanellensis. The sequence continues at coordinate 728,787 of NC_021039.1, forward strand.
CGCCTTGATGGAGAAGAAGGAGCAAATCCGCCGTATCATGGAAGGAGCCGACTATGGAGTATGATGCCTGGAGCGATCTCCGGAAAGTGTTCGATGCCGCCGCAGAAAAGACCGGCAGTGCCATTGCCTATTCCCGGCTTCGGCTGGAACGGGCTAAGTGTCTGAACCGACTCAATGGTCTGTATGAGGAACTGGGCAGAGCCAGCTATTTTGCCCTGGTTCGCAGCCGGGAGCCGGATACGGCGTCTCTGGTGGAGCAAATTACCCGGAAGCGCAGGGAATTGGAAGAGCTTTGTGCCGGACTGGGAGAGGGCAGCACCGTGACCTGTCCTTTCTGTGCCGGGCAAAACCGATCAGACAGCACCTATTGTGCAGATTGTGGAGCGCCGCTGACATGAGAAAGAAAAATGAAATTGTACCCCTGACCATTACCGGCATGACGGCAGAGGGCAATGGGGTCGGCAGGATCGAAGGGGAGGCGGTGTTCGTCCCCCGGACTGCCGTTGGGGACAAGCTGCAATGCAGAATCGTCAAGGCCATGCCCACCTACGCCTTCGGCATCATCGAACAGCTGGAGGAGCCTTCCCTGGACCGGATTCAGCCGGATTGCCCGGTTTATGCGTCCTGCGGCGGATGCGCCTTCCGGCATATGACCTACCAGGCGGAATGCAACGTCAAACAGCAGGTGGTGGAGGATGCGTTTGTCCGGATCGGCGGGCTGCACCCTGTTTTTTTGCCCATTCTGGGTTGTGATACGCCAATAGGATACCGGAACAAGGCTCAGTACCCGGTGGGCATGCAGAACGGACAGGCTGTCTGCGGCTTTTACGCCAAGCGGAGCCATCGGATCGTTCCCTATACCCATTGTGCTTTGCAGCCGCCCTTGTTCGGTGAGATCCTGGAGGCAGCACTGGAACACATCCGGCAGCAGGGGCTCCAGCCCTATGACGAGCAGAGGGGGACGGGCTTGCTGCGGCATCTGTACCTGCGGCAGGGGTATCATTCCGGGGAAGTCATGCTTTGCTTTGTGGTGACCCGTCCGGCAAGGGAACAGCTGATGCCCTTAAGTCAGCAACTGCAACACCGGTTTCCGCAATTGACCAGTATCTGCATGAATGTGAATCCGGCACGCACCAACGTGATTTTGGGTAAGCGGACGGAAACCCTGCTGGGGCAGGCGGCGATCCGGGATACCATGTGCGGCATCCGGGTGGAGCTGTCCCCCCATGCTTTTTACCAGGTGAACACTGCCCAGGCGGAGCGGCTGTATGGCATTGCCCGGGAATTTGCGCAGCTGGACGGTCGCCAGTCTTTGCTGGATCTGTACTGTGGCACCGGTACCATCGGCTTGTCCATGGCGGATGGGGTGAAGCACCTGACCGGGGTAGAGGTGATCCCCCAGGCGGTGGAAAATGCCATCCGGAATGCCCGGGAGAATCGCATTGAAAACGCCGACTTTCATGTGGGGGATGCAGCCCAGTGGGCACAGCAGCTTGCCCAGCGCGGAGAGCATCCGGATGTGATCGTGCTGGATCCGCCCCGAAAGGGCTGTGATGCCCAGACTCTGGAGGCAGTGTGCCGCATGGCACCCCAGCGCATTGTGATGATCTCCTGTAATCCTGCCACTGCCGCCCGGGACTGTGCACTGCTGGACAAGATGGGATACCACGCCCAGAAGGTTCAGGCGGTGGATCTGTTCCCCAGAACGGGACACGTTGAGTGCGTAGTTTTGATGTCAAGGAAAAAATAAAGAGCATAAGAAAAGTGCCGAAAATTCGGCACTTTTTCTCTTATGTAGAAATGATGAGATTATCGTGGAATGGATTTTCACCGTTCTCGGAAACAAGTCCAGTGTCTCTCGGAGATACAGTGCGCTTTGACTTACTAAAAGCACCCGACCTTATGTAGTTGGAGGGAAGAAATCCATGTCTTCACAAATGTAGACTCATAATTATACTTACTTAACGCTTGCTGTGTGTAAAATAGCTCTGCACTAGAATTATTATGTTATGCCATTCTTAATACAATTTCGCTATTAATCCATTACCATTCGGATCTTTTATTTGACCATAAGAAAAAGTTATATTGAACTGTATAAGTGTCTTTATTACGTTAAATTCAAAGTCTTCGACTTTTGTACTGTAATTATATTCGCGAAAATAAGGACAAACGGATTTTAATTGTTCCTTTGTTTCTATAGGAATCCAATAATTCCATCCATGAATATTAGGAACTCGCAAGAACACTTTTAAAATTCCATAAAGAGGATCAGCTGGATTATCAAGAATAGCAACATTTATACCAACCCCACAGTCTGCTTGAATTACTCCCCAAAGCAATATCTTACTTTTCAAGTATTTGTATTCGATAATTCGTGGATTTGGATTAATAATATTGTTAAGCAATTCGTTTTTATCATCTTCATCATAATACACTGTTGTAGGAATCACTCTAAGAGGCTGCGTTTCTTCTATTGGAGTTGTCATAAAACAAAAGCTAATTTCTCGTTCGTCTTCGTCTTCTGAAAGAGGTTCAACTGTGTACTGAAAAGAAAATGTCTCCTCTTCATCGTTTATTTCTATATTACTTAATTTCAGTTTACCGTTTGCAGTATTTCGATTGAAGCTATCAACAATCTGCATTAATGGATTGTAAATTTTCGATTGAATCAGGCTGATAAGTCTTCTGAACGCTTCAATCCTTTCGTTTTCTTCCTTCGTTTGTTTTGCAACTTTGGAATCTATTGATTGCTTTCTCATAGCCGAATCCTTTAATAATAAGTCTACAAATGCATCTCTTGAACCGCATTTTCCGGCATCAGATTCAGATAGGAATTTTTTTATTTCTTCCCATGATTTAAAACGTTCGGTTGTAGATTTAGCCATCATTTTATTTATGAGATTCTGAAAACTGTATCAACATTAGAATTAAACGGATTAATTGCCGCAGTCATATGCATCGTTCTGTAGTCTCCAGTATCATTGTAAGGATACCTATTATTTGCAATCTGATAGAACACAATCCCCATTGCATAAATATCCACTTGAATATTATTTAAACCATGCTCACCGGGATTAGCCCACAATTCTGGTGCGTAGTACTCTTTTGTACCATACCCTTTCATGGTTTTCGATGCCGATCTTGTTGCCTCATTAATATACTTAGACAAGCCATAATCACTAATTTTATATTTTCCATTAGATTTTAAGATGTTAGCGGGCTTTATATCTCTATGAACTGCTTCTTGACAAATATCAATCATTCCGTCAATTAACTGAATATAAATGTCAAAAAGCTTTTCTGATGGATACGAAGCTCCTATTCGCTCTAAAGTTTTAAGTTCATCTTCTAAACTCCCACCATCTGCAAATTCCATGACAATAAAGCATGGATAGTCATTATGACCATGCTCATTCAAATAATAATACTTTATAGCGTGATCTGACGCCACCCTACTTGCAATGTCAAACTCATTTTTTAAACTATAGATGCTTTTTGAATCGAAATGATCCAATACTTTGATTCCGTAAAATCCACCATTACACGTTGCTTTATATACACGAGAAAAGCCCCCACTTCCAACTTCATCAATAATGCTGTATTGATTATTATTGTCATCAACAACAATTGTTCCAATGTCGATTCTTTTCATACTAATAACGCTCCTTTATAGTTTTATCTGATTATTATTTGCTCGCATCATACGGCTGACAAGGACTGCTGCCAACAGGCGAAAAGCTGTATACATCGGTGATTGTCACGGGATCCTCTCCCTCGAAATTGCCTTTGCATGCTACAATGAGCACATTTCCAGGTGCGAGTTCACCGTTATAGATACCGGGATCATAGGCTTCCATGCTGAGCCTGTATCTGACATCTTTCTTGATCTGCGGGAATCGTTCGGACGGGGTATCTGTTTTCACGATGACAAAGCCATCGTCCGTTACCTCGTCAACAGTCGCCATGAAATGCATAACACCTTCCGGAATATAGCCATCTTCAGCTGTATATGAACCTTCTGCAGCGAAAATGCAGAATTCATTACCAATCTGGACATCGAGGGTATCCTTCTCAAAACCGTACTGCCAGCCTTCTGCATTGAAGTTTGCTTCGCCGTCCTCGTCCGGTATCTCACTGCTGTCGATAACTTTTTCAATCGTTCCATCAAGCATGCCGCAGCGCACAAGGCTGGAAACATAGCCAGTATCAACATACAGTGTTCCGTTGACCATGATTGCTCTGCGTGGAAGAGAATAACGTGGTGTTTTTAGATCCTGGGTGGAAGTAAGAATACCCAGGCATTCATATTCAAAACCGGAAGAGTTCTTGATTATTATTCCGTCAGGCGGCTCATGTGAGAATGTAATTGCGCAGTTCGGATAAGTAAACGCTTCCGTAACAGTTTCATCTTGTGCCGGAGCTGTTTCCTCTACGGTCACGATCACCGTACCGCAATCTAAGCAGTCAAGGCCAGTGACCTTGATTCCATATCCGCCGGTGGAACGCTCTCCGCTGCAGATCGTGTACTGATACTTGCCGTCTACGACATCAACGCAGTATCCACGCTGCTTATACTTTGAATTATAGGAATCTCCCTTAGCAATCTCATATTCAAGATCGTTCATCAGCGTTCCCTTGTTTGAGAGAGAAGCTGTGGCTGGCTCAGAAACGACAGTGACCTTCTGAATGTTTCCGAACATAGCAGGATAGATTTCCAGAATATTACCATCATAGGTGATTTCGAGTGTCATGCCAACAGCCGGAGTTACTCCTTCGTCAAGCAGAGATGCTGATAGCGTAAACTTATCTGCCGAGCTGAGTTCCCATGAGCCGTCCACAGGGGTAACAGTGACCGTATTACCGTTAATCTCTGTGATAGTTGCTCTGCATACACTTTCAGCAGGCGTTGTCTGCTCTGTTACCTGATCGGTCGGCTGCTGCGCAGGAGTAGTGCTTGAGTCCATTCCGCAAGCTGTCAGGGACAAGCAGAGTGCGGCAATCAAGAAAAGTTTTGGTTTCATTGAACTCACCTCCGTAGATACAGTACCTTAACGTTTCCCACCGGGATAAGTAGCGTATATGTACTTGCTTTCCCACACTTCATCGCGGTTTGAATCATATTCACTGATCCGACAGTCATTATACAGATCATCTGCTATTTCTATGATAATATCATGCAATTCCAGATGCTCCTTGTATTTCTGAGGAATCGCATCATAGCCAAGATACGCTCCAAGTATATTGCCGCAGACTGCGCCAGTAGAATCACTGTCGCCATTATGATTAACCGCTACGCGGATAGCCTTGTCAAAATCTCGCTCGTATTTCAAAGCACAATAAACAGCGATTGCTAATGTTTCTTCGGCAACCCAGCCTTCTCCCAATTGGTGAATGGCATTCAGGTCATCGGATGCTGTATCGGAAAGCATGATTGATTTTTCCATGATTGCCGTAAACTCATTAATGTGTTTCGCATCAGGAAACAGTTTTCTCATAGCATCAATTGCGTCCTTCACAGCATCTTTCAGAGAAATTCTTTCTTCTAATAACGCTCTAATAATATGAACTAATGCTGCTGCCGGAATAAAACCAAGATCATGCCCGTGTGTCAATGCCGCCGCCTCTGCACCGAGTTTATCTGACATTTCAAATTGCTGATGTTTATTGACAAAATACAAACCAATAGGTGCAACGCGCATTACTCCGCCGCAGCCTTTACTATCGTTGATTGGATGAACGGTTGATCCTTCTGCTCCTTGCTTGATCGCAGAGAGACAAGTGTTACCTGGAGCACGGCGACTAAATAGCGCTGGGATATTCATTAGCCATGAACAAAGATAATCTTCCTGAATTGGGTAAGTCTCTTTTTGCGTCCTATACCAGTTTTGATACATGATCTGGATATAGCTTTCATAGTCGCCCATGATACCTCTTGTCATTCCACGCGTAGTACCAAAGAGCAGACCATTTGCTGTAAACAAAGTCATTTGCGTATCATCAGAAATCTCAGCGACACCATTTTTTAGTTCATACTCTGTGATTCCGTCATTTCCATATTTGGAGATAATCTGGTTCTCATGCATGAATTCTACCGCATAGCCCAATGCGTCACCAGCAGCTCCGCCAATAAGACAGCCATGGAATTTGTCGATACTTCTGGTATTATTTACTTCATGGTTCTCTTGGATAATTTCTCGAACCGCCATCAAAGCAAAGCCGAGGATATTCTGTCCAGTCCATTTAGTTGCATCAAAGCGTTCCGATTCATTCAAACGGATACCACAAGCCCAGATTTTATCACTGTGAGCGCACTCAACGAGATAGGCTTCCTTTGTATTGATAAGTCGTTCTCTCAAATCAGCGTTCTGATTGAACTTTGCAAGCAGTCCGCGCATCGCGATTGCTTGTCTTGCGCCAGCCCAAACACCATTGATATAACCGGTGCAGAGTTTGCCGAGCTTTTGCTGTTCCGAAGGATCATCAGTCAGCAACACTTTCTTTGCTGTGGCTTGGTCGCCGAAGAGAACACACTTCTGATACATGATATACTGCTCCATCGAGGAATAATGAACACCGTCAAGATCAAACGGCGACATATACCAATTGCTCAGAAAACCATAGAGTTCATTTGGTAGATGAAAGAATACTGCTTCAACCTGACGACCGGATATTAAAAGGTTCTCGAATAAAAGGCTGCTGCTTGAAGAATTCAATTCGTTCAAAATCTCAATACCAGTGTCAATGATTCGTTTATCTAATACTGCAAAAATTATCTCTATGCTATGAGTTGAACTATTCTCGAAGTCCCTGCATGCATGGATAGCTTGTCTCCATGCATCTTCAAGCGGGTAGCCGTAGATTCCGGCAGAGATTAATGGAAATCCGATAGAATGGCACCCGTTTTCAGTAGCAAGCTCCAGAGAACGTTTATAGGCATTGTATAGTGCTTGCGGCTCTCCATTCTGACCACCGCGCCAGATCGGACCGACAGCATGGATGATATATTTCGCCTTAAGGTCAAAGCCACTAGTAATGACAGCGGAACCTGTATCGCAGTGCTTGAAGACATCACAAGCTGCTTGTAGTTTATCATATCCAGCTGCGCTGAAAATTGCACCGCATACGCCACCTCCAGCTTGAAGATGCTCATTTGCTGCATTTACGATGGCATCAGTAGATAAATCAGTAATACTGATCTGCTTAATGGTGATCATGATGAAATTCCTCCGTATTATTGTTTTCAAGCATTTTTATCATCCTTGTTTATCTTGCTTTTCTAGCCATTTCATTAAAAGAATAGGATCATTAAACAGTTCTGAATCTATGTCCGCGTATTCATACTCATCAAGATCATCTTCTGGATAATCATCTTCATATGGGTCTTCACCAAAAGGATTTTGTTCTTGCGCTTCATCATCAATATCGAGAAGTAAGAGCTCCAAATCAAGATTGTAATCACTTGTAACTGTAACTGTAATGTCATCCTGATCAACATAGTCGTCACCATATTCTATTACTGCTCTATTCTTAATCTGACGGATTAACTCTTCTAGTTGCTCTTGCTCGATATCATGAATGTCATTCTCTTTAAAGTAATCAACAGGAAATAATTCTAAAGCTGCATAGTCATAGCTATATGGATGTGTGTAATACCAACGCGCACAGTTATAGACAAAATCAATATAAAAAGCTTTGCTAGATTTGATACTAAAATTAGAAATATCAAGTTTATATAATAAATCATCGAGTTCATCATACAAACTAAACCAGTCAGAAAGAATACTCTGATGACCAAAACCACTCATTGATAGCATTGTATAATCATCATGTTTATAGAAAACAATAGAAACTTCACTTCCGAACGAAGTGTGCAAAAAAGCATGTGTATCAGCTGCCAGCTGACTTCGCTCAGAAAGTGTCGATGAAAGAACGACAGAATAAAATGAAATCTTATTCTTTTCCGTTGTATCATCGAATGCATCTGATGGAATATCAAATAAATGGGATACATACTCTATAGAAGCTAACTGCTTTCTTTGATATGCTGTTAATAATATATCTTTCTCTGATTCTATGTATACAACTTGTTTTGGAGATTGATTGTGTGTTAATGGAAAGGAAGTAGTGGTGATCCCAGCAACACGGCACAATTCTAGTATGCGTTCATAGAATAGTTCATTGTCAAAGATCATTTCACCACCACTTCCTTTGGGGTCATTTCATAAGTTTTGCTAAGGCTTCATCATAGGAGAAACCCTCATATTCTCGCTTAAAAGTAGTCATTACTTCGTAGACTCGTTCCATATAATCAATTCTATTAATACATCCATCCGTAAACTGCTCATACATTAATTCAAGCCCACCACGAACATACTCGTGAAACAACTCCATGCACTGTTGAGCTTCTTCCTTTTTGCTTTCATCCGAATCATAGCGAAATGCGCGATCAACACGCTCTGAAGGCGTTAGCTCAACACTTTCATCTAACAACATTACTAAACGATAAAGAAATTCACAGTTTGCATGTTCTGCTGAATAAGCATCCGCATATATTCTGGCACGATCTTTTGAGTCTGTATCTTTTGGTGCTCGTTTGGAATACAAAATGCCCCATACAGCTGCATTCATATAAACATCAATATACCGCTCTAGAAGCTTCGCTGAGCTCTTGGGAACATCTGCCTCATCTTCTTTTGAGTTCTTTACCGCCAGAAACTTCAGAAAAGTTGCATGTTTTCCTGTTATTGTATAGTCTCTATCAAACATATCTAGCCCTCCTTAATTCAAGACGGTATAAGTTTCGGACTGCTTCTGCAGGTGGTAGGTGGCCCCAATTTTATTTGCCATAACCGGCTGCGCATAATTCCAATCCTTCTGCATAACAAACATGATAACTTGCTCCGCTACCTCTGGAAGTACTTTCGAGATATTCGCAGTATGTGTTTCGTCAGCATTAGAAAAAGGAGCGTCCATGACGAGTGGATATGGTTCAGTTGGAATTGGTATACCAGCCTCACCGCTGTCAGCTATAATTTTTTCTTTTGCAAGTGCAACAAGACCTGCTATAAAAGCAAAGTTCTTAACGCGATTTGAACCTTCTGATTCTCCTGCAGCAACTTCCTTGTCCGCAATAGTAGTTAAGAGAGAAACTTGATATCTCATGTCAATGGCAACTCTACGATGTCCATGATACATACGCTCAAATATATCATTAACTTTATCTTCTAGCTGTTCTCTGATATCATGTTCCTTTTCTTTATATGTTGTCGCAAACCATTCTCTCACTGACTCTGCATAAGAAATCAATTCCATAATCTGCTTGTTTTTTCCGGATACAGCCACCAAGCTATCATAGAGTTTTTGACAACTATCTATGGTTTGCTTGTATGAGCCATCATCACGAATGAGTCTTTCTTTCTTAGCGTTTAGTTCACGGAGCCTCTTTTTGGTATCAAGAAGATCTGCTTCGTATTGAGCCATGTTTTCAGTATCTTTTATGCTTTCACTGATTCTCTGCAAATCATCTTCCATATCCTGAATGCGATCCATAAGTCTGTGGATTTCTGCATATCTATTGGTAATACTGTCATATGTTGTATCAGCTGATCTTGAAAAATTAGAAAGCTTATCTCGATAGTGTCGAACAGTATTTCCGATATTCTCAGGCGGAACATACGCTAATTCTTCCTTAAGATGACAGTAAGCATCATTTCCTTCAGTTATTTCCGCACCGCATATACATCTACCTCGTCTTAGAAGTTCAAGAATGGTTGGGGCGGTTAAGTCAACGACGCCCTTGTCATCTACCTTTACCTCTTTCAAAAATTCGCTAGTTCTTCTAACAAGCGATTGAGAGAAAAACGCTAATGCTCCATTACTAAACTCTTTAAAGAATAATGCGATTTTCTCATCGAGATTAGATTTTTCAGCAATAAGCAACTTTTCGAGTTTTTCCTTTTCACGCTGGAGTCTAGCAGATTCTTCATTATCTCGGAGAATTGTTTCTAACTGATCCTTCTTTGCTTCGTAGCTGTTTATCTGAGAATTACACTCCTCAATTTGGGCGGAAATAGCGTCTCTTTTTTCTCTTGCAATCCGAATGCGATTTAGCGCATCTTGTGCTCGAGAATCACCATCCAAATCCATGCTCCCATAAAGGCGACCAATTACAGAAGTTTTCTTGGTTCTATCTCCAAGATGATGTACTGCATTGTCAATTGGCGCAAGACCTAATAACCCTTTAACAGCTTCTGCAACATCCTTACGAGTGCTAATGCTACTAACACGTTCTGTATCAAAGAAGAAATATGTTGAAAGATCCTCTGGGAGAATTGTGTTTATCATGTTTTTTACTTGTGATGCCTTAATTGGCTCCATCTCGCCATTTTCCTGCTTATATGATACTTTGGCTAATGCTTCTCTTTCTCCAACAGCCTTTCCTCTTTCAAAGTAGTAGTTCTGGGTACGGGAAATGACGTACTCAACATCTTGATGAATAACAGTGATTTCCACTTCAACTATCCGCTTGTCTCCTTCACGCATTTCGGATGCAATCTCCAGATTCAACAGCATATCCGGATTATGATCAAATTTTGCTATACCGTAGAAGCACCAATTGAATGCTTGTAGAAGTGTTGTTTTACCGAAAGTATTGTCTCCAAGTATAACAGTAACATTCTGCTTTGGATCAACAGAGAAGGAAACATTAGTAGTGCCTTTGAATTGACGAAAATTCTCCATTCGCAAAGTTTTTATTAACATGGCGTTCTCCTTAATACTTTTTTCCAGCTTCGTTGCTGATTATTTTTGTAATCGTTTCCACCATCTGGTCATTGTTTTTTTCTCTGGTTTTGAGATTTTTCATCTCCGCTTCGAGAATTTTGACCTTCATTGCACTTAAGCGCTTTTCATCAAGTTCCTGCGGGTTAGACTTCATCATATTCATCCTCCATTTCGGGAATAATGTCGTAAGCTTGTCGGATTTCACTTATAAGTTGATCTGATTCATATGGGTTCTCTGCAATAGAAGAAAAATCAACCATACGAGAAATCTCACGCTTTGCTAATGATTGAACCCCTTCAATTGTCTCTGCATCATATTGTGAAACACAATCGAGCGGAATCGGAAGGGTTATATAGTCGTAAATATGAGCGTACTGTTTTCCAGGTGAATTTCTTAAGACTCGGCCGCGTCTTTGAACATATTCCTTTGGGTTAGTGCTGCTCGCCAGAATAAATGCCGTACTGATGTTAGGAATATTAACACCTTCATCTAAGCATCGAATAGCTACTAATGCTTGTAAATGTTTTCCTTCCGCAAATTCTTCCTTAATTCGTTCGCGTTCATCGCTCTTTTCTTCAGATGTGAATTTACTTACTCTCATACCAAGCTGATTACCTAACATATCAACGACTATGTCAATTTGTTTTGCTTCATCTTGAGAAGGGTGTTTTTCACTATAGTCTGCATCATGAAGAGTAGTTGCCCCACAGTATACTAAAATATGTGATTGATCTATGTATTCCTGAATATCATTGCGTAAAGCTTCCAATTTACCGTTCGCACCTGCAACGAGACGGGCGCGTTTGATTAACAGCATTTTAGCATATTCGCTTAGTTCAATTTTGCCATCAGATAGAACATGACTGTTTTTTCTGATTTTCACAGTCAAGTCCATATATTCTTGAAGTTCAGTTTCATTAAGAGCAACAACAGAAGGGTGATAATAATATGGTGTCAACATATGACTATCAATTGCTTCTTGGAGTGTATATGTTATACACTTCTCTCCAAAATAATCGTATAGCTTTTGCGTTCCTTCCGGATCACCGTGACGATCAATGGTTGCAGATAAAGCCAAACGATATGGGAAATGCTGAAGCAGGGAGCGACTTAGTTTCTCAGCACCAAAATTATGGGCTTCATCAACGACAATAACAATGTTTCCTTGAAGTTTTATCATCTGTTGCTGAACGTCGTCTAAAGAAAATGTTGCATTAGTACAAAGCATGCAAAAGTGTTTTTTTACACCAAGATTGAAACTTGTAACCGCATTCTTGAGACGATCTCGCCAGTTTTTTTGAGAAGATGCTGAATAGCAAATTATCGGTTTCATGCCAAAAGCTTCAACATCGTCTTTCCACTGTTCCACGAGATGTTGATATGGGCAAATAATTATAACGGCAAGATTTCTTTCTTTTGCTTTATATAAATGAGCAATTGCGGCAAGAGCAGTATATGTCTTTCCTGCGCCTGTAGCCATATCAAATATTCCCTGATAATTATGCTGTTCCCAGTTTAGAATAGCTTTTTCTTGATAAGAGCGCATTTGAACCGTAGGCGGAACGTGAGGACCTTCTACATTAAGAGATAAATCGTTAACTACTGGGGCGTTGAATTCCTCTATAGCAGACTTTATCGTATCTGTACGGCGATATCTTGTCAATAATTCTTCTGAAATCTCAGGGAAACTCATTACTTTTATACCAGGCTCATAATCGTTCCACATAGCAGTAAATGCCGATTGTTTACTAAGAACACGATCTGCATCATGGCTCCATGAAGTGAAAACATCAAACGCTTCATAATTTATCTTAAAGGCAGTTTCGCTTTCATTCATTGATCCGGAGAATGCAATAACATTATCTTCCTCATCAATCATTAAGCCTAGTTTCTCGTGAAATAAGCCAATCTCTCCCTCTTCATCCATAAATGCAATTCTAATTTCGAGTTTCCCCGCTGCGATTAGATTACAAAGGAGATTAAGGCGTAGCTCTTCAAATCTTCCCTTAGGCTCTTGTAATTCTCTAAGAAGTGCTTCTTTAATAACTTCATCTTTTTTTCTTAGCCCTTCATTTATAGCTGTAATATCTTCTTCAGATAATCGTGGCGAAGCTATTATTTGAATTTGGCCGTCATTCTTTAATAATCCCTTGATACCAAGTGCAATTGCGGACAGAGCAGATGAGGAAAAAAAGCCAACTGCACGTTTATACATTACTGCTTCATTTAATACAGGAGTGTAAAAATCATTAACTACATCATCAAGCCGTGATCTATATTCAGGCTTGAGGGTGAGATCCAGGAAACTCATAATTTCACCGCCTAACTATTCTCATATATATATTGTAATGCATGATCCAACATACTAAAGTCTTCATCCGAGTTAAAATACCCCACACTGAATCGAACCGTTCCAGCAGGGAATGTATTAATAAATCGATGCGCGTAAGGAGCGCAATGCAGTCCGCTGCGAAATGCGATATGTTGTTCACTCAGAACCTGTCCAATCTCATCGCTGCTATACCGATCAAATAAGCAAGAAACTAAGCCTATCTGCTTTTCGGCGTGTAATATACGTATATTGTCGTACTGAGTTAAAAGGTCTATTAAGCGTCTTTTGTTTTCTTGCTCCCGGTCGTAGATATTGGGGATACCTGTTTCAAGAAGCCATTTTAAAGAAGCATTAAGGCCTGCGATAGCAATGGAACTGTGACTTCCTGCTTCAAAGCGCTCAGGCGAAGAAACTGGCATTTCCTGATTAGCGGATTCAATTCCTGTTCCTCCATAAATCAAAGGAGGAAGCTGCTCAGGATACTGACAGATAAAACCAGAAATACCGAGTGGACCATAGAGCGTTTTGTGACCAGCGAATACCACATAGTCAAAATCGGAACTGCTGATATCCGTATCAATCAGCCCTGCTGTTTGACACATATCCGCCACAGTAACTGCACTAAAATGTTTAGCAAGCGAGAAAATGTCATGAATCGGCGCTACAGCCCCTGTAACATTGCTTGCATGACTTATGACAACACAGTGTGGCGGTTCTTTCTGAAATTGCAATTGAATTGCTTTCAGGTCATATCTGAGAGTATCTTGATTGACAAATAACTGAATAACCTTAATATTCTTCTCTTTAGATAGATGATGCAATGTTCTAGTAACCGCATTATGTTCAAATGGGGAAATATATACAGTACCGCCATCTGGAATAATTTGTGAAGTCAGTATTATATTAAGAGCTTCTGTTGCTGTATTTGTAAATACAATTTTTTTATTTGAGCAGTGAAAAAGCCGCAATAGTAATTCTCTTGTTTCATCAGCAACAAAAGAGGCTCTAGCGGACAACAAATGCTGTCCTCGCCCCATACTTACACCATAGTTACGAGCGCAATCATCCATAGCCTGATAGACTGCCTTTGGCTTTGGAAATGAAGTTGCTGCATTGTCAAAATAAGCGATGTGTTCCTGCACGTTAATCCCTCACATTAGCACAGGCTCTCTAAAATCTCAAATAGAACCTGTCTTTTTTCTTGCTCGGAAATAGACTGTCCCATATCCGAAATTGCACCAGTAATATCTCTGTAAAGCAATTCAGCTCTTCTGCTGTACTCTACACGATCAAAGCTCTTGATTTCTTCTTCACCGTTTTCGTTAACAGTAACAATCTTATACTGCTTTCCTTTTACGTCTTGACGCTGATCGGCAGTCGAATCAAAGTCTTCTACCGTGTTTTTAAATTGCTGCAAAGAGGTTATGAACTGTTCAAGAATAGAATTGTTCCAATCATCAATTCTTAGTCCAGTAACAGCTTTTGCTATCCTCTCTGCAAACATGTGCTCATCGTTTGTTACTGTTGAAATAAGTTTTAATACAGCATTTTCATTGTAGCAAAGAGATTCTGCGTAGTATTCTTTGATAAGCTCTCATACCATTCAGTAAGGAGGTTCTTCAAAGACATCCCTGCAGTAGCTCCAAAAATACTGCTGATTTCTTTGATAACACGCTTAATCAGCTCATCCTTCGCCTGATCAAGTTCTTGCTTGCAGCTTTTAATCTGATCAGAAACGGTTTCACTTGCAAGCGTTTCTTCAAAAGCATTGGGAAGTTGAATAATCAAATAGTCTCTTGCATTGCTTTTGACAGCTTTCAGCAGATGGAAGAATGCCTTATGCTTTTTTGAGATGGATTTATCATTAGCGTATCTCCTCTGCATTTCTCTAGCGCACTTAGGAAGAGCAAGATACCACCGATCCATAGCACTCACGATATAAGAAAAGCTATTCAGTGCGCGTTCTTTTTCAATGATATGGTCCGTAAAGAGCTCATCTAAAGCAGATAAATAGTCTTTCTTATCCTGATCCCAGTCTTCCATAAGGACAGAGAAAATGTCAGGCTTTTCATTTATGCTGTTTAAAGTGTCGGAGTTGATTTTCACCTCTACTCCGTTAGACTTAATAATCAAGTCTTTCTTTATTTCATGGAGAACAACTGCAATATAGACAGGTATGGCGCCTTTCTTCATTCCGATACCATGTTGATGATCTACAAGCTGAGTATAGAGTTCCCCTAGAGAGCGTTCTCCTTCAGTAGCGGTTGATTGGAAGAATGCACGAATCACATCAAGTACATATCGAATACTTTCCTCTGCGTTTTCAGCTGAAAACAAAGCTTTTCTCTCATTTTGCTGCAACACCCCTGTTTGAATCAGAGTGCTTCGCATGAAAGAAACATCCTGACCGGTTCCGGTAAGTCCGAGATTCGGCTGCGTCTCGTCGTTCTCTAAAATAGCAGTTGTCAGTTTTGAGCGGTTTGTTACGGCT
>NC_021039.1:745811-750609 GCF_000210095.1 Ruminococcus champanellensis 18P13 = JCM 17042
TGCAGTGCCTGCTGTAATGCCTGTAAAAACGAGTGTGAGAGATTGCCGCTGTTTCCGTTGATGATAACAGGCAGTAGCCTTTTTTTACTGGATATGTAGTTTTCGATTCTCTGAGCACTCTCGGTGTCGAGTTTACGAATCCTTTTGATAAGCTTTTTGAATTTATCCGCGTCTTTGTTGTAGAGTACAGCAAGAGCAACTAACACAATGTGTGACTTGCCTCTTCCATATGCTCCGGTCAATATTTTTGCTCGTTCAATGCATCCATTATCTGTATTTTCAAGTATGCTGTTGATCACACTCAAAGCTGACGATGTTGGAATAAATCCAGAGATCTTGGATTCATCATTAAAGTCATATTCAATATTAACAGATGATTGAAATCCTGACGCTATACTTATTATATCTTTCAGCATACTTTTACCTCTGGTTTCCGTTTAATTCACTATAGTATTGTTTTACACATTCCTCTGGGGCATATCCGGATGATTCTGGAAACCGGCAGAATTCACTATAGTATTGTTTTACACATTCCTCTGGGGTCAAATCAGTCAAGATCCGAATTACATCAAGTCCGGCAGTACGCACTACCTTGATGTATCCAGCACCCTCAAGCTGATAAAGGATGTGCAGCAGACTAAGCGTGTCGAGCAAAAAGATTTTCCCAATACTGTTAGTTGAATTTTGAAGGACTGAGATCTTTACTTCCTTCTGCTCACCAATTTGCTTGAGAATCGCATATAAAGCGATTAAATCAGGAATATTCTCGTTTTTGGGTGTGCATTTCCTATAAATACGATTTCCTTGTGTTGTTGTAACATAACTGATTAGTCCGAGTTCAGTCAATGGACATTCGATATTATTCTCTGGATCAATATCATCACTAGAGTTCCTTTTACCCGGATAATAGGTGTTAATAATACATTTAAAATCATCACTGATTGCTCTAGAACTAGGCATGGTTTCACTGTCCTGCATAGTAATGAACTTTCTAAGTGATTTATAAAAATCGTCTTCCGAAAACTCCTGCATTTGGAACTCATTAAAGAAAAGATACCATGAAGTGGCATCTTCAAAATTTGTAGCGAGCCCATAGTGAACAAGCCAAAGAGAGCCCGTTTCTTCAAAATAAGGATCGTTGTTATATATGATTTCGCCAATCGATGTAAGAGATTGTTTTCGCTTTCCTGAATTGGGTTCTACTGTTAATCCAGTTGCTTGGAGCCAGTAACGCAGTGATTTCACCATATTCGCACCAATGCCAAGAACATCCATTGGGTTTTTTTCTTTGCTAATAAAAACATCCGGAGCATTTTCAATATTACGAAGCCCCTTATTCAGCCAACCTTTACGAATGGCAAAAGTATCATGCGCTCTGAATTTCATTTCTTCGATCCTTCTTTGGTTTTTAAGTATTTATCCATCATGCATCCGCCATCAAGATACTTTGCGGTCACACACATCTTACAGCGTTTGCATTTTGTTTCGTCAATGTGATAAGAATCCCCAATAATGGAGATTGCCCCGAATCTGCAAAGAGATTCGCATTTCAAGCACTTCCTGCAGGCATTGAATTTTCTTACCTGATAACCGACCATTCGCTGCAAATCATCATGACTTGCAACATTCATCGTTTTTACTTTGACTGAAAATTCATAGTCCGCTTGCTGAAAAGGCTGTACGGAGAGAATCGGCACATTTGTACGAGCATCAAGAACTATGACCTCGTGAACAAGTTTGCGTCCTAATTCTTTTGATACAATGCCGAAAGGAGTCAGCATGTTCAAGAATTCATCATCCATCGGTCTGTTGAGTCGATATATTTTAGCATGCTCTTCCGAAGTACAGTTCGTGAACCGTATCTTGACATCTTCTGCTGCCTTGACTCCATTTCCGCCTTGCCTTGCTTTCCATTTGCCAGTATCGACATACACTTCAGGGTCGGGTTTTCCGATTCGAACGGCAAACTGAATGAGAAAGTCTCGCCACCGCTTATACTTCTCGGGCATATATATCGAGGACAGGAATTGCGCTCTTAAATTATTATTTGGGCAGCACCAGCATCCAACGCGGTCATACCCGAGACGATACGCTTCATTGAAATCAATCTGCTCTGTTAAAATGTACAGCCAGATATCAATATCTTTCCAATAAAAAATTGGGGTTGCTACGGTCTGTTTCTGAATTTTAACTGACTCCGCATCGTCCTCAACTCGATTATACTTACTTCGAGCCGTTGATTCATCTCGCCGAATACCGTAAAAAGTCAGAATTTTAGTGTCTCTGTAATATCTTGTTAGGACACGAGTAATTGGTCCAGTTTTAAACATTGAACAGCACCAGCGCATCATTCTAGCAGGTGGTCCTATATCCTCACATACCGACATGAAGTCTTGCTCATTATTCTTGGCGGTCTTGAAAATCGCTAGAGGATGATTATCTCGAAAACGATTTGCATATTCTATTGTCAACGGGAACTCTAATGTTGTGTTTCCGAATATATGAACAAGGCTCGGATTTTGCAATGCTTTGGTGACTAAGTCAGCAGTTACTGTTGAATCCTTTCCTCCAGAAAACGAAAGAACTATGTTCTCTATTGGAAATTTAGAAGCCTGTTCCTGTATGAACTGATGAGCCTCGTTTACGATCTCGTAAAAGCGAGTGGAGTTGGCGCGTATAAAGCGTTCTATAAACTGGTTGAAAACATCATATTGATTCTGATCGTGGTATTCCTGCAACTTTAATAATAAGTATTCAGGAGTATGTTTTGAATACATCTTTGATGTCAATGAAACGGATTTGCCATCAATATAATAACGACTATTATTCGCCCATACGGAGCAGTCCTTGTATGCTAACGGCTTATCAAGCATAAGCTCTAATAATAACCGTTCTTCTGGAAAAACAACACGAATATCTGCCGCAAGGTACTTTGCCTTGCCATTACAAAGTGGGCATCGTTCTTTATCTGCATCATTTCGGTTACGAATAATCGGTGTTTTGCATTCAGCACACCAGAATACATCCGTCGGAACAACTGCTTCTGTTTTACTTCCGCACAGTTCACAAACATCTAAGTGTGTTTCATGCTGACAGTTTTCACACCACATTATTTTTCACCACCAATCTTCTTATTCTTCCTGTTTTATCGCAGAACGTACCCAAGTCGTATATGCTTCCTTCACATCAACTGGAGATACAATCTCCATCTGATTAGGAAACTGTGTAAGCCACCCCCAGAAAGTGGGACTGATCTGAACTTCTACAGATGCTGTAAACCTAGCGCCGGACTTTCTAATGCTGATTTCCTCTCCAAACTTATTAAACATTACACCGATAAGACTCTCATCAAAGGAAAGACGAACTTTCTGAATCTTACCGCCATACATTTTAAAGACCTGTTTTGGATAATTAGTAATGGCTTTTGAAGCCTTCTTCGCATCTTTGGAAACACTCTCGTCTGTTTCAGAAATATCAGCTATCCGGTCAACCCTGAACACTTTTACATTGTTTTCGTACTCAGGCTCCGGATGATAACACATCAGATAATAATTGCCGTCATCACAAATCATGGCAAGCGGTTCTTCTTTGTAAAGCTGATTATCATGACGATAAACTCGCTCGCCTGAAGCATTCAAATCAAAATATCGAAATGTTACACGATGCTCGCATTCAATAGCTCGTTCAAGACATTCTGTGATTCTATAAATATCAGCATTTGAATGCTTTACCACATTAAAACTGACGGCGTTTCTCTTCAATAAGTGCGTTGATTCACTTCCTCCGAGGGAGGCAATCTTATTTAGAAGCTCTTCTGTTTTATCTTTGGGTATGAACTTTGAGTTCTGTATTGCGTCCATGATTATTTTCAATTCAGGCAAATCAAATTTTCGTTCCTGAACCCAATAAACCATGTCATGCCCACGACGGCGATTAAGAATAGAGTAGCCATTACTCTGCATCGCATCTATGTCTCCATAAATGGTGCGCCTATCACATTTGATGCCAAGCTTACTCAGCTCCACAATGATATCCTGAGTACTGAGCGGGTGTTGCTCATCAGACTTCCAGTTCAGTATCTCCCAAATTTTTAACAATTTGATTTTCTGCACTTTCATGTCAGCCATAGGCTCACCTCCATCGTGTTTTTATACATAATCTATTATATCACAGCAGATGAATTTTGTCAACCGGTGCAGAGTACAATTTTACGGACTTCGGAACTGCTTTATACAAAAAAACGCACAATGTGATAGCATGTAAATCACATTGTGCGCTTGAAAAAACTTGTTCAGAACACGATATTATACTTACAGTAGTATTGGCGGCGAATAGCCAATTTGTATAGCTAAATTATGCTGGTTATAACTGATTACAATTGTATTTGGCTTATTCTATAAAATCCACCAAATCACCAGATATATCCTTGATTTTGTCCATCTCAAGTTCCATATAGCTTTTGCTTGCTCCTACAGTCCTAAACAGCTGAATCTTCCGTCCGACAACATCTATCTTCCTTACCCTCTCGGTCATCGTAACATAGGAGCCGCCCTGCTTCATACTGTCATTCAGGAAGTATGTGAACTTCAATACTGGATAATGTCCGTCCTCTAGTACATCAGCTATGAGATTTATCTTCTGATTCAGCACTTCCATCTCGGATTCTGTCAGCGTTTCCATCTGTCCGACCTCTCTGGCCTCCTCGCCGACCATATCCTCATAGCCTTCAAGAGCATTGAAGGATGAGAACTGTGCCGCTCTATCGTAGGCCGACATAGGCTTTCGTGTCGGTGACTGT
>NC_021039.1:751523-764591 GCF_000210095.1 Ruminococcus champanellensis 18P13 = JCM 17042
CTGCCAGTGCGGAAGCCGGATTATATCAGCATATACGATTCTGGCATCCGGTTCATTGCTTTTTATGCCCTTTGTCATCTTTCTTCACCTCCGAAGCCTCGGCTCTATGGCCACCTATCTGACCGTTACGCTCAATGGTCGTTCCGCCCTCTATCAGGTTCATGCCCTTCAGAACTGCGTTTTTTCCAAATCTGCCTTGAAGCTGCAAGGTTGCACGCTGCAGAGCCCGTTCACGCTCTTCCTTACGTTTCTTTTCGGCCTTCTTTCGTTCTTCTTCCTCGTAGTCAACAAACAGCTCGAGCTGAACAGGTCCATCATCCTCGGGGATCTGATTCTCATAAATCAGATGGCAGGCGCAGATATTGATGCGTCGTACCAACAGTTCGGGATTGATAATACGATCATAGAGCCGCATCATGCATTCAGCGATATCCTTGGTAGAGGATGACCACTGTTCGAGGTTGCCGGTCCCGTGAGCACGATACGGAATAACACGCCCGTATCCATCCTTGGATACCTTTCCCTCATAGACCGTTTTGGTCGTGGTTGTCCGGTAAACGTCTTCCTTCGGACTGCGGCCGCGCCGTACCAGCTCTAGCGAGGTACGATCATATCCAATGGTCAGTGTCAGTTTCTTAGTCACAACATACTTTCTGACCATATCCAGCACAAGCAGTTCCGTCATTTCACGCACGATCAGTCTCGCAAGATCAGCGGTATACGGTTCCTTTAGCACCTGACCGGAGGAAAGCGAGTTTGTAGACGGTCTGTATGCCTTGATCGTGGGTATCTCTGTAGGCTCCCAGCCCCATGCGTGGTCGATTATTATCTCAGCCTTTACGCCGAGTGCCTTGTAAAGCAGGTCTTCATTAATCGTGCTCAGACGGGCAATATCACCCATAGTATAGCAGTTCAGGGCAGCAACACGGGCTGCGGTTCCGCCGCCAAGTCCCCAGAAGTCCGTCAGGGGCGTGTGACACCAGAGCAGCTCTCTGTATTTCATTTCGTCCAGCTCTGCGATCCGGACACCGTCCTTGTCGGCGGGAACATGCTTTGCCACTATATCCATAGCGACCTTTGCGAGATATAGGTTTGTGCCGATTCCTGCGGTCGCAGTGATACCGGTCTCATAAAGCACTTCCCGGATCATGGTCATTGCCAGCTCATGTGCCGTCATATGATAAGTATTCAGGTACCCGGTCGCATCGATAAAGCACTCGTCAATGGAATAAACATGTATGTCCTCCGGGGATATATACCGCATATAGATTGAGAAGATCTTCGTACTAATCTCCTCATACAGCTTCATGCGCGGCGGAGCTACGATATACGACAGTTCCAGTGCAGGATCTGCTGCAAGTGCCTCTGCATCAAATGACGCTGATGTAAAATGATACTTCCCGTTCTCGTCCTTCGGCAGCTGTTTCCGGCGAAAAGCCTCGTTGAACCGCTTCTGATTGATCTCCTTGACCGCCTGTATGACCTCGAACAGTCGGGCACGTCCGGAAATTCCGTGGGCTTTCAGTGAGGGAGTTACAGCAAGGCAGATCGTTTTCTCAGTGCGCGTTTCATCAGCAACTACAAGGTTTGTGGTCAGCGCATCAAGCTCTCTGTCAACGCATTCCACGGAAGCGTAAAAGCTCTTGAGGTCGATTGCGATATATGTTTTCTCCACGGCGGCTACCTCCGTTCTGTCAAAAGCGGATTTCGACCCAGCTTTGCAGCTGCTCCTGTTCAATTATCTTTTTGGCAACAATTGCTGTTAGTTTTTCAGTCAGTACAAACGGTGTGTTTTCCGCAGCAGATAAAAGCTGGGCGGCAGGCGTTTCCAGCTGGAACGCTTTACGGATTTTCATGATGGTTCTTACCTTGTCTTCCGGACATTTTTTCAGAACGACTTTTACCTTGGCAGACCAGTCAATCTTTTCCTTTTTCTCCTGAGAGAATAGGTGCCCGCTTTCATACCACTTTATAAAGTTTTGTAAATGCTGCGGCTCTGCTGTACCAATCGAGCCCTGCTCCAGAAAGCCAAACCGTGTGGTCTTGCTGCCGGATTTCATCACAAGCTCGTAGTCGCCGTTGTCATTGCCGATGGGAATCAGCTCTGGTGCGGATTCTGAAAATCCTAACGTAACATAGCGTTCCGCAATTGCTTCAATATCATACAGGATGCCATCATCAAATTCCATTGCATGATCTGCAAGCATAAACTCCCGATACATCTTCGGAATCACGATGTGCAGCCTGTTTTCCGCTGCTATGATTTGTTCTTCTGTATGCTTCATGGAATCCTCCTTCACATCAATTTTTCTGTGGACACTCCACATACCATCTGCCGAATCTGCTGGCATGATTTTTAATAGATTTCTCAAAGTACAGGTATTTTGTCTCACCTTTGACAACTACAGTATAACAGTCGCAAGTCGGGCTGTCATGATGAGCGCCTGCAGGACGGAAATCTTTGACGGCTTCGATTATGAACACACGTCCATCCTCCCATGTAATCGTTCGCGGCTGCATATAGCCTGTGGAGTCAAAGTCGGAATTGACCTTGACATACTTGCGTTCCATTCGTATTACCTGTTGTTTCATGCCACCGCCCCCTTTATTTCTGTGGCTTTATTTGTCGTTCCTTATAATGCTTCCGGCACAGTGCCATATAGCTCTCGTTGCCGCCGAGCTGCACCTGTTCACCCTCAGTGACCATCTCTCCGTTCAGTATCCGGGCATTGAAGTGTGCCCGCTTGCCGCACCAGCATATCGTCTTGATCTGCTCTATATCGTCAGCCAGCTCCATGAGACGCTTGGCTCCCGGAAACAGTTCGCTTCTGAAATCCGTCCGCAGACCGTAACAGATTACGGTAATGCCGTAGGTATCTACCAGATCACTTAGCCTGTTGATGACCTCCGCAGCAAGGAACTGTACTTCGTCTACAATAATGCAGTCATAATGCTCTCCGCTGTACTGTTCCAGAAATTCCTCTGCAAACTCGCATGGATCTTCTAATCCGATGCGGGAGCGTATGGTTTTCTCGCCGTCCCGATTCTCGCATTTTGGCTTCAGAAGGACGACCTTCTTGCCTTTCTCGACATAGTTATACCGTACCATCAGTGCATTGGCAGTCTTGGAGCTGCCCATTGCACCGTATCTGAATATAAGTTTTGGCATCTGTTACTGTCATCAGACGGTGTTTGGAGTACACATTATCTCACGCCAATCGATTATCCTGAATACACAGGAATTCGAGAAAACGATCTGTATCCTCCTGCAGTTAGTATGTACGATGATTTTTCTGCTTGGTTGATTGAGAACTACACAGAGAATGAATTGATTGAAATCAAACATCAAATTAGTAGTACGACATCAAGTGCGAGACTTACCGGAAATGCAGCAAGAATTCGTGATTTACATAGAAAGGCACTAAATACTGTGCGGTTAGGTGAGATGTTCAAAAGTGTCGATGCAGCTTTAGACAGATATTCTGATTATTCTGGAAACAAGTTACAGCGGGAAGAAGTCAGACGACAGCAAAACGCTGAATACACAGCTTATACTGAAGAAAAGCGAAAGCGTCAAATTGTCATAGAATTAAACTAACAATGACTGAATTGGGAGGTGTTTGGTATGATGATAAGCCCGTTATCGTATATAGCAGAGTATGAAAACGATACGTTTGAACAATTACTGCAAGAACGAGATTGTTTGATCGCAGAAATACATGAGCTTGAAAAAATTGTTTATAGCGAGGATAGATCAGATGAGGCATGGAGCATTTGTCCGCAACCTGATGTTCGCTATCAGATGAATTTAGATTATCTATCTGAACTGTGCGCATTCATTAGCAAAAAGTATAATCGAGAAATCGTATGGAAGGACGCCGAAGAAAGTATAGACGATGACGATAGCTCAAGTACTATTGCGGTAAAAAAATCGGAATCACAAAATTGAAAGTCGATGCTATCGTAAATGCTGCAAATGATGGCTTATGGGAAGGTGCGGAGTCTGTGGTGCCATATTCCGCGAAGCAGGATCATCTGAACTTACAAAGGCTTGTTCAGCTATTGGAGGATGTAAAACAGGAAATGCTGTCATAACGCCCGGATTTAAGCTCTCAGCTAAATACATCATCCATGCAGTCGGTCCGGTTTGGAGCGGTGGCACGCAGAATGAACCTAAGCTTCTCTATAGTGCGTACAAGCAGTCACTGCTTTTAGCAAAAGAGTATGATTGCCATTCTATAGGTTTTCCACTAATCTCAGCTGGCATATTCGGCTACCCTAAAGAGCGAGCTTGGCGAAAAGCAATTCAGGCTTGTAATGATTTCGTAAATGACAATCCCGACTACCAAATTGATATTATCTTCGCGGTGCTTGATGATGAAATTAAAGCAATTGGTGAAAAAACAATAACAGAAATTTATAATAAATAACTGTAAACAGGGGATAAAAATGGATTTTAATGCGTATATATCTGAAATATGGAATAAAGAGCATTCTTTAGCTTTGGCTTTTAATGAACCAAAAGATTCTTCTGAGAAGAAACCTCCCTACGATAGTATAAATATTCATCAAAGACTTGATTGGATCGACTATTGTAACAATCATAATATTACTATTGAGGAAAACTACATTGACGAATTGTTTGATAATATCATTTCAAATTTTACTTTTCAAGCTTTTGACGGAAACGATATACTGTACGGCGACATTATGGATTGTATCGATTATGCCCCTACACATAAAAAACAAGCATATGACGAGAAATTAATTGAAGCACTAAATAGTATATTGACTGGGAAATATAAATTTGAAACAACTTTCAATCTGTTTTTTTCTTGGATTCGCCATAGATTTTTGTTTCTTAACGAGTTAAAATTAGGTTTTCCGTTGGAAGAAGCTGGAATTATGATATGCTTTTATAATAGGAATCGAAATAGTTTTATTTTTAAGCGCGATACAGATTTTCTCACTATGAAGGCAATAGCAAATTATTTCCTAATGGCATATGAAAGTTGCAAAAAAAATCAAATCGCCTATGATATCTGAGGATTTAATTAAGGCTCGTTATTTTTTGCAACATTTCATGCGAGATGTATTAGTATCTGCTATTAATAATGGGTATTACGAATACGAAAGTAAAATTAAGCAAATTATAGAAGAACTTAAACTCGAAAAGGCAGTCAAACCAACAGTCTTTATTTCATATCAATGGTCAAAGACTTCTTCTGAAATAGCAGATAGAATACAGAATGAACTCAAAGATATTGCAGCTGTTCGAAGAGACACTACCAATCTGGTAACTGGTGATAGTTTATCTGAATTCATGAAAACAATTCGTAGCCAAGACTTTGCTATATTGATAATAACTGATGAATATTTAACAAGAAGAAACTGTATGTATGAAGTAGCTCAATTATTAAGAGACTATGATAATCACGAAACTAAGTTTTGGGAAAGGGTTCTATTGTTTGTTACAGCAAAAATATATGCAGCAGAAGAAAAAGCCGCGATAATTAAATTCTGGGATGATAAAGTTAATGAACTCGACGCAAAAATCAAAGACCTTCATGGTGAAACTACAGAAAAATTAGCTAAAGAGCTTAAGGAATGTCGATATATTTCCATGGAAATTGGAAAGCTTCTTGAATACGCATCAGATACACTTTGTGAAAAAGACCTTGATAAATTCATTTTGAACGCAAAAGAAAAAATTACTAAGCTTACATCATAAATATCTACCGTGTATTCAAATGTCCTTATACATATTCTCCCGTAAGCAGAACGATTATTGACATATTTCCACGCATATAAAATACCGAAAAAACAACCAATCTACGCACTCACGAAAACCGATATCCCCCACTCCGCCTTGACGGTTATCAATTCTTACGTCTTGGCGCAGCTTGATTGCCCAGGATTATCACGCCTCCTCCTATCTGACCTTTTACACAGACGCTGCCACTTTGGATACTTACGCTGCCTATTACGACAGCATGGACTGCGAACGGATCCAGTATGCTCCGGCAGGGGAGACGGATGAGGAACAGTTTCCCCACCTATCCTGGTTTTGCGGACAGATGAAGCTGGATCAGACCTTGCCGGAGCATTCGGAACAGATGACGCTGTATTGGTTCGATAGCTACTACCCGAAGGGCGTCCTGCTGGATTATGATACCGGGCTTGTGGCGGTACTGACTTAAGGCGGCAGCGCACAAAGCATGTGGGGAGGCTTTGTATAGCATCTGTCACACAGGCTTTGACGTGTGAAACATCAGCCACCCAGTTGGCTCTCTGCATGAGCAACCCATCCTGTAAAAGCGTGGATGGGTTGTTTGACTTTTCGTATATGGGCGTGGTATAATGTGTGAAACGAAATGTGGGGCATCTGCCTTGCAAATCGGAATTTACAGGAGTATTGAAATGAGCATAAAATTAGCACAAGAATTTGATTTTGATATTGTCAAGAAAATAACCCACAAAACAATCAAAGAAATCTATCCGCATTATTATTCAAATGGTGCAGTAGTATTTTTTCTTAATCATCATAATGATGAAAATATAATGAATGATATTTCAAATCATAATGTTTTTTTATGCTATAATTCAGAGCAAAATGCAGTAGGTACAGTTACTATTAAGAAAAACGAAATTTGCCGTTTGTTTGTACTGCCCCAATATCAAGGCAATGGGTATGGAAGAGAATTAGCAGACTATGCAGAAACTACGATTGCAAAACATTATGATGAAATAATACTTGATGCTTCTCTTTCTGCAAAATCAATTTATCTTAAAAGAGGATATCAAGAGATTGGATATCACTCAATAAAAACTGATAATAATGATTATCTGTGCTATGATGTTATGAAGAAGCAGATATAAATTCCAATTTGCAGAGATGATCATACCCATAAAACCAGCATCTGACGAAATAACAGTACCATTTTTCATCTTTTCGCTTATTTTGTGTATACATGCCGAAGTGAGTTGTGCTATAATATAGGCACCACCGCACAATCTTTATAGTCAATGAACAGATTCCAATGGATTTGAGTGAGGAGAACGGTATGATTTACAATACGATACAGGGCTTGATCCGGCATGGGATACGCAGCGGCCTGATCGCAGAGGAGGACGAGCTGGTTGTGCGCAATCAGTTGATGGATCTGCTGCATCTGACGGACTGGGAGGACTGTGAAGGAAGAAGCGGTTCGTTGGATGAACTGCTGGATGAAGTGGTGGATTATGCCTGTGCAAACGGGATCATTGAACAAACCGCCGTACAGCGGGATCTGTTCGATACAAGGGTGATGGGCGTGTTTACCCCCATGCCCCATGAAGTGAACCGGGAATTTTCCCGGCAGTATGCCCGATCCCCGGAGGCAGCGACCAACTGGTACTATGCCTTCTGCAAAAATCTGAATTATGTGCGTGCCGGCAGGATTGCAAAGGATCTGAAATGGACTTATGCATCCGACTACGGTACACTGGATATCACCATCAACCGGTCAAAGCCGGAAAAGGATCCCCGGGACATAGCCGCAGCTAAAAATCAGAAATCCGCAGCATACCCCAAGTGTCAGCTGTGCCTGGAAAACATGGGCTTTGCGGGGCATCTGACCCATCCGGCACGACAGAATCTCCGGCCGGTTCCGGTGGAGATCCAGCAGGAGAAGTGGTTCCTCCAGTACTCTCCCTATGGGTACTATCATGAGCATTGCATTCTGTTTCACAGCAGGCATGTGCAGATGGTGATCGACCGATCCGTGTTTGAAAAGCTGTTTGATTTTCTGGAGCAGTTCCCACACTATTTTATTGGTTCCAATGCGGATCTGCCCATTGTAGGGGGCTCCATTCTCTCCCACGAGCATTTCCAGGGCGGTAAATACACCTTTCCCATGGAAACGGCATCGGTGGAAAAACCGTTTGTTCTGAAGGATTTTCCGGAGGTAGCGGCAGGACTGGTGAAGTGGCCCATGTCCGTGATCCGGCTGACATCCGCCAACCGGGCGCAGCTTGTGCAGGCCTGTGACCATATCCTGCAAAAGTGGCGAAGCTATACGAATCCGGATGTGGGGATCTATGCCCGGACGGAGAATACGCCCCACAATACCATTACTCCCATTGCCCGCATGAGAAACGGCAGACTGGAATGCGACCTGGTGCTGCGGAACAACCGGACTTCTCCGGAGCGTCCCCTGGGAATTTTCCACCCCAATCCGTCCCTGCATCACATCAAAAAAGAAAATATCGGCTTGATCGAGGTCATGGGGCTTGCGGTGCTGCCTGCACGGCTGGCAGTGGAGCTGGATGTGCTCCGGGAAAAGATGCTTGCCCGTGCGGATCTGACGGAGG
Organism: Ruminococcus champanellensis 18P13 = JCM 17042; assembly: GCF_000210095.1. NCBI lineage: Bacteria > Bacillati > Bacillota > Clostridia > Eubacteriales > Oscillospiraceae > Ruminococcus > Ruminococcus champanellensis. Next base: position 759,876 of record NC_021039.1, read on the forward strand.
ATCCCAGAACGGCTCCCCATGCAGAGTGGGCGGTACAGGTGCTGCATGCGCATCCGGAGTTTGCCCCGGAGCATGCGGAACAAATTCTTCGCCTGGAAGTGGGCAAGGCGTTTGAACAGGTGCTGTGTGATGCAGGCGTATTCAAACGGACACCCCAGGGTCAGGAAGCCTTTCTGGATTTTGTGGAGGGGCTTTAGACAGAAACCTCTTGCAATGTGACTAGTATCCTGCATCGTTCCCTTAACATTTGGCCACAGCAGTACAGATGGATTTAACGCTGGCTTTACAGAATTACGGTTGACACTGCCGAATGCCCCCTGCTATGATCAATGTGGAAGGAGTCCGTGTTTTGAAAAACGGAGGATGCATATGGTGTATTTGATGCTCGCAGTTGCAGTGGTCGTGATCGTTCAATGTGTCACCAAGCGGAAGAAACAAGCTGAAAGCCACAAAGACGCTGAAGATATTCCGGCAGTGGGGAAGCATGCAGCCCGGATGTGCAAGAGACACGCAAAAAGGGCGGCATTCTGCCGGTTCTGTATATTTGTCTGATCCTCTGGCTGTGCGGGCTGGCCTTGATCGGCGGCGCATACAAAAGCAAAAAGGAGTCTGAAGCCATCAAAAGCCAGGACAATCGTGCAACCGCTTACATCACCGGGGTTTCTGAATATGAGGTATATGACGAGGACGGGGACCTTAGAGATGTCCGGGATATTTACATAGCGTATGAACTTCATGGAGAAGCATACAAGTAAGTGATCAAGGACGCATACATGTGCGCACCGGAAAACGATATCGGCGAACCGGTGGAGATCTATTACGATGGGGAGAATCCGGCGGTGATCACCGTTCCGGAAAATGTGGAAAGCAAGGTTTCGATCAAGCTGTCCCTCGGCATCGTGATCTTTTGCATCCCCACAGGGCTGATCCTCTTTTTCGGTATCCGGTATAGGATGGAGAAAAGGTTCCGGGTCAACAGGGACGGATAAGGTATGGGGAGGAAACAGCGTGAAAACAAGAGCGCTTATCATCGACGGAAGAACCAGGAACACGAAGGAAACTATGCGGAACCGGGGTGCCGGCATGGTTAGCGCCAATAATTCATCCCGCCTGCTTCTGGACTATAAGGCGGAGCATCCGGAGGCGTACTGTGAAATTCTGGAGTATATCTTTGGTGAGGACGGCATCGGGGTCAATCATCTGAAGCTGGAAATGGGATCGGACATCAATTCTTCTTCGGGAACGGAACCCTGCGTTATGCGCAGTGCCCATGAACGGGCTGATGTGACAAGGGGAGCAGGCTATCAGCTTGCTGCGGACGCAAAGAAGATCAATCCGGATCTGACGCTGGATATGCTCTGGTGGAGCGAGCCAAGGTGGGTGTCCGATGTGGATGATCTTTATGCCGCAAGGTATCAGTGGTACAAGAATACCCTGGATGCGGCATACGAGACCTATGGGTTGAAATTTGACTATGTGAGCGCCGTGCAGAATGAACGGGGCGCAGATCTGGAATGGGTCAAATATCTTTCAGTCCATCTGAAAAGCGAACGGGACTGTCCCTATGACTATGCCGGGATCAAAGTGGTAGGGGGAGAGGAGGTCTGCACCTGGGGCTTTGCCGACAGAATGTACGAGGACGAGGAGCTGATGCATGCCGTTGACGTGGTGGGCAGTCATTATACCAGCTGCTCCACTGCCAGGGCACAGCAGCTTGCCCGGGAATACGGCAAGGAGCTATGGTTCAGCGAGGCAAGCTCCCCCATGAGCTATGGGCAGGGTACATACAGATTTGACGGAACTCACTCGGGCTTGTCGGATCTCAACGGGGTTCTGGACATTGCCAACAGAATCATCGGCATGTACCCCAACGGCGGCATGACCCTTTATGAGTATCAGCCTGTGGTGTCGGCATATTATGACGGAGTCTGCTATTGCCAGAAGCAGCTGATCTCCGCTGCGGATCCCTGGAGCGGCTATTATCTGCTGGACAGCGGATTTTATATGTCGCTGCATTTTTCTCAGTTTCTGAAAAAGGGCTGGGCGTTTGTGGATAGCGGCTGCTTCAGCGATGGCAAGCCCGGAGGAGACGGTCACGCCATAGTGGACGCAGTGTACAGCTACATGACGGCAACGGATACTGAAAGCGGCGATTACAGCACCGTCATTGCTAACACCACGCCGGAGCCCATTGCATATACCTTCCGGGTATCCGCAGTGGACAAAGCATCTGCGCCTGTAGGCGTATGGGAAACAAGAGGCCCCGACGGCGGTAGCTATGATGCCCATTATTTCAAAAAGATATCGGACATCATCCCCGAGGAGGAACAGGGGGCGTATACCTATACCGTATTGGTGAAGCCCTATTCCATGGTGACGGTATCCACAGTGACTCCCAGGCGGACGGAATACAAAAACAAGGAGGCATCCGAGCAAGCCCTGCTCACGCTGCCATATGCCGATGATTTTGCATATGAAAACTATCCGCCGGATTATCTGACCTCCAGGGGCGGTGCGCCCAGATACACCACGGATCAGGGCGGTGCTTTTGAGGTGGAGCAGACCGAAAGCGGCAATGCGCTTGTGCAGCAGATTACTGCCCATACCCGGGCAAAGGAATGGGGCTTTACCCCGGATCCGGTGACTTGCTTCGGGGATGACAGGTGGTACAACTACAGTGTGTTGGTGCATGTGAAGCTGGATCCATCGGAGGAGCCGGCAAAGAATTATGCGGGTGTGGGACTGCGGTACACCCTTGCATGCAATGCAGTCAGCGGCTACTCCATCCGGCTTTACCAGGATGGAAGCTGGGCTCTTCTGGCGCAGGATACGGTAAAGGCAAGGGGCAGCATTGGGGACTTTGATCCGGGCGCTGTCCATGCGCTGCACATAAAGGCGGAATACAATGTGATCACAGCATGGATTGACGGTGAACCTGTTGCCGAATATGTCAGCCGGTCGGAGTCTCTGATGGGCGCCGGACGGGGCGCATTGTACAGCGCATACCACCGCAATTGTTTTAGCAGGCTTGTGATCCGGCCGACAGCGGACGCAGAATCATATATCACCCGGTACGATAACACCGATGTCTGCTTTGCATATGAGGGGGCGTGGGAGCATCAGACTGCAACCGGCTTCAAGCATTATAAGCGCACCATATCCCAGGGTAAAGAGGGGGCAGTGTGCATTGTGCGCTTCGTGGGAACAGGCTTTTCACTGTTTGGGGAAACCGGCAAAGCGGTACTTTCCGTTGTAATAGACGGGGGAGAGCCCCGGTCCGTACAGGTATGTGAAACGGGCCCGCGGGAAATATCCTATCGCTGTGATGGTCTGGCAAAAGCAGCCCATACCGTAAGGATCACGGTTGCGGCAGGCACATACAGCGTGGATGGGATGGAAGTCATTGGCGGAGAAGTCCCCGGTTTCTGAGGAGATTGGGAAGCATCGCATATTTACCGGATCAACGGCTGCTTTGACAGAAATCCTTCCGATGCTGCCATAACAAATGAAGCGGATATAAGAAAGCCCCGGAAAACCTTGATTTTCCGGGGCTTTTAAGCATTTTGTAAGAGGAATTATCTCTTGGAGAACTGGGGTGCACGACGAGCAGCCTTCAAGCCGTACTTCTTTCTTTCCTTCATTCTCGGGTCACGAGTCAGGAAACCAGCCTTCTTGAGAACCGGACGCAGCTCAGCGTCGTATTCCAGCAGAGCACGGGACAGACCGTGGCGAATTGCGCCAGCCTGACCGGTTACGCCGCCGCCGGTAACGGTGCAGACGATATCGAACTTCTCAGCGGTCTCAGTCAGAGCCAGAGGCTGACGAACGATCAGCTTCAGAGTATCCAGACCAAAGTAGTCATCAATGCTTCTGTTGTTGATGGTGATGTTGCCGCTGCCGGGGTATACACGAACTCTTGCTACGGAGTGCTTTCTTCTGCCTGTGCCGTAGAAATATTTGATCTTAGATTCGTACATGTTCAAGCGCCTCCTTAAAATTCATAAGCAACGGGCTTCTGCGCTGCGTTCTTGTGGTTAGCGTCCTTATAAACACGAAGCCGTGTCAGAGCGGAACGACCGATGGTGTTGTTGGGCAGCATGCCGTTTACTGCAATGGTCATTGCCTTTTCCGGGTTCTTTTCCATCAGTTCCTTGTACTGGATCTTCTTCAGACCGCCGATCCAGCCAGTGTGCCAGTAGAAGTACTTGTTCTCCAGCTTCTTGCCGGTGAGTACTGCCTTTGCACAATTGATGATGATGACATGATCGCCACAGTCCGCATGGGGAGCGAAGGTGGGCTTATGCTTGCCTCTCAGGATCGCAGCAGCCTGTGCAGCTACACGGCCGAGGGACTTGCCTTCTGCGTCCAGGATGTACCAGGTACGCTTGATTTCTTTCATGTTCGGCATAGTCGTAGTAGACATAAAAATCAAATCCTCCGTAATATTAGTTTGTCCGGGGTGCAGCATCAGATCCGCCCGCAGACTGCCACGCAAGCGCAGACATACGGTTCCCGAACAGCGCAAGATCTATTATACAGGGTTCCCTCCGGCTTGTCAATTGGCAAAATGCCGAAAATTCAATTTATATCCCTCAATCTCTTGCATTCTCTCTGTTTTGCTCCCGTTCTCTTGATTTCTCATCTTTCGTTTCACTTTTGCAATGGAGTAAAAATTCCGGCTCGGAAAGCCTGTCGGATCCGGGATCATCAGCATTA
>NC_021039.1:764925-771455 GCF_000210095.1 Ruminococcus champanellensis 18P13 = JCM 17042
TTAGATAAACAGCTCGGTCAGCTGCTGTGGCGTCAGCTCCTGTCGGGGTTCAAACCTGTCGGATGCCATATACCGGTACAGTGCATCCGTGAACGCCTGCACCTCGATGCGTTCTGCGATCTCACCGAGCCGGATGGTGCAGACCATGAGCCTGCCAGTACCAACCCTCGCCTCAAAAAGGATGCCCAGCTTATGATTCCGCTCAAAGTTGTCGATCATCTGTACCATAGGGCGGATGTGGGGTGCGGCATGCTCCAGCACGGCGCAGTTTGCGTGGGTTACCAGGTCATACCACTGGGGGGTAGTGCAGTGAGCCCGGGCAAAGTCGGACAGGGCGGGATGCGCCTGATCCACCAGCAGTCCCATGGTTCCCACGGCAACGGGTCTGTCCATACTTTCACAGATCTGCCGGAACATGGGGTAGCACCAGAAGTCCGTACAGTAAAAGCCCTCCACCACTTCCTTGACGGTCTCCGGCAGCAGCAGCACCCGTGCGCCCCTGTCCAGCATGGTCTGGGCTTCGGCGGCGGTATACGCCACCCGGATCGCCGGGGGCAACTGAGGCTTTTTCCGGGGGTATACATATATAATATAGCCGTTTTCCGTATCCGCCTCCGGGATTTCCAGGGTCAGGGTCAGACTGCGTGTGATCTCCGTCTCCGGCAGCCGGGTTTCGATCTGTCCCAGGGTCACAAGCCCCATGGGTGCATCCGGCAGCGGGAAGCTCCCGGCGGCAAGACATGCATCTCCAGCAGTCAACCGCCAGTGGGCAGTGCCGGTCAGACCGGGGCGGTAGCACCGGAGCTGTACCTGCGCCCGGAAGAATTCCCCGGCGGCATAGTTGAACCGGTCAAATTCTGCCAGCAGCACAACGTCTGAGCAGAAGCCCCGCCACTGCTTTTCGGAAATCAGCCCCTTGCTGTCCATAAAGGCGTCCAGCATGCCCACCAGCGCCGTGCCCTGTCCGGTGAAATCCTGTAGATCCAGAAGCTGGAATCCTGCAATGTGCCGGGAGCGCATGACCGCCTCAATTTCCTCCTTATAGCATTGGGCAGCCAGATGACCGGAGGCAAGGAAGAAGTCCCGTGCCTGTTCCTCCATGCCCGCATCCCGGAGCCATTCCCGGAACACTTCAAAGTTCCGTGCCTGCAGCACTCCGGTAAACTTGGGGATTTCCTCGAAATCCGGGTATACGGTATATTGCCCGATCTCGTGGGTGACAATGGGCTTGTGGGGGATCAGTCCCTCTGCCTGCTGATCCACCCGGATGGTTTTGGTGCCTGTGCCGTACTGGATCTGGATCTCCGCAGCGCCTGCTTCAGCGGATTCCTGCTGCACCGGGAAAATCAGCGGGTCATAGCTGTGATCCGTGGAGGGGCGACAGGTCTGGATATGCCCCAGGGGCAGATCGCAGTTGGCGTAGGAGCCCCGGATGAGACGCTCCTTACTGAGCCGCACCCCGGAGAAGAAATCGTCCTCCTCCAGGATACAGGGCCAGAACTGAAAGTTGTTGGAGCCCTGGGTATACAGGTGCCGGGGGTCCGTCTCCCGGTAATCCCGGAGGATTTCTCCCATTCGCTGGCTGCTGCCCCACAGCTCGTTGCCCAGGGACAGCATGCAGAAGGAGGGGTGGCTGCCGAAGGCACGGAGCATCCGGAAGCCTTCCTCCACCAGGTATGCCTGTTCTGTTTCATTGTACTGTTCCTCCCCGGGAGCAGCCAGGGTACCCCAGAAGGGAAGCTCCGGCTGCATGTAGATACCCAGCAGATCCGCAGCGGCAAAGGCAGCCTCCGGAGGACAGGAGGTGTGGTAGCGGTAGTGGTTGATGCCATAGGCTTTGGCGATGCTGAGCAGCCGGAGCCACTCTGCCAGATCCGTGGGGGCGGCACCGGTGAGAGGAAAGAGCATGCCATCGTGCTTGCCCCGGAGCATGATGGGTGTGCCGTTGACCTGGAACTCCATGCCCTTTGTGCTGAGGGATCTTAACCCGAACCGGATCACTGCATCACCGGGCACATCCGGCATGGACAGGTGCAGCTCATAGACCACCGGTGTATATTCGCTCCACAGCAGCGCATCCTCCCCAAGGGGGATCAGCAGGGAGAAGGTGCCTTCCGTATCAGCATCCAGATCAGTCCGGATGGGGGAGATCTCCCGGATGCAGGGATCGTCCTTGCTGAAGGCTTTGCCGGTAACCGTCAGCGACGTATGGGCAGCCCCCCGGAGCATGCCCCGCAGGGTGACGCTTTTGTGGGCTGCATCCGGATATGCCTGCAAATCCGACAGATGCACCGGAGGAAGCACCGTCAGAGAGATCTCTCCGGTGATGCCGTTCCAGTTGGTCTGGGTGTCCGGAGAGGTCATATGCCCGCCCTTGGTGGGGTAGTCCGTGTTGCTGACGCAGATGGTGATGGTGACCGGGGAGGGATCCTCCAGCGCCGGCAGCCGGTAGCAGTGGGGGGTGGTCAGACTGTCACAGCTGCCCAGTTCTGTGCCGTTGATCCACAGCCGGGTCATGCGGGTACGTTCCAGGGTCAGCAGCAGAGGCTTATGCAGATCCTCCGGGGCAGGGGTGAAGGTGGTCTGGTACCATGCCCAGCCGGAGAAGGGGTAGCACTCGGTGAGGTAGCCGGTATTCCGCGATGTATTATAGGTACCCTTTTTCGCCTGGGCAGTGGTGCCGGGCAGTGGAATGGTATCCGGCAGGACGGTGGCGAAGAATTGCTCCCGAACGCCGTTTTTGTCCGGATCCATGGCGAAGCGCCAGATGCCCGAGAGGTCATATTGCTTGTACATGGTGATAGCTCCATTCTTATAAAGTCGCATTGTCATTATATCGGATTTCCCGGTAACATGCAAGGCGATCCGGCAAAGTGGAGATAATCTGACAGCAACAGGATTTTTTCACAGATTTCTTGCATTGTTCTGCAAAGTGTGATATAATGTAGCGGTTAAGGCGGCATCCCGCAGGGTTATATATGAGGCGTTGTGCCTCAAGCAATCAGGAAGGAAGATTTAATGCGTATCAAAAAGGGTAAGCTGGCGGCACTGCTGTGCGCAGTGCTGCTTTTGCCGGGCTGTTCGTTCCAGTCCATCAACAACAGCGGTTCGGGGCTGCTTTCCCAGAGCAGTCCGTCAGATTCTCCCCAGAGCAGTGCTGAAGAAAGCCGGGAGGAGCCTACCACAGAGCCGGAGAATCGGAAGGTTCGAGTGGTGGCAGTAGGGGACAACCTGGTGCAGACCGGGGTGCTGCGGGCTGCCCAGTCCTATTCCACGGACGGTACCTATGACTTCGGCCCCTGCTACGAAAACGTGAAGCCCTACATCCAGGCAGGGGATGTATCCATCATCAACCAGGAGACGCTTATTGCCAACGATGAGTTCCCCATTACCGGCTCCAATTTTAATTTCAATTCTCCCACACAGCTGGGACAGGCGATTCTGGACGCTGGCTTCAACGTGATCACCATGAGCAACAACCATATGCTGGATAAGGGCATAGACGGGCTGATCGCCACCATGAACTACTGGGACAACATGCGGGCGAAGAATGACATTACCGTGGTGGGCGCCTACCGGGATCAGGAGGATATGGAAAATATCCGGATCCGGGAGGTCAACGGGGTGAAGATGGCGTTTGTGGCGTTTACGGAGCACACAAACGGTATCCCCATGCCAAAGAATACGGACGTGAAGATCATCCTCACCTCGGACACGGAAACCATGAAGTCCCAGATCAAAGCGGCGGACGCCATTGCAGACGTGGTGGTGGTATCCGTACACTGGGGCATTGAGGATTCCTTCGTGGTGTCCGATCAGTGCCGGGAGCTGGCGCAGGATTTTGTGGACTGGGGCGCAGACGTGATCCTGGGCAGCCACACCCACACAGCGGAGACCATGGAATACCTGACCCGGCAGGACGGCACCCAGGGCTTTGTGTTTTACTCTCTGGGCAACTTCATTTCCGCCCAGACTGACAGCTTCAATATGCTGGGAGAAATGGCGGACTTTGATATCATTGTGGATGGTCAGACCGGCGAGGTGCTGATCTCCGACGTAAAGGTGATTCCGGTGATCACCCATTACGATGACGGGAAGCTGCGGAACCTACGCCTGTATCCCTATAGTATGTATACCGAGGAGTTGGCAAACAGTCACGGACTGCCGGTGGCGCCTCTGGGTACAGCGAAGAAGTTCAATATGGACGTGCTGAACAAGTACATCCAAGACAATATTCCGGTGGAATTTCAGAAGCTGGACTGACCGTTTCGGGCAGATCAGCAGTTATGTCACAAAAATTTTACAAAAGCGGCTGCGGCAGGGAAAACTCACGCAGCCGCCTTTTCTTTTGGCGAAAAAGTATCACCCGGCGCATTGAAATTTGTGAAAGAGGTATAAAAACAGCTTGACTTTTTCCGACAGATGCCATATAATAAAAGTGTCCGAGAAAAAGCAGAGAGATGCTTTACAAGCTGTATTTTTTTTAACCCGGACAAGGGTGGACGGAATGCGGTTTTTGCCATTATACACAAGGGTTTTCGATCTCTTTTATAGAAAACCACAAAAAGCAGGCAATCTCTTGACTTTGACTTGGGAAATCCCTATAATGAATGTATGTGAAATCTTTCAATTGGGTAGGTGTACCCTGTTGACGGATTTGCGTGCTTTCGTGGGGAGAGCATACGGCTTGGTCCGGATATAAGAAAAGGAATGGTCACTTAAATTCCTTTGATTATATAAAACAAAATTCAAAAGGAGGAAAGAAGATGAAGGCGAAAAAACTGATCGCAAGCTTGCTGGCGATGTCCATGACTGCGGCAGCCGTTGGTCTTGCAGTACAGGCAGCAGACACCGTTACGATTTCAGTTGGTAACGATACGGTCGCTGCCGGTGAGACCTTTTCGGTTGACGTCAGCTTAAGCGGCATTCCGGCAACAGGCGCATGCGCCGTTGATTTTGCTGTTGAATTCGATTCTTCATTGGTAACGATCAGCGACGTGAAGACAGGCGCACTGTGCGACACGGGGGCTGCATCCGCCGAGGGGAATATCAACGCAGATCTGGCGGACACCACATTCGACTGGAATGTTGCAGATGATCTGGTTTGTCTGACATGGACCACCGGTCTGCTGGATTCCAGCTACTGGCTCAAGGACGGCGGCGTGTTTGTGACCATCACCGGTACGGTGAACGCAGACGCAGCAGCAGGCTCCAAGGCAGCATTCAACATCGTTCCGGTTGACCGTGAGGTTTTGCCGGGCAGCGGCACCAAGAATCAGGAGATTCTGGTGGGATATGTAGACGACAGCTTGGTGGATCACAACTATACAACAGCTACCAAGACCGGCTATGTAACTGTAGCAGGCGAAACAGGTGACACTCTGTATGGTGACGTAAACTGTGATGGGGAAGTAACCATTTCGGACGTTGTTATGCTGTCCCGTTATGTAGCACAGGACACGGAGCTGAACCCGGTTCCCAGTGCACAGGGTCTGAAGAATGCTGACTGTGAGAGCAACGGCAACATTGACGCTGGCGACATCACCGCCATCGCGCGCTACCTGGCTCACCTGATCGAAGCTAGTCAGCTTGGTCCGCAGGCTTAATCTGGCGCTCCTCAAAAAATGAACACGCATGTTCCTTGACCGGAACAGAAAGGAAGAGTTATGAAGAAGTTTATTTCTGCTCTGACAAGTGTGTGCATCGCTGCAACCTCACTTGTAGGCGCAACCATGACCACTGTCACAGCAGCTGGTGAATTGGAGTTCACTTTTAAGGAAAGAAGCACATCTTCCACAACCTTCAACATTTCCGCTGCTGATCTGGCAGCAGGTGATGTAACCGTAGACTGCGACGTGATTATTACAAATTATGTTCCTACCTACGGCTTTGGTCTGAAGATGGACTTTGAGAACACCGACACCAACACCATCTACGATGCAAGCACTGCAGAGAATCCCTACTTTGCATTCACCGAAAAGACCCAGTTCGACAAGACTGGTCCGTTTACTGACGTTTGGGGCGTTGAGGACGGCACATATGAACCTCAGCCTGGTCTGAGTGCAACCAAGATCGCAAACTACTCCATGATGAACTTCGTATGGCGTACTGCGGCTACACTGGACGATGACTCCACTCCGACAAACGCATACTTCATTCCGGATACTACCAACCCGCTGCTGAACATTTCGTTCACTGTCGCTTCCGACACACCGGCTGGTACATACATCCTGGACATCAAGACCGAGCCCTACACCAACACCACTGGCGGTGCAGTTTCCACCGGTCAGAGCAAGATTAACAACGTAGACGGCGAAGTCGTTCCCTTTAAGACTGTTCCGCTGACCATCGTTGTTGGTGATGCTGCAACGACTACAACCACCGCTGCAGCAACAACCACAAAGGCACCTGCAACTACAACAACCGCAGCTCCTGCTACTACCACAAAGGCTCCTACCACTACTACCAAGAGCGAGGCTCCGGTTGGCGGTGTTGTTTACGAGATCGCAACTGTAGAGGGCGAAGCTGGT
>NC_021039.1:772235-773244 GCF_000210095.1 Ruminococcus champanellensis 18P13 = JCM 17042
GATCGTAATCCCCGGCACAGCAACCACCACAAAGGCACCTGCAACTACTACCAGTGAGGCTCCCGCAACTACCACTTCTACTCAGACCACTACCACCGCTCCGGTTGGCACGGTTCTGTACGGTGATACCAATGTTGACGGCAGAGTATCCATCGCTGACGCTGTTCTGCTGAACAAGTACCTGGCAGGCAAGGCAGAGATGACCGAACAGGGTAAGATCAATGCTGACTGCGATAAGCACAGCACTGAGCTGAACCTGGATGATACCACTATGATTCTGAAGTTCCTGGCTCAGCTGATCGAGCAGTCTGATCTGGGCGCTGAGGTAGCTTAAACAAAGCGGATCGTTCTACGCGAGGACATTAATCATTTGTGCTCGGTTCTGTGAGCCGGGCAGAAAGGAAACGTGATGAAGAAAAGAATTATTTCGGCTTTGACATCACTCGCAATGAGCGCAAGCTTTATTATCGGCACATTGCCTGCAACGGTTCAGACCTTGCAGGCAGCTGCCGCCGATATTACTTACACCATTGCAGATGTTGAGGGCGAAGCTGGTGCGGATGTTGATGTTCCGATCACCATCAAGGGCGATACTGGTACTGCCGGCATGGTTCTTGAGTTGAGTGCGGACTCCAGACTGAAGCTCAAGCGGCGTTTGAACGGTAACGCATATGAAGGTGCTCCTACCTGGAATGCAAGTACGTTCACGTTTGTTTGGAATGCTGGCGACGGTCGTAATCTGGTAGCGGCAGATGGTGCAGTTCTGACCACTCTGCGGTTTACCGTTCCGGCGGATGCACAGCCCGGCGATACCTATCCTATTTCCTTCCGAGGAAGCGAGTCCAAGGTCATTGACCAGGACGGCAATGCGCATAATGTTACCTATGTAGATGGTTCCATCACTATTCCCGGTGGGGCAACTACTACAACGGCTGCTGCCACTACCGCAGCTCCCACAACCACAACCAAGGCGGCTGCAGCTACTACCACTCAGAAGGTAGTTTCAGCA
>NC_021039.1:774872-829053 GCF_000210095.1 Ruminococcus champanellensis 18P13 = JCM 17042
TAACATCGATGTTGTTACTGTAGATGGCGCAATCATTATCCCGGATGTAACCACTACAACCACTGAGGAAGTAACCACTACAACCACTGCGGCAGCTACTACTACCACAGCAGCTGAGACCACCACAACCACTGCGGCAGCTACTACTACCACAGCGGTAGCGACTACTACAACCACCGCAGCAGCAACCACAACCTCTGCTCCGGCTGCTACAACAACTGCAGCACCGGTAAGCACCACACTGCCGGATGCAGGTGCAGTAACCTATGTTGTACCTACCGTAACCGCAGCAGCAGGTGACGAGGTAAGCATGCCTGTACAGGTACTGGGTGATCCCGGCACAGCAGGCGTTGTAATCGATCTGGAATCTGACGCAAGACTGGGTTACGTTGGCTATACAGCAGGCGTATACGCAGGCGGTCAGTGGAACCAGGCAAAGCTGATCTACTCCTGGTCCAGCGGAGAGGGCGAGAACGTAACAGCTGACAATGAGGCTGCAATGTTCAATGTCACCTTCAAGGTACCGGATGATGCAAAGCCCGGCGATGTATTCCCGATCACCTTCGAGAGTGCAGAGGCAGTAGACACCTTCGGTTCCAACATCGATGTTGTTACTGTAGACGGTGCAATCATTATCCCGGATGTAACCACTACAACCACAGCGGCTGAGACTACCACAACTACTGCGGCAGCTACTACTACCACAGCAGCTGAGACCACTACAACTACTGCGGCAGCTACCACTACCACAGCAGCTGAGACTACTACAACCACTGAGGAAGTAACCACTACTACCACAGCGGCTGAGACTACTACAACCACTGAGGAAGTAACCACTACTACCACAGCGGCTGAGACTACTACAACCACTGAGGAAGTAACCACTACTACTACAGCGGCTGAGACTACCACAACTACTGCGGCAACAACTACAACCACTGCTCCGGCAACCACTACTACCACGGCTGAATCCACTACCGTTACAACCGGTCGTGTGAACTATCAGATTGCTGAAGTAGAGGCACAGCCTGGTGAGAAGGTTCCGGTACCGGTTTATGTAATCAATGATACTGGTACACTGGGTCTGACCGTTCAGTTCACTGCTGACAGCAGACTGAAGTACCAGTCCAACAAGGCCGGAGATGCATACACCGGTATGCCGGTTTGGAACGCAGCATCCTTTACCCTGAACTGGAATTTGGATGCAGCTGAAACCGCAAAGAGCGGTGCTGTTCTGACCACTCTGACCTATAAGGTTCCGGATGATGCACAGCCCGGCGACAGATTCCCGGTAGAGTTCGTAGTGGAAAACTGCAGCACTGTTGACGAAAACGGCAACGCACTGACAGTTGGATACTTCAACGGCGCAATCTACATTCCGGATCCGGACGCTACCACAACCTCTACCACTGAGGCACCGGTAACAACCACAACAACCACAACAACCCCTGAAGCAGTTACTACAACTGCTCCTGTTACCACTACCTCCGAGACCATTTCTACTACAATGACAACCGGACGTGTAAACTACCAGATCGCTGAAGTAGAGGCTCAGCCCGGCGAGAAGGTTCCGGTACCGGTTTACGTAGTAAATGACACAGGCACACTGGGTCTGACCGTTCAGTTCACTGCTGACAGCAGACTGAAGTACCAGTCCAATGCAGCGGGCAATGCATACACCGGCATGCCGGTATGGGATGCAGCAAGCTACACGCTGAATTGGAGTCTGGATACAGCTGAAACCGCAAAGAGCGGTGCGGTGCTGACCACCCTGACTTATAAGGTTCCGGATGATGCACAGCCCGGCGACAGATTCCCGGTAGAGTTCGTAGTGGAAAACTGCAGCACTGTTGACGAAAACGGCAACGCACTGACTGTTGGATACTTCAACGGCGCAATCTACATTCCGGATCCGGATGCTACCACAACCTCTACCACTGAGGCTCTGGTAACAACCACAACCACAACCACCACTACTGCGGCAGAGACCACTGTAACAAGCAGTGAAGTAACCACAGTTTCTACCACAGAAACTACTGTAACAAGCAGTGAGGCGAGCGGCTCTGAGACCACCACTGAAACCAGTGTATCCCAGTCCTTCTCCTTCACAGAGCCTACGAGAGTATGCTACTGGTCTCACGACAACAGACCCTTCGATCTGGAAGGTCTGAAGGTAATTCTCCAGGAAACAATCTTCATCATCCATGAGGACGGCACCGTTGTTGAAGCTGAGGAACAGCCTGCAGCAGTGGATATCACTGAGCAGTGCATGACCATCTTCTGCAACGACAAGCAGGTTGCTACTCCTGAGGATACCTACGAGACGCAGATTTACAAGTACATGCTTGAGTTTGCTTACGAAGGTAATCCGGATGTAATCGTTGGCACACATCAGGTACTCATTGGCGTAAAGGGTGATACAAACCTGAGTGGCGATGTAACCGTTGCGGATGCAGTTGAGATCCTGATGTATCGTGCAGACATGATGGCAAATCCGAACAATCCGACTTATGTATTTAACGAGGATCCGGATCTCCACAAGCTTGGCTACTTCTTGGGCAACGTTGATTGCATCAAGGAGGGCGATGACCTCAATGTAGCGGATGCGGTTAATATCCTGATGTTCCGTGCTGAAGTTCTTGCAAACGGCTCGGCAACATGGGAGCAGATTGTCGGCTATGACCTGATTGATCCTTCCGATGAATCCACATTCAGAACCATTGAGAAGCTCTGATCTCAAAATGAAGCGCTGCTGCTGATGCAGCACGCAGTAAACAAGGCGAACCGGAAACGGTTCGCCTTGTTTCATTTTATGCAGGGCCTTTTGCCAAGGTCTATTCTGCCGGAGCAGCTTCATGATGTTGATGCTAAAAAAGTCCGTGAGCGAATTCGCTCACGGACTTTTGCTATATGGGATTGCATCAGACATACCCGAAGGTGCGCAGTACAAAGATAATGCCTGTGACGGTGACGGCGGAAAGCATGGTTGTCAGTACCACGATGCTGCCTGCCATGGAGACATTGTTGTGCATGCCCCGTGCCATAATATAGCCGGAAACCGTTGCCGGGGCGCCCAGCATAATGAGGATCGCAATCAGGGACTCGTCCCGGAATCCCAGGAGTACTGCAATGGGCAGGAAAATCGCCGGCTGAATCAATAGCTTGATGGCGGTTGCAAGGAGTACAGGGATCCGTTGGGCGGATGCCTTTTGCAGATCAAAGTCGGCTCCAACCATCAGCAGCGCCAGGGGAGAAGTGATCATTGAAAGATTGTTCAGAGATTTCTGCACCAGTGCCGGGAACTGCACGTGCAGCAGCGCAAAGGGAATGCCTGCCAGGATCCCAAGGATCAGAGGGTTGGTCAGAACCTCCAGGCATACCTTTTTGATCTGTCCCTGGGGTGGACGCTCCGAACTGTACATGGTCAGCAGAATCACAGAGCCGATGTTGTAGATGGGCACAATTGCGATCATCATCAGAGGAACCATGCCTGCACGGCCGTACATGTTTTCCGCAAATGCCACTCCAAGGATTCCGGCACTGCCCCGGATGGCGCCTTGTACAAAGCTGCCGATGCTTGCTCTGTCCTTGTAGAACAGCGCTGCCAGAATCCATACCGCCGCAAAGCATGCCAGGGTGGCGGATACGCAGAACAGAAAGAATTTCATGCTGAAGGTGGCGGACAGATCTGTTTCCGCCACGTCGCAAAACAGCATGACCGGAAGCAGCACCCGGAACACCAGCCGATTGTTGGCGTCCTGGAAGTCCTTCCGGATGATACCGATTTTCTTGAGGAACCAGCCCACAAAGATGACGAAGAACACCGGCATCGTTGCGTTCAGGCTGAATTCCAGGTTGCTCACGTCAGCTTACCAGCAAGCCCAAAACGGTAAACTGCGTCAGATCTGTGCCCTCAAGCTGCTTGATGGTTACCGTATGGGTGGATGGCGTGTCAGAGGTGTAAACCTGCTGCGCCTGTGCGTAATTGCCCCAACCGCCGGTAAAATCGCCGTCCAGCACCTGGATCAGCCGGTCATCCACATAGACGCAGTACTGACCGCTTTTGCCGTCCACGGTCTTATAGTACAGCACGCCGATGTTGCTGCCGGTAACTTCAAAGGTCAGCTCGCCGCCTTCCTTCGTGGTCCAGTCGTTGGGGAATTGATTGGAAACCTCCGCCTGCTCAAAGCCCTGCATGGTCTTGGGGGTTAGTGTCTTGCTGTCCAGCAGTTGTCCCTTGGCGTACAGATCCTTTGTGACCGGGGTAGCTGTGAAGGTCAGGTCAGAGGTATCGATCTGATCCAGCTTTGCGTAAACCGAGTTGAAATAGCTCCACAGCAGCTCGCCGATGATGCCGTGTCCCACGGAGTTGGGGTGGATATTGTCCGGGGAAATGTCCTTCCAGGTGAACTTGCCGGCTTCAATCTCCGGCAGCACCGCATTTTTATAGCTGATCATGGGCAGGTTATATGCCGAGCCAATCTGCATATGGGTGTCCTGAAGGCTGGTGCCGTCCTCCTGGGTGGTGAACAGCAGGATCACTGCCGGATGGTTCTCTGCCTGCAAAATCTTCCGCACCAGGCTGTCGTAGGTTTGCAGATTCAGTGCCGCATCCGTATCGTTTACGGAAAATTCCACGATCACCACATCCGGCTTCTTGCTCAGCAGGTCTGCATCCACCCGGTGTACCCCGATGTAGGAATCCGTAGCGCCAATGCCTGCATTGACAAAGTCTAGCTGCGCCTTGGGGAATGCCTTTGCCCACCACTGGAGCGCCCGGTTTGCATACCGCTCGTCAGTGGTGGAGGCGGCAGTACCCTGGGTAATGGAGCCGCCGATGGTACCGATGGTGATCTTCTCACCTGCCTGCGCCCGCTTCATGGCATCCGCCAACCGGGCGGTATTACCCGGATTGACCACTGCACGCCGGATCATATCCTCCGTGGTGTGCCCCAGATTCAGGGTGGGCAGATTCAGGGAGGGATCCGCCATGCTCCAAGTGCTCTGGGATGAACTGTCCTGCATCTGAGAATCCTCCTTTTTGCCGCAGCCGGCAGCGCTCAGCAGCAGCATACCCGCTGTCAGCAGTGCGATTTGTCTGAACGGCTTCATAACGCACCTCACTTAGCTTGTTTGATCCGCATGGAGATGTCAAAGCATTTCACGCTGTGGGTCAGAGCCCCCAGGGAAATAATATCCACGCCGGTTTCTGCAATGGGGCGGATGGTTTCGGCGGTCACGTTGCCGGATGCTTCCAGCAGGGCACGCCCTGCGTTGATCTGCACCGCCGCTGCCATATCCTCGCAGGACATATTGTCCAGCATGATAATCTCACAGCCTGCATCCAGAGCCTCCTGCAGCTCCTCCAGGTTCCGCACCTCCACCTCGATTTTGACCATATGCCCAATCTTATCCCGTAGAGCAGCCACCGCAGGGGTGATGCCGCCGTAGGCGTCCAGGTGGTTGTCCTTGAGCATGGCACCGTCGGACAGGTTGAACCGGTGGTTTCTGCCGCCGCCTACCACCACTGCATACTTCTGCAGCGCACGCATGCCGGGCAGGGTCTTCCGGGTGTCGGTGATCCGGGCACGGGTGCCTTCCACCAGATGGACGCACCGGTTGGTGGCGGTGGCGATGCCGGACATATGCTGCAATAGATTCAGCGCCGTGCGCTCTCCCTTCAGCAGGGTCTTGGTGCTGCCGGTCATGGTTGCGAGGATGTCGCCTTTACACACCTTGTCTCCATCGTGAAACAGTGCCCTGGTCTCCACATTGCCCCCTGCCAGGTCAAAGACCCGCAGCGCCACGTCCATGCCGCACAGCACGCCCTCGTCCTTGGCGATATAGTACGCCTCGCTGGTGTGGGAATCCGGCATCAGGGTGTCCGTGGTGATGTCCACATAGGTAATGTCCTCCGCAAGGGCTCTGCGGATCAGATCGTCAATATAATTCTGGGGCAGATTCATAGGGATCGCTCCTTTCGTCAGATGACTTCCTTGAGTATCAGATATGCCACAGTGGCAAGGGATTTTGCTTCAATGTAATCGGCGTTGATCCGGTAGTTGCCCTCCAGCAGCATCTGCCGGATCCGGGCAACCCGTTCAAAGCCTGCTGCGGCAGCCTCCCTGTCCGGAATGACAAAGTAGCTGTGCTGCATAATATGCCGGATCTCCGTGCGCAGACCCTGGGGAATGGGGGGCGCATCCGGGTCATGGGGGAAGCTGTGCTCCTCAAAGGTATCCGGCACTTCGGACAGGTGCTTGGCAATGTCCATTGCCGCATGTCGGGAGAATACCAGTGCCTCCAGCAGGGAATTGCTTGCCAGCCGGTTGTTGCCGTGTACCCCGGTGTGGGAGCATTCTCCCGCAGCGTACAGCCGATCCAGGGCGGTACGGGAATCTGCATTCACGTCGATGCCTCCCATCAGATAATGCTGACAGGGGAAGATCGGAATCCGGTCAGTGGTCAGATCATAGCCCTGCTTGAGCAGGTTTTCGTAGATCATGGGGAACCGGTGCTTCAAAAATTCCGGATCCTTGTGACTGATATCCAGATAGAACTCCTGGGAATCCTGTCGGCGGCTTTCCAGAATGATGGCGTGGGATACCACATCCCGTGGTGCCAGCTCCAGCCGGTCATCGTACCGCTGCATGAACCGCTCCCCCGCAGCATTCAGCAGGTATGCCCCCTCGCCCCGCACCGCTTCGGAAATCAGGAAGCATTCCCGGGTGTGCCGGTTGTTGAAGGCGGTGGGGTGGAACTGCACCAGGCTCAGATTCTTGATAGGAGCTCCCAGCTCATAGGCAAAGGTGATGCCGTCCCCAGTGGCAATGGCGGAATTGGTAGTGAATTCGTACACTCTGCCGATGCCGCCGGTGGCAAGCAGCAGGAAGTGACTGTGGAAGGCGGTGTAGGTGCCTTCGTGGAGGGTATCCACAGAAAAGCCTGTTCCGGTTTTTGCTACGCCGCACAAAAGTGTGTTTTCCAGGATCTCTACATTGGGCAGCGTCCGTACAGTCTGCAAAAGCTTGGATACGATCTCAAAGCCTGTCGCATCCTTATGGTGGAAGATCCGGTGCTTGCTGTGCCCCCCTTCCAGGGTGCGGTGGAGGGAACCGTCCGGATTCCGGTCAAACTCCACCCCCAGGTCGATGATCCTGCCGATATCCTGGGCGGCTTCGTTCACCAGGATGGACAGGGTCTCTGTGTTGTTCTTGAATCCGCCTGCAACGAGGGTATCCTGCTTGTGCAGCTGTACATCATCCTCCGGGGAGTCGTAGACACCGGCGATGCCCCCCTGAGCCAGGGCGGAGTTGCACAGGGTCAGCTCCCGTTTACAGATCAGAAGCACCCGCAGGGATGCAGGGAGGTTGAGAGCAGCGTACAGACCGGCAGCGCCGCCTCCGGCAATGATGACGTCATAGTGATTAGTCATAACAATCCCATACTTTCTTCATAAAGATATATAAGTCTATTGTATCATATTTTCTGCGACTTGTCATTGGGTAATCCGACAAAATTCATCCCCCCTGCCCGGAATCCTTTGCCCTTTCCCCATAGAAAAAGAGGCATAGCACCGGGCTATGCCTCCAGGGATGCGTCAGATCCGCAGCATGGGAAAGTGAGAATGGCTTTGAATTGATCTCCGTCGATGGCGACCCGGAAACCACCGCCGCAGGCCTCCGCAAAGCTCTTGGCAATGGCAAGCCCCAGACCGGAGCCCTCCGTACTGCGCATGGCGTCCCCACGGGTGAACCGTTCCGTGATCTCCTCCGGGGTAAAATGCATTTCGTAGGAGGAGGTGTTCTGGATGCAGCAGGAGAATTCCGTCTGTGTACCGGTGACCCGAATGTAGATCCGGGTGTTTTCCATGGAATAGCGCAGGGCGTTTGCCAACAGGTTCTGATAGATCCGGTACAGCTTGTTGCCCTCCGCCCGGATGATGCAGCGATCCAGGTCGGTTTGCAGCCGGATGTCTCTGCCGGATCGCTGAATGGTATCCTCCATATCTGCCAGTACCTGCCGCAGACACATGACCGCATCCAGCCGGGTGCAGCACACATCCTCCCCGCTGGCCGCCTTGGCAAGATCAAATACATCCTGTACCATCCGGCGTAGCCCCTGGGATTTTCGTTCCAGCACATGCACATAGTCCATGGCCTGGGGCGGCAGCTCCTCCTTGGACAGCAGGTCAATGTAGCTGATGAGGGAGGTCAGCGGCGTTTTCAGGTCGTGGGACACATTGGTGACCAGGTTGACCTTGGTGCGTTCCGCCTGTACCTGCCGGGCAATGGCGTCCCGGGTGCTGTCCTGGATCTGATCCAGTTCCCGGAATTGTGCCGCTACGCAGGAACCCTCCGCCGGGGCGGCAGGGGAGAAATCCCCCTGGCTGATGGTGTGGATCCGCTGACTTAGCCGGTCGATTTGTTGGCTGCGGCGCATCTGGATGCCGATGTAAACGGCGATCACCAGGAGGGATAACAGCAGCATGGCGCTGATTTGGTTGGGGCGATCAAAGGGGGAAAAACACAGCGCCAAGCTAAGAATCACCACCATGGCAGCCATGCTGTGCAGGGCTGTCTGCTGGGAGAAGGGGAGGCTGTGCCAACGGGTTCTGCATTGGGCTTTCCGGTTCCGGATGCTTTGCGCACATCGGTTGATGATCCGGCGCAGCTGATTGCCGGCGGGGGTATCCGGCAATGTGACCGGTGCATTGAGCCGTTGGCGTATAGAGGAAGCGGCTGCATGCAGCTTGTCTCCGCTAGCATCCGGCAGTTCGATCGGCGCATGCAAGCGTTCATGCAGGGCTGCACGCTTTTCCTGGCGAACCGGTGTCTGAAAAAAGGCTGCAAGCAGGGAGGTGGCAGCCAGCTGTCCGCTCCGGATCCGGCGCAGCAGGCTTGCCAGGGACTCCAGGGACAGGAAACAGAGCAGTGCTGCATACAGTCCCACATTGCACTGGGCAAGAGGCTCCTGCCGGAGAAATGCGGCTTTCGGCATGCTTTCGTGGTGCTTGCAGATCGCCCACCATACGGGTATAGTGCATAGGATCAGCAGAAGAATGCTCTCCAGGGAGAATGGATCCAGAACGCTGTGCGCCTCTGGGATCTGCTCCGGTTTGCGCAGCGCTTTGACCAGTACGATCAAGGTGCATAATACTGCCAGCAAGCCGCTGACGGCTGTACCCAGGATCAAGGGGGTGTATGGTCGAATTGCCGGATGGACATCCATCAGCAGCACCAGGGTTGTCAAGCACCCCATGCACAGGGCAGCCGCCATTGCCCAGAACATCGTTCGGCGTGTATGTTTTCCTGCTTTCATGGCTTCTTGCCTCCTTTTCGGGCAGCAGGGTCCTGTAGCTGATAGCCGATGCCCCACACCACCTTCAGATAATTCGGTTCACGGGGATTGATCTCGATCTTCTCCCGGATATGACGGATATGTACCATGACGGTGTTTTCCACTGCATAGGCGTCCTCGTTCCATACCCGGCTGTAGATCTCCTCTGCGGAAAAGATCCGCCCCGGATTCCGCAGGAACAGCTCCATGATCTTCAGCTCCTTGGAGGTGAGCCGCACCGGCTCTCCGTCCACCGTCAGCTGCCGGGTGTCCGGGTCATACTCCAGTCCGCCCACCCGGATCAGCTTTTGCATCCGGGCACTGTCCGCCGCACCCAGGTGCAGATACCGCCGCAGGCTGGATTTTACCCGTGCCGCCAGCTCCTGGGGGTGGTAGGGCTTGGCGATGTAGTCGTCCGCCCCCATGGACAGCCCCAGGATTTTGTCGCTTTCCTCGGATTTTGCCGACAGAATGAGGATGGGTATATTTTTCTGTTCCCGGATCTTCATCATCGCCGACAGACCGTCCAGCTTTGGCATCATCACGTCAATGAGGATCAGGGAAACCGGATGCTCTGCTACAGCCTCCAGAGCCTCCAGCCCGTTGTATGCCCGCAGTACGGTCAGTCCCTCCTGTTCCAGCAGGGTGGCAATGGCACGGACAATATCCCGGTCGTCGTCCGCCACCAGGACGGTGCATTGTGTGTAATCCATCATCATATTGCGCAGACAGGTGCTGCGCCACTCCTTTCGTTTGCCTGTCTTTATCATAACTCGCATTCCTTAGAAAAAAGAAAAGGGAATTCTTAAAGATTTCTTAAGAAACCGGGCAAAGGCAACGCCGTCCAAAGATTGCGCGGTGCAGCCCGGATCATCCTTCTGTTAATATACTACATTTTTCCGGATCCGTCAAATCCGTTGCATTCGACGGGGAAATCCGGTATAATAAAAGATAAGGCAATACAGAATCGGAAGGGAGGAACAGCATGATCGGAATCATTGCCGGGGCGGCGGCAGGGCTACTGACCGCAGAGCTTGTCCGTGAAAACTGCTGCATGCTGGCGGTGCGGCAGGATACCATTGATCAGCCTGCATACACCGGGCACCCCTTGAAGCTGGCACTGGTGTCGGATACCCACATCATCAACCGGCGGCGGCAGAGGCGCTGTCAGCGGCTGCTCCGGGCAGTCCGGGCAGCAAAGCCGGATCTGATCCTCGTTCCCGGGGATCTGGTGAGCCGAACCTGCACGGACTTTTCCTTGGTGCAGCAGCTGCTGACCGGGCTGTGCGCCATTGCTCCGGTGTACTATGCGCCAGGCAATCATGAGCTGGATATGACGGAACCCATGCGGCAGAAGCTGTACCGGACGATGGAAGCTACCGGTACGGTGCTGCTGTGCAACCGGACTGTGCAGTTAGAGGGACTGGCGCTCTGCGGCGTCACCTTGAAATACAGCATGTTCCGGAACCAGAACCGGGGCTTTTCGGGGCTTTCCAAGTATACACCGGAGGACATGGAGCAGGCGGTGGGCGTGCATCGGGGCATGACGCTGCTGCTGGCGCACAGCCCCCTGGCTCTGGACACCTATGCTGCCTGGGGAGCGGAGCTGGTGGTGTCCGGTCATGTGCATGGGGGTATGATCCGTCTGCCGGTGGTGGGGGGCTTGCTCTCCCCGGAACGGAAACTCTTCCCGGCATATTCCAGGGGACATTACCGGCAGGGGCATACGGATCTGATCGTCACCGGGGGCATCGCCAAGCCCAGACTGTTTAATCCCCCTGAGCTGCGGATCATCACCCTTCAAGGGAAGGATGATTCATCACTTTAGCATGCAACTACGAGAAAGCGCACAGGTTTTCTATGCAATTCGCTGAAAAGCCGGAAAAGGGGCATCCTGCTGTGGAAATTCCCCCGGATTCACTTGCTTTTTCGACGAAAAGATGCTATACTAACTGATGTATGCTTCATGCATCCATTAAGGACAAAGAAATGAGGAATTGAGTATGCCTGCTAATATTGTAATCGGCACCCAGTGGGGCGATGAAGGAAAGGGCAAGATTATTGACATTCTTGCATCCCGTGCGGAAGTGGTAGTACGTTCCCAGGGAGGCAACAACGCCGGTCATACGGTGGTAAACAACGGACAGACCTATAAGCTGCACCTGGTGCCCTCCGGCATTCTGTATCCGGGCACTGCCTGCCTGATCGGCGCCGGGGTTGTGCTGGATCCCAAGGATTTTATCTCCGAGCTGGACAATCTGCATGCAAGAGGGGTTTCGACGGACAATCTGAAGATCGACCCCCGTGCCCATGTGGTGATGCCCTGGCACATTGTGCTGGACGGACTCAGCGAGAAATTCCGGGGCAATTCCGACATCGGCACCACCAAGCGGGGCATCGGGCCCACCTATATGGACAAATATGAGCGCTGCGGCATTCGGATGTACGATCTGACCCATCCGGAGGTGTTTGCCCAGAAGGCACGGAGCACCGGGGCACTGAAGAACAAGATCATCACTGCCGTATACGGGGGCGAGGCCATCGACCTGGACGCTGTGATCCAGGAATACACCGAATACGGCAAGCGGCTGCTGCCCTACCTGGCGGATGTATCCGTGCTGACCTATGAGGCGGACAAGGCAGGGAAGACCATCCTCTTTGAGGGTGCGCAGGCGACCCTGCTGGACATTGACTTTGGTACATACCCCTACGTTACCTCCTCCCATCCTCTGTCCGCAGGGGTATGTGTAGGTACTGGTGTTGGCCCCCGGATGATCTCCAACATCATCGGCGTGGCAAAGGCATATACCACCCGTGTGGGCAAGGGACCCTTCCCCACCGAGCTGAACGATGAAATCGGGGAGAAGATCCGGAACGTAGGCGGCGAATTCGGCACCACCACCGGCAGACCCCGGAGAACCGGCTGGTTTGACGCAGTGATCGTGCGGCACTCTGTGCGTGTGAACGGTCTGGACGGGCTTGCCATCAACAAGCTGGATACCCTCAGCGGTCTGGGCACTCTGAAGATCTGTACCGCATACAAAATGGCGGACGGCACCATCACCCGGAACCTGCCTCCCACACTGGAGGAGCTGGCTGGCTGTACGCCCATCTACGAGGAAGCAGAGGGCTTTGACGAGGATATTTCCGGCTGCAAGAGCTTTGAGGAGCTGCCGGAAAGCTGCAAGCGTTACATTGCCCGGTTGGAGGAGCTGTGCGACTGCCGGATCGCTATGATCGGCATTGGCCCGGACAGAAGCCAGATTCTGGAACGGTAAGCAGCGGTCAATCATACGGAGGTGATGGGAATGAGCGAAGAACAGAACAACGGATTGTCCCAGCTTGAGGAGTCCACCTATGTGCCCAAGCAGAAGGAGGATCGGCTGGCGGGCGTAGCTGCGCCGGTGCTGGAGGATACGGCATACGTTGCGCCCAAGGAAAAGAAGTCCCATCTTGCAGACGTGGCAGCACCCACGCTGGCGGATGATGATTATGTGGATACCCGGAAAAAGCATAGCCTGGAAGGGGTACAGGCACCGGTGCTGGAGGATCCGGATGCGCATGCCGCATCCAAGCCTGCACAGCCGGCTGCATTTACCCCTGTACCCCTGACCCAGCAGCAGCTGGATGTTCTGGCACAGCAGCGTGCCCAGTCCGGTCAGCCTCCCTATACTCCGGAGCAGATTGCTGCCATTCAGAAGGCATATATGGATCGGCAGGTGGCTGCCCATGCAGCAAGCCAGCCGGCGGAGCCTGCCCCCCAGCCCCAGGTCAAGGCACCGGTGCTGGAGGAAAGCACCTATACGCCGCCGGTCAAGGAGAAGCACGAGCCACAGGTTTCCGCTGCTGCTGCCGCATCCCTGCTGGAGGAGCCTGCCCCGGAGCCGGAGCGGAAGGTGTCCCGGTTCAATGAAGCGGATCTGGAGGCAGCAAAGGCAAACGCCCAGAAGCGTGCCATTGAGCAGTCTCTGAACATGACCACAAATGTGGACAAGGCGGAAAGCCGCCGGTTGATGAACGAGCTGCGGATGGAACGGGAAGCGGAGCTTGCCAAGAAGGGCTTTACGGTCGTGATCGTTCTGATGATCCTGGGACTGCTGGCAGCGGCTGCCCTGTATTTCTTCTCCGTCCGGGAATTCCAGGACAGTATGGACAACGGCTTTTACAGCGGTGTCACCAAGGTGATGAATTACACCAGCTTCGGGCTGGGAGTCGTATCCGTTCTGCTGATCCTGCGGGTGGGCTTTGTGAAAAAGCTGGGCTCTTTCCTGTTCGGATTGATGACGGCACTGTTGCTGTTCCCGGGTCTGCCCATGCTGATGCAGAAAAAAGAGGAGGGCATGGCGCTGACCGCTGTAGGATACGGCGCTGCCTTGATTTTGTGCTTTGCGATCTGCTTTATCTTAAGCACCAGTGAACCTGTGAATATGTTTTATAAGCGCAAGGAGTAATAAATTTAACGGACGGTATCCTGCCGTCCGTTTTTTGTAGGGGGATGGGTATGCTATATCTGCGGTGGCTTCGTGCGGAGGAAAATAATCACTCCGGGCAGCATCGTGCCGCCTATGATGCCCTGGCATGGGGGCTGTGGCGGGAATCCGGAATCCGGCATGCATTGCTGGAGCGTCAGGATAGGGGAAAGCCCTTTTTGCCCATGTATCCCCAAGTGCAT
The DNA here is from genome assembly GCF_000210095.1 of Ruminococcus champanellensis 18P13 = JCM 17042. Taxonomy (NCBI): domain Bacteria; kingdom Bacillati; phylum Bacillota; class Clostridia; order Eubacteriales; family Oscillospiraceae; genus Ruminococcus; species Ruminococcus champanellensis. The sequence goes on from NC_021039.1 coordinate 788,884, forward strand.
GTAAATGTGACCCATTGCAGGTTCCTGGCGGCGGCGGCAGTGGATGCTGCGCCGGTGGGGGTGGATGCAGAGCCGGTGCGTCCCCTGCGGGAACGGGTGCTGGAGCGTACATGCGCCAGGGAGGAACAGGATTGGGTGCTGTCCCAGCCGGATCCGGATTATGCCTTTATCCGGCTGTGGACGGCGAAGGAGAGCTATGTAAAGGCAACCGGCACCGGCATCGGGGTGCCCCTCCAGGAGGTCACCTTCACCCTGACGGAGGAGAGCATCCGGAGCCGGATGGATGCCGGGTTCACCCAGCTGCTGCTGCCGGAGCATGTAATTACAATTTGCCATAAGACCGGCAAAGGGCAGGTTCTGACCCTTTGCCCCAAGGAGGAATGGATATGCTGGAACCGGATCTGACAGGAAAAATCGCTTTGATTACCGGAGCCACCGGACAGCTTGGGCGTGTCATGGCGCATACCCTTGCGGACTGCGGAGCGGACATTGTGGTGCATTATCACGCCAACCGGCTGCAGGCGGACAAGCTGGTGGCGGAGCTGACCCGGATGGGACGCCGGGCACTGGCGGTGCAGGCGGATGTGACCGACCGGGACAGCGTGTTCGCCATGCGGGACAAGGTGGAGGCGGTGCTGGGCATGCCTCAGATTCTGGTGCACAATGCGGTGATTCAGTATGCATGGAAGCCCATCTTGCAGCAGGATCCCGGGGATTTTGACAGTCAGTACCGCTCTTGCGTCATGCAGACGGTGTATATGGCACAGGCGTTTGTGCCTGCCATGCAAGCTGCCCATTACGGGCGGATCCTGGTAATCAACACGGAGTGCGCTGCACTGGCAGAGGCTGGCTGCGGGGCATACACAGCGGCAAAGCGGGGATTGGACGGGCTGTGCCGGTGTCTTGCCAAGGAGGTGGCAGAGGACGGGATCACCGTGAACCAGATTGCGCCGGGCTGGACCATTACGGAACGTGACCGGGATGCTAATACGCAGGTGCAGCCGGATTACGACCGGCAGGTGCCCATGGGCCGCCGGGGCACGGATGCAGAGATTGCACAGATGGCAGCGTTCCTGGTGTCCGATCTTGCCAGCTTCACCACCGGAGCGTTTATTCCTGTGTGCGGCGGCAGAGTGATGCCGGCGATCTGATTTGTCGAATTGGGTGAAAATATGGTGAAAACCTTGTTATTTTGCCCGGAACATGCTACAATGAAGGCAATGCGGTAGGTGCTACTGCGTTGCCTGATTTTTTGGCATGCCCATGGAGGGGTGCCTGTACATAGGAGGAACATGTATGGCGGCATTTGTAACGCTGCGGGATGTACGGAAGGAATACCGGATGGGGGAGGTGCTGATCAAGGCATCCGACGGCATCTCCTTTGAGCTGGAGAAGGGAGAATTCGTGGTGATCGTGGGGCCTTCCGGTGCCGGGAAAACCACCGTGCTGAATATGCTGGGAGGCATGGACACCTGCGACTCCGGGGAAATCATCGTGGACGGGCAGGACATTGCCAGACTGAAGAAAAAGGAGATCACCCGGTATCGCCGGTACGACATCGGCTTCGTGTTCCAGTTTTACAATCTGGTGCAGAATCTCACCGCCAAGGAAAATGTGGAGCTTGCTACCCAGATTTGCCGGGATGCGGCGGACGCAGCCCAGATGCTTGAAAAGGTAGGGCTGGAAGATCGGATGGACAATTTTCCGGCACAGCTGTCCGGCGGGGAGCAGCAGCGTGTGTCCATTGCCCGTGCACTGGCGAAAAACCCCAAGCTCCTGCTGTGCGATGAGCCAACCGGCGCCCTGGATTACCAGACCGGCAAGCACATCTTAAAGCTGTTGCAGGATACATGCCGCCGGGATGGTATGACCGTGGTGGTCATCACCCACAATTCTGCCATTGCCCCTATGGCGGATCGGGTCATCGAGATCAAGAACAGCAAGGTACACGGGGTTCGGATGAATGCGCATCCGGAGCCGGTAGAGCAGATTGAGTGGTGACGGTATGAATCGGAGCATATTCAAAAATACTTTGCGGAGCATCTGGAAGACCAAGGGCAGATTCCTTGCTATTTTCGCCATCATCGCCCTGGGCAGCGGATTTTTCGCCGGGGTCAAGGTCACCAGTCCGGATATGAAGCTGACGGCGGATGCCTACTACAAGGACACCCACCTGGCGGATTTGCATCTGAAATCCACGGTGGGCTTCTCCCGGGCGGAGGTTCAGAAGCTGGCACAGCGCCAGGGGATTGCCGGCTGTTATGGGGGCTATTCCACGGATCAGTATTTGCATGCGGAGGATACCGCCAGCGCCATTGCCCGGATCTGGTCTGTGGATTTTACCCAGGTTGGCACCGGCTCTTCCCAGGATCTGAATACCCCCACCCTTCGGGAGGGCAGATGGCCGGAGCAGCCGGACGAATGCCTCATCGAGGTGCGTACTCCGGGGGAATTCAAGGTGGGGGATACTCTGACCCTGGATCCGGCAAAGGGGGAGGAGCCGGTGACGGATACCCTGAAAACCGATACCTTCACCATTGTGGGGGTTGCGGACTGGTCCATGTATGTGGACTTTGAGCGGGGTACCACCACCGTAGGCAACGGCAAGGTGGAAAGCTATATCCTGGTGCCGCCGGAGGCGTTCACCCTTGAGGTATACACGGACGTGTTCCTGACTCTGGAGGATACCAGGGAGCTGTATGCCTATGACCAGGTCTATACGGATACAGTGCAGGCATACGCAGAACAGCTGGAGGCGGACGCACCGGACATTTACTGTCTCCGGGAGGAGCAGCTGCGGGCGGATGCGCAAAAGGAACTGGATCAGGCAAGAAAGGATCTGGATGCGGGTTGGGAAGCCTATGAATCCGGCAAGCAGGAGCTGGCGGATCAGTTGGCTGCTGCCCGGCAGAAGCTGGAGGATGGCAGAACGGATCTGGATGCGCAGATCAGTCAGCTTGCAGACAAGCAGAAGGAACTGGAGCAGGGAGAGAAGACCCTGGCAGCCTCCCAGAAGCAGTTGGATGCCCAGGCAAGCTCCCTCAAGACCCAGCAGACAGCATTTCAGCAGGCGCAGCAGACCCTGTCGGATGCGGTGCAGTTTTCCGAGAATCTGCTGACTGCCATTGACAACTACCGGTACACCTGCATGGTGCCGCCCCTGGATGCCCAGACGGAGCAGCTGATCGACAATGCCTCCGTACTGGATGGCAGCGGCATGGAATTTACCAAAATGCTGCGGCAGTATATTACTGAGCCTGTGGATGCTGCGGAAAAGGGCATGCATGCATCCGCTTTGAAGCTGTATGCCCAGAATTACCAGGCGTCTCTGTACAATCAGCAGGGGGATCTGGATCGACAGGGCGCACAGCTGACGGCAGCACAAAAGAAGCTGAATGCTTCGCAGAGTACCCTGGATGCCAAGAAAAAAGAACTGGAACAGGGCAAGCAGCAGCTCCAGGAGGGGCAGCAGGCCATTGCCGATGCCCAGGCAAAGCTGGAACAGGGGGAGGAGGAAATCGCCGATCAGCAGGCCCAGGGAGAGCAGAAGCTGGCGGATTCCAAGGCGGAACTGGAACAGGGAGAGGCGGAACTGAAGAACTCGGAGGCGAAGCTGGACACCATCGGTGAGCAGATTCAGTGGTATGTGCTGGATCGTTCCTACAATGTGGGCTATGACAGCTTCTGGGAGGATGCGGACCGGGTGGATTCCATTGCCCGTGTATTTCCCATCTTCTTTATCCTGGTAGCATGCCTGGTGTGCCTGACCACCATGACCCGTATGGTGGAGGAGCAGCGCACGGAGATCGGTACGCTGAAGGCGCTGGGCTACAGCGGTGCTGCGGTGGCGGGGCAATTCCTGCTGTATTCCATGGCGGCAAGCCTGCTGGGAGTGTTTGCCGGCGTGGGACTGTGCACCCAGGTCTTTCCCCGGGTGATCTATGCGGCATACCTGCTGATGTATAATCTGCCCCCGGTGCATTGTCCCTTCCACTGGGGCTATGCCCTTGGCTCCCTGGGTGCTGCATTGCTCTGTACCGGCGCCACCTCCCTGGCGGCATGCTATGTGGAGCTGACCTCCGTGCCGGCACAGCTGATGCGGCCGAAGCCACCCAAAAACGGCAAGCGTGTGCTGTTGGAGCGGATCGGCTGGCTGTGGAAACGACTTGGATTCCATGCCAAGGTCACCATCCGGAACGTGTTCCGCTACAAAAACCGGGTGCTGATGACCGTGGTGGGTGTGGCAGGCTGCACCGCTCTGATGCTCACCGGCTTCGGGCTGCGCAACGCCATTTCTGTCATTGTGGATTTGCAGTACTCCCGGGTGTATCAGTATGACCTGTTGGGGGTATATGATCCGGACGCTGATACCAAGAAGCTGGAGGATCTGCATCAGAAGGTGACGGATACCCCGGAACTGACGGATACTCTGTATGCTTTGCAGAAAAGCGCCACCATCACCGGCGCCGGCGGCAGCATAGAGGCGTATCTGTTCGTGCCGCAGGAGCCGGAGCGACTGCCGGAATTTATCCGGCTCATCGACCGGAAAACCGATGCGGCATATACCCTGGAGGAGCAGGGAGCGGTGGTGACAGAGAAGCTTGCCCGGATGCTGGACGTAGGGGTGGGGGACACCATCACCCTGGAGGGGGCATCTGCGCCGGTGGCGGTGACTGCCATTACGGAGCAGTATGTGTTCCATTATGTGTATCTGTCCCCGGCACAGTACACCGCCCTGTACGGGGAATACACCCCCAACTGCTTTGCGGCGAAGCTGGCGGCGGGTACTTCGGAGGATGCTTTGTCCGAAATCCTGCTTGCCAACGGAGCAGTGCGCTCTTTGTCCTATAATTCCCATGCCGGGGACAAGTTCCATGAACTGATCGGTACGCTGAACTATGTGGTGCTGCTGATCATCATCTCCTCCGGTGCGCTGGCGTTTGTGGTGCTGTATAATCTTGCAAACATCAACATCACCGAGCGGATGCGGGAGCTGGCGACCATTAAGGTGCTGGGCTTTTATGACCGGGAGGTGGCAGCCTACATCTACCGGGAGAATACGATTTCCGCTCTGCTGGGTATGCTGGCAGGACTGGTGCTGGGAATCTTCCTGTGTCACTTTGTGGTGGATACCGCCCAGGTGGATGCAGTGATGTTCTACCCGGATATTCCGGCGTATGCCTTTGGCCTGGCAGCGCTGCTGACCATTGTATTTACTGTACTGGTCAACGGACTGCTGTATTTCAAGCTGCGGCGGATCGATATGGCAGGCTCCATGAAGGCGATCGAATAGGAGGCGGCATGCAGATCAGAATCGTGACGGAACAGAAGAAGCGGTACCTGGAGATGCTGCTTCTGGGGGATGAGCAGGAGAATATGATTGACCGGTATCTGGAACGGGGTGCCATGTATGTGCTGGAGGATCCGGAGCCGGTAGGCGTGTGCGTGGTGACGGATGAAGGAAACGGCATCCTGGAGCTGAAAAATATAGCGGTTTCTCCTGCTGTCCAGGGCAGGGGCTATGGCAGGGCGATGCTGGAGTTTCTACAGTCCCGTTACCGGGGGCAGTACCGGCTTTTGCAGGCAGGAACCGGGGAAAGTCCTCTGACCGTGCCCTTTTATGAAGCCTGCGGTTTTCGCCGGAGCCATGTAATCCCGGACTTTTTCACGCAGTATTATGACCACCCCATCTTTGAAGCCGGCGTGCAGCTGCGGGATCTGGTATATTTGCAAAAGCCCTTATAGTCACAAAGCGCCCGGAAGCAGATGCTCCCAGGCGCTTTGCATTTGTATAAGAAAAAGTTCGTTATGCGTCCAGCTTGTCCATAGCCTGTGCAATGTCGGCAATGATGTCCTCCACATTCTCCAGACCAACGGAGAAGCGGATCATGCCGCCATCGATGCCGGCTGCCTCCAGCTGTGCGTCAGTGAGCTGCCGGTGGGTAGCACTGGCAGGATGCAGCACGCAGGTGCGGATGTCTGCCACATGCACCACCTTGGATGCCAGCTGCAAAGCGTCCATGAACTTGACTGCGGCGCTTTTGCCGCCCTTGATATTAAAGGTGATAACACCGCTGCAACCCTTGGGCATATAGTGCTTTGCCCGGTTATAATAGGGACTGCTATTGAGACCCGGGTAGCTGACGGATGCTACATGCTTGCAGCCTTCCAGATATTCTGCAACCTTCTGGGCATTGTCGCAGTACCGATCCATGCGGATAGCCAGGGTTTCCAGCCCCAGATTCAGCAGGAATGCGGAGTTTGCTGCCGGATAGCAGCCCAGATCCCGCATCAGCTGCATTCTTGCCTTGATAATGTAGGCCTGGTTCCCGAAGGATTCCGTGTAGCTGATGCCGTGATAGCTTTCATCCGGCTCTACGAAATCCGGGAATTTGCCGTTTGCCCAGTTAAAATGTCCACCGTCCACAATGACGCCGCCCACCTGGAGCGCATGGCCGTCCATGTACTTGGTGGTGGAGTGGATCACAATGTCCGCACCGTGTTCAATGGGGCGGCACAGGTAAGGCGTGGGGAAGGTGTTGTCCACAATCAAAGGCAGGTTATTCCGGTGGGCAAATGCGGCAAAACGTTCAATATCCAGTACGGTCAGAGCCGGATTGGCCAGGGTCTCACCGAATACCAGCTTGGTGTTGGGCTTGACGGCAGCCTGCAGCTCCTCGTCAGAGGCTTCCGGACTGACGAAAATGCACTCGATACCCAGCTTCTTCAGGGTCACAGCAAATAGATTGACCGTGCCTCCGTAGATGGAGTTGGTGGAAATGAAGCTGTCTCCGGCACTGCATACGTTGATGACCGACAGCAGGCTTGCAGCCTGTCCGCTGGAGGTGCACATTGCTGCCACGCCGCCCTCCAAAGCGGCAATCTTCTTTTCCACACATTCTACTGTAGGATTGGAGAAGCGGGAGTACATGTGTTCGTTGGGCAGGTTGAACAGATCACCGATATGATCCGTAGAATCAAACGCATAGGTCGTGCTCTGCACAATGGGCATGACACGGGGTGCTCCGTTGGCAGGTGTGTAGCCTTCATGCATGCATTGCGTTTCAAATTTCATAATCTCGTCCTCCTTGTATGTTTTAACATGGATGTAGCATACTTACATTATAATGCATGGGTCAGAAAAAGTCAATGCGGCAAAATGCACAAGGGTGCAGCTTGTTTATACAGAAGTTTTTTCGACTTTTTGTGCAAATTCTTAGAAAAGCCTATTTTGTTTTTCGGTTTTCCATGTTATAATACAGATGTAGTTCAGAAAGGAGGGGAAACAGGATGCAGAAGGATGCGCTGCTGCATGAATTCCGGGTGATCGGCATACGAACCGTGTTCCTGAATATTGCGGTCTATCTGATCTCCGGCTTGGTGCAGGGGTTTACGCTTTCCTTTGCTGTGGGGCTTCTGCTTGGCACAGCGTTGCTGTTCGTCTATCTGCTTCTGCTGTCCCGGTCGGTTGCCCGGTCGGTGGAGCAGCCCGGCGGCCGTCCCCAGGTACAGATGGTCAGCGGATATCTGCTGCGGCTGGTGCTGATCGGTGCAGTGTTCCTGCTGGCGATGCAGATCAGCTGGATCAACGCCTTTGCGGCAATGATCCCTCTGGTTTATCCCCGGCTGATCTATGTGGGGCATGCATGTCTGCACAAAAACGGCGAGCAGCTGTAATCCAGTGCCGCACAGGTTCTGTGCGGTGCCGGCTTTGGACATGCAGTCCGGCATCTTAGGAGATTGATAGGAGATGATGCAAGCTATGAAATTGTCAGATTTTCTGACAGGCGTCAAGGAGGTTGAGGTAAACGGGCCGAAGGTCATTACGTCCTTTACCATTCCCGGGATCGATCTGACGATAAATCTGACCGAAACCATTGTTGTGGGCTGGATCGTGATTCTGATCCTGCTGGCTGTCATTCTGTTTCTGACCCATAATATGCAGGTCAGGGCGGTGACCAAACGGCAGGCCATTGCAGAAATGCTGGTGGAGACGGTGGAAAATCTGGTGGACAGCAGTATGGGAAAGAAATTCCGCAGCTTTGCCCCCTATATTGCTACGATCTTTGTATTTTCCTGCTTCGGCAGTCTGATCAGTCTGATCGGTCTGCGGCCGGTGACCGGCGATTTCAACACCACCTTCTGCTGGGGTCTGATGACCTTTGTGCTGGTGGAACGGGCGAAGATCAAGACCAGCGGCATAGGCGGATTCCTTAAGGGCTTCTTTGAGCCGATCCCGCTGATGCTGCCGCTGAATCTGCTCAGTGAGGCGGCAACGCCGGTGTCCATGGGCTTCCGTCACTTCGGCAATGTGGCAGGCGGTATGATTATCACCAGTCTGCTGTACTTTGCGCTGACGGCAGCGTCCACTGCCCTGGGACTTGCAGTTCCGGTTCTGACAGTGGGCATCCCCGCACTGCTTTCGGTTTACTTCGACTTGTTTACCGGGTTCATGCAGGCATTTATTTTCATTATGCTGACCATGGCGTATCTTGACAGCGCCTTTGGTTCGGAGGAATAGGGCTTCGGGCGGGTACATCCCGCAAATTCTGATTGATATTTTGGAGGTTGTTTATGGAAAAGGCAATTTTGTTGGCAGGCTCTGCGATTGGTGCCGGTCTTGCAATGATCGCAGGTATCGGCCCTGGTATCGGTGAGGGTTACGCAGTTGGTAAGGCTTGTGAGGCAATCGGCCGTCAGCCGGAAGCCTCCGGTCCGGTCACCAGAACCATGTTCGTGGGCTGTGCGGTGGCAGAATCCACCGGTATTTACGGCTTCGTGGTTGCCCTGATCCTGCTGTTCGCAAATCCGCTGCTGGGCAAGCTTTGATCCATGCAGGAGTCCTGTGGGAACATGGCTCCGAAATTTACAGAAAGTAGAGGAGCTTCCCCGTCTCTGGATCCGGGGAACAATGTCATAGCATGTTAGATTTTCTTTCCATTGATGTTGGCAGTCTGCTTTTTACACTGTTGAATACCCTGATCCTGTTTCTGGTCATCAAGCATTTCCTGTTCGGACGGGTGCATGCCGTTCTGGAGGCAAGACAGCAGGAGGTCGCCAAGACCTACCAGGATGCAGAGGATGCCTCCAGACACGCAAGCGAACTGGAGGAGGAATACACCGGACTGATGCAGAACGCAAAGACGGAATCCGAACAGCTGATCCGCAATGCCACAAGAACCGCCCAGTCCCGTTCCGAGGAGATCCTTGCCCAGGCACGGAAGGACTCCGGGGACATGCTGGAGCATGCGGCAGCGCAGATCGAGCAGGACAAGAAACGGGCACGGAACCAGCTGCGGGGCGAGATCTCCGACCTGGCGGTAGAGATTGCCCAGAAGGTTGTGGAGCGTGATCTCAATCAGAGCGATCATGACCGTCTGATTTCGGATTTCATTGACTCGGTGGGTGACAGCCAATGACCGGGCAGGTAGGAAAGGTATATGCGGACGCAGTGTTTGACCTTTGCCTGGAGGAGGACACGCTGGAGCCGGTATACAAGGATCTGAACGCCTGTGCGGCGGTGTTCCGGAAGGAGCCGGGGCTTGCCCAGCTGCTGGAGGTGCCCACCATTCCCCTGGAGGAAAAGCGGGCGCTGGTGGAACGGCTGTTTGCAGGGAACCAGACGGTGGTATCCCTGGTATGCATGCTGACCCAGCGGCAGCGGATCCCCTATGTGCAGGCGGTGACGGATACGTTTAACGATCTCTACCGGGAGCACAAGGGCATTGCCCGGATGACGGTGACTACCTGTGTGCCCCTGCGGGATACCCAGCGGCAGCAGCTGATCGCCGCTTTGCAGAAAAAATACGGCAAGCAGGTGGAACTGACGGAACGGATCGATCCCGCCATTCTGGGGGGCGTCATCGTACAGTACGGAGACACCCTGCTGGACAACAGTGTAAGATCCCGGCTGGAGGCTGTCAGACGGCAGCTGAAACAATAATGCGGCACAGCACAATTTCTGTGGGTGCTGCCATAACAGAACAAAGAAGGTGTATCTATGGATTTACGCCCGGATGAAATAACCGGCATTATCAAAGAGCAGCTGAAGCATTACCATGCCCAGCTGGAGCTGAACGATGTGGGTACGGTCGTGACCGTAGGCGACGGCATCGCCACCATTCACGGCTTGGACAAGTGTATGTCCGGTGAGCTGCTGGAGTTTGAAGGCGGCGTGCAGGGTATGGCGCTGAACCTGGAACAGGATTTTGTAGGTGCCGTTATGCTCGGCTCGGATCGGGACATCAAGGAAGGTGCTGCGGTCAAGCGTACCGGCAGGATCGTATCCGTTCCCGTAGGGGAGGAGCTGCTGGGCAGAGTGGTCAATGCCCTGGGACAGCCCATTGACGGCAAGGGCGCCATTCTGACTCATGAAACCGCCCCGGTGGAGAAGGTGGCCTCCGGCATTATTACAAGAAAGTCCGTACACAAGCCCTTGCAGACAGGCATCAAGGCCATTGATTCCATGATCCCCATCGGCAGAGGACAGCGTGAGCTGATTATCGGCGACCGGCAGACCGGCAAGACCGCCATTGCCCTGGACACCATCATCAACCAGCATGACAAGGACGTGATCTGCATCTACGTTGCCATCGGACAGAAGCGCTCCACTGTGGCAAACGTGGTGGAAACCCTGGAAAAGGCAGGTGCCATGCGCTATACCATTGTGGTATCCGCAACCGCCTCCGAGCTGGCACCCTTGCAGTATATTGCCCCCTATGCAGGCTGTGCCATGGGCGAATATTTCCTGGCCCAGGGCAAGGATGTGCTGTGTGTATATGATGATCTGTCCAAGCATGCTGTGGCATACCGGGCACTTTCCCTGTTGCTGAAGCGTCCCCCGGGGCGTGAAGCATATCCCGGCGATGTGTTCTATCTGCATTCCCGTCTGTTGGAGCGTGCATGCAGCCTGAATGAAAAATACGGGGGCGGCAGTCTGACGGCGCTGCCCATCATCGAGACCCAGGCAGGGGACGTTTCCGCCTATATCCCCACCAACGTGATCTCCATCACAGACGGACAGATCTTCCTGGAAACGGATCTGTTCAACAGCGGTGTGCGGCCGGCGGTCAATCCGGGTATTTCCGTATCCCGTGTGGGCAGCGCTGCCCAGATCAAGGCCATGAAGAAGGTATCCGGCTCTCTGAAGCTGTCCTACTCCCAGTACCGGGAGCTACAGGCATTCTCCCAGTTCGGCTCCGATCTGGATCAGGACACCAAGGAGCGGCTTGCCAAGGGCGAACGGATCGTGGAGGTGCTCAAGCAGAACCGGAATGCTCCCATGACGGTGGAGCATCAGGTGATCGTGATTTATGCGGTGGTCAATAACTTCCTGCGGGAGATCCCGGTCAAGGAGATTTCCGACTTTGAGCATGCACTCTGCACCCATGTGGACGAGACCCATCCGGACATCATCCAATCCATCCGGGATACGGGAGATCTGAACCAGGAAACCCAGGCGGCTCTGGATGCGGTGCTCCGGGACTTTGCCGCACAGTATCTGAGCGCCCAATAACCCGAAAGGAGATATGCCGTTTTCAGGCATAGGGAAATGTCATGGCAACAGCGAATTTAAAGGATATCAAGCGTCGGATCAAGAGCGTGGAAAGCACCATGCAGATCACCAAGGCGATGGAACTGGTTGCGTCCTCCAAGCTGCGCCGTGCCAAGGAAAAGGCAGAGCGTGCCGAGCCGTTTTTCAACATGCTGTACCAGATGATGTGTCAGATCGTAGCGGAATCCGGGGACTTTCAGTCCACCTTTTTGCAGCATCACACCGGCGGCGCCGTTCTGCTGATCGCCATTGCCGGCGACCGGGGGCTTGCCGGGGGCTTCAACAGCAACGTGTTCAAGCAGGTGCAGATCCGGATGGAGGAGCTGCAGACGGCAGGCCGGGAGCCGGTGGTAATTGCCATCGGCAGAAAGGCGGTGGAGTATTTCCAGCGGCGGAATGTGCGGATCCTGGCGGAGTTTGAAAACATCGGCGAGGATATTACCGTATACAAGGCGCTGGATATTGCGGAACGGATCGTGACCCTGTACGAAAAGGGCGACATTCAGGCTGTAGAGCTGATCTACACCAACTATGTATCCCCTCTGGTGCAGGAGGCGCACCATATGCATGTGATGCCGGTAGAGCATCTGGAGTACGCCCCCGGCGGCTACCATGCATTGACCACCTACGAGCCCTCTCCGGAGGCGGTGTTTGACGCACTGATCCCCAAATATCTGGCGGGGATGCTGTACTGTGCGGTGATCGAATCCTTTGCCGCAGAGCAGGCGGCACGGCGTCTGGCGATGGAAAACGCAACGGACAATGCAACAGAGATGATCACGGATCTGTCCCTGGTTTACAACCGGGCAAGGCAGTCGGCGATCACCCAGGAAATTACGGAGATCGTCAGCGGTGCCAACGCACAAAGCTGACCGATTCAGGAAAGGAGCATGACGGCGCTGGCTCAAGCACGTCATAACCATAGAGTATGCAGAATATCGGAAAAATCGTGCAGATCATCGGTGCGGTGGTGGACGTCCGCTTTGCACCGGAGCATCTGCCCAAGCTGCTGAACGCCATCGAAGTGGACAATCACGGCGCTCGGCTGGTGCTGGAGGTTGCCCAGCATATCGGTGACGATGTGGTGCGCTGCATTGCCATGGGCACCACCGACGGTCTGGTGCGGGGCACGGATGCAGTGGATACCGGCAGTCCCATCCGGGTGCCGGTGGGCAGAGAGACCCTGGGCCGGGTATTCAATCTGCTGGGTGAGCCGGTGGATGATAAGCCTGCCCCCCAGGTGAAGGAGCATTGGGCGATCCACCGGGAAGCCCCCAGCTATGAGGAGCAGACCGCATCCAGCCAGGTGCTGGAAACCGGCATCAAGGTCATCGACCTGATTGCCCCCTATCTGAAGGGCGGCAAGATCGGTCTGTTCGGCGGTGCCGGCGTAGGCAAGACCGTACTGATCCAGGAGCTGATCAACAACGTGGCAAATCAGCACGGAGGCATCTCCGTGTTCACCGGCGTAGGGGAGCGTACCCGTGAGGGCAACGACCTGTACAACGAAATGAAGGAAAGCGGCGTCATCGACAAGACCGTGCTGGTGTACGGTCAGATGAATGAACCCCCCGGGGCAAGAATGCGTGTGGGATTGTCCGGTCTGACCATGGCGGAGTACTTCCGGGATCAGGAAGGGCAGGATGTGTTGCTGTTTATCGACAACATCTTCCGGTTTACCCAGGCTGGCTCCGAGGTTTCCGCTTTGTTGGGGCGGATGCCCTCCGCCGTAGGCTATCAGCCCACCCTGGCAACGGAAATGGGCGCTTTGCAGGAGCGGATCACCTCCACCAACAAGGGATCCATCACCTCCGTACAGGCAGTCTATGTGCCGGCGGATGACCTGACTGACCCGGCACCTGCCACCACCTTTGCCCATCTGGACGCCACCACCGTATTGTCCCGTCAGATCTCCTCCCTGGGTATTTACCCGGCGGTGGATCCTCTGGATTCTACCTCCCGGATCCTGACCCCGGAGATCGTGGGACAGGAGCATTACGAGGTAGCACGGGCAGTGCAGACCATTTTGCAGCGGTATACAGAATTGCAGGATATCATTGCCATTATGGGCATGGACGAGCTGTCCGAGGAGGATAAGCTGACGGTGAGCCGGGCAAGAAAGATCCAGCGGTTCCTGTCCCAGCCCTTCTCGGTTGCGGAGCAGTTTACCGGCATGAAGGGCAAGTATGTGCCCATCAAGGAAACCATCCGGGGCTTCAAGGAGATCATTGAGGGCATGCACGACGACCTGCCGGAGTCTGCATTCCTGTTTGTGGGAACCATTGATGAGGCAGTGGAAAAGGCGAAAAAGGGTGTGAGTGAATGACGGCATTCCCGTTGAAGATCGTGACGCCGGAGAAGATCTTTTTTGATGGCTCGGCGGAGCGTGTGGTGCTGCGCACCTCAGAGGGCGACCTGTGTATTCTGGCGCGGCATGAACCGTTTGTGGCAAGCCTGCCCTCCGGCCCGGTACGGATCACCGTGGACGGTGCGGATCGCTATGCAGCCCTCTCCACCGGCGTGGTGCAGGTGGAGAAGGAGGGGACTACCATCCTTGCCTGTGCCATAGAATGGGCGGAGGATATTGACCTTGCCTGGGCAAAGCGCTCCGAGCAGCAGGCGATCGATCGTAAAAACAAGGCAAAAAGCGATGCGGAGCTGCGCCGTGCAGAGCTGAAGCTCCAGCGGGCACTGAACCGCATTCATGTATCCGGTATGCAAAAGTAAATGACAATGCCGCACAAGGCTGGGGTCCCGGCTTTGTGCGGTATTTTTTATTGAAACCGATCCGTATGCCTGTTGGTGTCTTCCTTTTTGTATACGGACAGGGTATTGTCCGGATTGCACAGGGCAAGCAGCACCTCCTTGGGGGTGTAATGGTGCATGGCAAGCTGATGGTTCAGCCATTGCATATCCTTGCCGCTGTCCTGCAAATTACCCGTCAGGATCTTCCCGTCCAGGATCACAGGGATCTGGGGGCTGTCCGGCTGGGGCTGCATGTTGAGATCCGCCGGGGTCACGGGTCGTGCGTCCGGCTTGGGCAGAAAGGACAGCCTGCCGTTTGCCTCCATAACGATCAATTGCAGGCTATCCAGATTGTAGTAGCCGCCGGTGCGGCACTGGGTGAGAAATTCGCTCAGATCCATCCGGGCACGCTTCAGGTGGTTCCGGTACAGCTTGCCGTTGTCGTAAAGAATGAGGGAGCGCCCCTCCAGAAAGCGCCGGGCAGACAGCCACCGGTTGGAGGCAAGATCGCTGAGTACTGTTGCCAGGGCGTAGATGCCCATAGCCAGCAGGGGCTTGAGAAAGTCGCTTTCCAGAGAAGTCGCCATTTCGGCAGCAATGGAGCCGATAGTGATGCCGTTGATATAGTCGAACAGGTTCAACTGGGACATTTGCTTGTTGCCGATGAGCTTGGTCAACAGAAACAGGGCGATGATGGAGCCGATGGAGGCTGCGGTCACGTTCAGTAAATCCATAATCAAATCCTTTCTGTGCAGTCCGGGATCGAATGGCTGCCTTTGTTTTAGCATGCCCGAAAATGCCGATTTTACTGCGCACAGACTTTCAATATTCTGTTCAAACAATCGTAAAATAATATGCTCAAAAGAGCAGGGGGAACCATTCTCCAAACTGGACAATTCCGCCAAACTTTTTGGAAAGGGAAATACTGGTCTTTACAAGTGCCGAAAAATAGATTACAGTATATACAACGAGTACAACAAGGAGGTCATTTTCTTGAATCAGATATGGAAGCGTGTAATTTCGGCGGCAATGGCGGCGACCCTGGTGGCAGGAGGAAGCCTTTGCGCACTGCCTGCATCCGCAGGACAGCAGCTGGGACAGACCAATTTTGACGACGGGGTGGGCTTGCCCTGGCATGTATGCGAGTCTCTGACGGGTAAAATGAATTTTAACATTGACAACGGGGTGTATACCATCGAGATCGTCAATCCGGGGGGCGCATCCCGGGGCGGCGAGGATCGCTGGGACTGTCAGTTCCGGCACAGAGGGCTGACTCTGGTCAGCGGTTGTCACTATGAGGTATCCTTTGATATCACCGCCAGCCAGAGCTGCACCTATTACACCAAGATCGGCGATATGGGTGAGCCTTTTGTGGAGGACTGGCACGGTGAGCCGGACGATTCCCAGCATGAAAGCTACTGGGATGTGAAGCAGCTGACAGCCAACCAGAAAACCACCGTGAAGGGCAGCTTTACCGCAAAGCGCACTGCGGAGGTGGAGTGGGCATTCCACATCGGCGGCGACAGCGTGCAGCCCGGTACCGTCTTCACCTTTGACAACATGTCCCTGATCTGTACGGACAGCAGCGAGCATGACTATGTGGCGGAGCAGCCCTGGGTGCGCTCGGATATCCTCACCAACCAGCTGGGCTACTTTGAGAACATGAGCAAGAAGGCAACCCTGCTTTCCAGTGACAGCAGCGGTGTGGAGTTCTATCTGAAGGATGCCAGCGGCAGCACCGTGTACACTGGTACCTCCACCCCTAAGGGACTGGATGCGGATTCCGGGGACAATGTGCATGAGCTGAATTTCAGCGAATACACCACCGTCGGAACGTATTATCTGGAAACTGCCTCCGGCGCCAAGAGCCGGGAGTTCCAGATCGGCAACGGGGGACTGTACTCCAATATGCTGTACGATGCGCTGAACTATTTCTATCAGAACCGCAGCGGCATCGAGATCCAGAGCCAGTACATCATTTCCGGGGACAGCGCCAGTCTTGCCCGGGCGGCAGGTCATAACCCGGATACTGCCACCATCGAGCAGACCTGGGGCTACAGCGGCAGCAGCGGCACCCAGGACATTACCGGCGGCTGGTATGATGCCGGCGACCACGGAAAATATGTGGTGAACGGCGGCATTTCCCTGTGGCTGATGCAGAACCAGTATGAGCATGCCCTCAAGAAGGGGGATGTTTCGGTATACGCAGACGGAACCATGTCCATTCCGGAGAACGCCAACGGCTATCCGGATCTGCTGGATGAAGCCCGGTATGAAATGGAATGGTTCATGAAGATGATCGTTCAGAGCGGAGACTATGCAGGCATGGCGTACCACAAGGTGCATGACTCCAAGTGGACAGCTCTGGCAGTGGCACCGGCGGAGGATACGGAGGAGCGTATCATCAAGCCGCCCACGACAGCGGCAACCCTGAACGTGGCAGCATGCGGTGCGCAGGCGTACCGGCTGTGGAAGGAGCTTGATGCCACATTTGCACAGAAGTGTCTGGATACTGCCAAGGCGGCATACACCGCAGCCAAGGCGCATCCGGAAATGTACGCACCTCTGGATGAATCCAAGGGCGGCGGCGCATACGGGGACAACGACGCAACGGATGAATTCTACTGGGCAGCCTGTGAGCTGTTTGTATCCACCGGGGACAGCAGTTATCTGAACGACATGAAGGCTTCCAAGCACTATCTGTCACTGCCCACAGCACTGAGCGGCGGCGAATCCGTGGATACGGTGGGCTGCTTTGACTGGGGACATACCGCAGCTCTGGGTTCTCTGACCCTGACCCTGTACACCGATCAACTGGGGGCTGACGCAGATCAGCTCAAGAGCAATCTGACCACCGCAGGGGATTATTTCGCAAAGCTGGCGGCAGACCAGGGCTATGGGCAGCCCTATGGGCAGAGCACCATTTCCTACGCAAACAAGAATACCGGCTATATCTGGGGTTCCAATTCCTTTGTAGCGGACAACGCCATCCTGCTGTCCTACGCTTACGATATGACGGAAAATGACGCATATCTCACCGGGGCAGTCAGCGCCATGGACTATCTGCTGGGCAGAAACCCCATGGATTACTCCTATGTAACAGGCTACGGCACCCACGCCGTCAAGTATCCCCACCATCGGTTCTGGGCGCATCAGGTGCAGGATTCCTACCCGCTGGCACCCAACGGGGTTCTGGTGGGCGGTCCCAACTCCGGCATGGAGGATCCCTGGGTAAAGGGCTCTGGCTGGAAGGAGGGACAGATCGCACCGGCAAAGTGCTATCTGGATCACATCGAAGCCTGGTCTGTGAATGAGTGCACCATCAACTGGAACACCCCTCTGGCATGGATGACCGCATTCCTGGCAGAAAAGGCAGGGGGCATTACCGTGACCCACGGCAGCGGCGGTACAGCCAATGCGACCACCACCCCTGCATCCAATTCCGCAGCGGGTACTGCCGGCACCGGTACGGTGGTGGCAGGCAGCACGCCGCAGGCAGCGGCAGCAGCCTCCAACCAGTCCGGGGAAAAGAAGGATGGGGGCAGCAAGCTGTGGATCATTGTTCTTGCCGTTCTGGCAGGACTCATCAGCATTGAGGTGTTCGTGTTCAAGATCCTCAAGATGAACAAAGCCAATGGAGCTGCACAGGCAGCCGTACCCCAGCAGCCGGCGGCTCCGGTTCAGACCGAACAGCCCCAGGCTCCGGCGGATCCCCAGGATCAGAACCCTCAGCAGCCTCAGTAACAAACGGAACGGCAGCAGAACGCTGCCGTTTTGGTTTTGATCCTTATCCAAATTATTCTGTAGGAAACATACAAAAATGCCCTTGAAACAACACGGATTCTATGCTATAATGAATAGACATAGATAGAATATGCAGCATTGTAAAGATGCTGTTGACAGAAAGGGAAGTTATGAACAATCAGATTCAGGCGCTGCTTGACAGTGTGGAGCAGGTCATCGTAGGAAAGCGCCCGGTGATTACCCGGGTAGTGGCTGCACTGCTCTGTAATGGTCATGTACTGATCGAGGATGTGCCCGGGGTGGGCAAGACCCAGCTGGCAGCATCCCTGTCCCGTTCCCTGGGTGGGAGCTTCAACCGGATTCAGCTGACGCCGGATATTATGCCCTCTGATGTGGTGGGCTTTTCTATGGTGGATCAGCAGACCGGAAAGCTGGAATACCGTCCCGGTGCAGCGATGTGCAATTTTCTTTTGGCGGATGAGATCAACCGTGCCTCCCCGAAGGTGCAGTCCAGTTTGCTGGAGGTCATGGAGGAATATCAGATCAGTCTGGACGGTCAGACCCGTCCGCTGCCCCGTCCCTTCATGGTGCTGGCTACCCAGAATCCGGTGGAGACCTACGGTACCTATCACCTGCCGGAGGCGCAGATGGATCGCTTCTTCATGCGCATCAGCATGGGGTATCCCACCCCGGAGGAGGAAATGCGGATCCTGGAGCGCACGGAGCATTACAATCCCATTGAAAATATCAAAGCACCGGCGGTAACGCTGGATTCCGTTCTCCGGTTGCAGCAGCAGGTGGCGCAGGTCACCGTGGCGGACAGTGTGAAGGCATACATCCTTTCCATCGTCAGTGCCACCCGGAGCATGGAGGAGGTCACCCTGGGGGTCAGCCCCCGGGGCAGTATCGCACTGTACAAGGCGGCAAAAGCAAACGCTTTTATGTTCGAGCGCAGCTATGTGACCCCCGGCGACGTGAAGGCCATGGCGGAATGTGTGCTGGCGCACCGGATCCTGCTTTCCGCAAAGGGCAAAACCGTTTTTGGCACACCCCAGGCGTGTCTGGCATCCGTGCTGGATCGTGTGGCTGTGCCCATGGGCTGAGTGATGGCAGCGGTAGTGGGCTATCTGGCGGTGCTGGGCATCCTGGCTCTGTTCACCTTCTATATGGATGGAGATACGGGGGTGCAGCTTTTGGCGGTGTATCTGCTGCTTCCGGCAGCGTCCGCCCTGCTGACCCTTCTTGCCCGGCGGCAGCTGAAAATCCGGCTGACCCTGCCTGATAGCGTGAAAAAGGGTGGGACATGCATGCTGACAGCGGAGATCACCAAGCGCTGGCGGATTCCACTGCCTTTTGTCCGGTTCCGGCTGGAGCCGGACGGGCATTTTGATTCTCCCATGGTGCCGGTGCAGACGGCTCTGGCATTCGGCAGGCAGGACACCCGACAAGCGGAGCTTCTGCCCCGGATATGCGGACAGGCGCAGGTGGATGCGGCGGATCCACGGGTGATTGGCTACTTTGGCTTTTTAAAGCTGAAACTGGAGATGCCCGCCCCGGCGCAGGTCATGATCGTGCCCCAGGTGCCGGAGCTGACCGCCAAGGATGCGCTGTTTACCGTTATGAGCACCGCCGTGCAGACAGAAAGCGAGGAGGAGACCAATACCCAGGTTGCGTTTGGCGCTGCCACCACTGCAGGCTATGAACACCGGGATTATGTGCCGGGGGATCCTTTGAAGCGGATCAACTGGAAGCTGTCCTCCAAGCGGCAGAGCCTGATGGTGCGGATGGATGAGGCGGTTTCCCTGTCCCGGGTACATGTGCTGTTGGATCTGGCACGGCCTCAGGGCGCCCCTGCATACAAGTCCCGGTTCCTGCTGGAGCAGCAGATCACCGAGGGGGCGCTTGGCATGCTGGCGCTTTGTGCCCGGCAGGGCATGGCGGCGGTATTTTCCTATCAAAGCCTGTCCGGCTGGCAGGAGGTATTGGCAGAAAGCCCGGAGGCGGTGGAGGAGCTGGCACTGCATGTGCTGGAACGGGGCTTTTCTGAAGAATTGGGTGCAGCCCGGCTGTCCGGCAGTTTTCTGTCCGGTTCCGGCAACGGGGTGTATCTCATCTATACTGCAAACCCGGATCCGGAGCTGCTGTCCCAGGCAGCCCATATGCGGGGCGAGGTACATATCGTAATGCCCGGCGGCATGGATGCTGCCGGCGCAAAGCTGCATTTCTGGTGGCTGCAGTCTGATTTCCGGCTGTTGCCGATGACATAAAGGATGCGCTTATGGAACTGTTGCTACAACGTCCTATGGTAAAACGGCTGCTCAGGCTGGACTGGGTGCCGGTGGTGTTTGCCGCCTTGATTCTGACCGGGATCATGAGCTATTACGCCGGGCATTACCTGCCCTTGGCGGCAGTGGGTTCATTGGTTGTGATGCTGGTGCAATTCCGGGTACTGGATTGGATCCACAAAATGCGCTGGCGGGGCTGGCTGATCTATCTGGCAGGGCTGATCTTGTCCTTGTTTCTGATCTCCCAGCTGATTCAGCTGGTCGAGCCAAGTCAGCAGGTGGAGTTTTTCATCTGGGTGCTGACCCCCCAGTCCGTTCTGGACTTTTCCGGGTCCTACACCCTGGTGATGTTCCTGCTGTTCGGCATTTTCATCGGCTTCTGTGTCCATTTCTTTACCCGGATTCAGTACAGGGTTCTGGTGACCTTTGTACTGATGATGTTCCCCTTCCTGCTGTTCGGCCGTGAAGGAGATCCTATGCCGGTATGGCTGATGCTCCTGCTGCCTGCAGCCTATTTTGCGGTGATGATCTATTGCCGGAACCGGCGACCCAGTTCGGATGCACCGAAGCCGGCGGAAATCTGCTCCGGCACCATCTTTCTGTGGATTGCTCTGGCGGCGGTGCTGATTTTGCCGAAGCCTGCGGTGCAGGCGGATCGGCAGCTGATCGAAAGCTTGCTGAATTTTGACTCTCTGACGGATTTCCTGATGGAACGCATCAATGAATTTACCGATTCCTCCCATGTGGATGGGTTCTATCAGAACAGCAGCAAGATCATGTTCTATGTACAGGCACAGGAGCCGCTGAATCTGAAATTCAAGACCTTCACTCTGTACGATCCCGCAACGGATACCTGGAAAGCAGGGAAGCAGGATCAAAAACCGGATGGTACCATATCGCCGGCAGAGGATCCGGTGAATGTGGATCCAGCTCTGCTGTCCAATGCGCTGCTGCATGTGCTGACTGCGGATCCTTCCATCGGGGCGCGATACGGGCTGGATCTGACGGGCTTTTCCGAACAGCCCCGCACCACTGCCCGTGCCTGCACGGTGTATGCGGAAAAGGCACAGTATAACTTCGGACTGACTCCTACCTGCTGGAGTATCTGCTACGGCGCCAACAACAGCAGCGTGACCCGCAGCGGCGTGCTGTATGATAACAGTGTGATGCGCAGCTACCGGGTGCAGTACTACGGGCAGCAGGATCAGCTGACGGAGCTGGCAGTGTACCTGAACCGGACGCTGGATCAGGAGCAGTGGAAGCAATTGCTGCGGCATGCCTGGTTCGGGGCAAGCGACCTGCCCGCGGAGGAAAGAGAGGCGCTGAAGCGTGCCTACCGCATTGTCCGGTACAGCCGTCTGCTGACAGATGACTACATGGCTGCGGATGCACCGGAGATTCCGGAGGGGGTCAAGGCCCTTGCCCAGTCCATCGTGGGGGATGCACAGAGCGACCTGGAAAAGGCACAGCTGCTGGAGCAGTACTTCTGGCACAACGGCTTTGTGTACGACAAAACCTATTACAAAAGTCCGGGGGAGAATGCGGAGACCTTTCTGACAAGCACCCGCCGGGGCATCTGCTTTGACTTTGCCACCTCCTATGTGCTGATGTGCCGGGCGGTGGGGATCCCTGCCCGGTATGTGGAAGGGTACTCCATGAACGAAACCGACCAGAAGGGCATGTTCGTGATCCGGGGAGATGACGCCCACGCCTTTGCGGAGGTGTATCTGACCGGCATTGGCTGGTACTCCATGGATCCTACCATTTCCGCCGGGGATACATCCGATGGGCTTCAGGTGGATAGCCTGGTGCGGTTCATCGGACTGATGGTGCTGGGTGGCTTTGCGCTGGCAGTGCTGCTCTGGTGGCTGCTGCACAGGCGCATTGCAGAGGCATGGTTCCGCTGGCGGGTATTCCGCACTGCGCCGGAGCAGGCAGCATCCCTGCTGATGGCACGGATCAAGAAACAGGCACAGCTTTCCGATGGCTGTACCGCTGAGGAGCTTTCACGGCAGCTGCAAGTGCAGTATCAGGCAGGCTGTGACAGGATCCTTGCTGCACTGGAGCAGTGCATCTACGCACAAAGACCCATGGAGGGGGCGGCGGTTCCGGGACTGTATGTAGAATACACCCTGGCACGGGATCGGATCACACAGGTACAAAGAGAAGCAAGAAAGAAAAGAAGAAAACGAAAAAAAGGGGACAGCATGGAATTGGCATAACTGAACCGAAAGTGGGGATTATGATGAACATACTCGGAAAGCGAATGACAGCAGCGGTGCTGGCGGCTATGATCATGATCACAGGCATATGCCGTCTGAGCATCCCGGTGCAGGCAGCAACTGGCGAATATAAAAGCTGGCTGCAGACAGACTCCCGTTGGGGAAGCATTCAGCTGGGTTCCAGTGGCGCAACCATGTCCAGAATTGGCTGCGCCGTCACATCCCTTGCGAAGCTGGTGGTACATTCCGGTTCTGCAACGGAGGAAACCTTTGACCCGGGTAAGCTGTGCAACTATTTGAGCAAAAACGGCGGTTTCGACAGCTCCGGCAATATTTACTGGACTGTAGTAACCGGACTTGTGCCGGAATTCCACTTCTGTGCATACACCAGCTTCAAGACCACCACGGAGGCTGAAAAAGTGGCGGAGCTTGAAAAATACATCCAGGATGGATACTACATGGCGGTGTCCGTGAAGAATCAGGGGCACTGGGTGGCAGTGGATTATATCAAGGACGGGGAAGTGTATATCATGGATCCGGCAAGCAACGCAAAGACCAATCTGTTTGATTCCTACGACTGCGCCGGCGTGACCCAGATCCGCCTGTTCAAGGGGCTGAATCCTCCGCCTACCACCGGGAATGCACCGGTGGAGAGCTATTACAAGACCGGCAGATACACCACCAATACGGGGCTGAACTTCCGGGCGAACGCAGGCATCACCTATGAGATCCTGGCGGATATCCCCAAGGGTACTCTGGTGACCGTGGAGGGTACCTCCGGTGCATGGGGTCGGATCACCTACAACGGCAAGGTGGGCTGGATCTGTCTGGAATACTGTACCTATGTGGAAGGGGATTACTCCTATCCCACGGGGCGGTATCGCTCCACCTCGGACAACGGCTTGTATGTGCGGGGCGGTGTGGGTTCCACCACCGGTGCCATCGGCATGCTGGCGTATCTGGAGGAAGTAGAGATCCTGGAGGTGCAGGATGGCTGGGGCAGGCTGAATTATCAAGGCAAGACCGGCTGGGTATGTATGAAGTATATGGAGCCGGTAGCTGCTACTACCGCAACAACGACAACGACCACCACTACTACCACCACCACAACAACGACTACGACCACCACTACGACTGCAACGACTACGACCACCACTACTACCACAACTACAACCACCACAACCACCACGCCCCAGCCCACGACTACCAGCACCACCACAACCACACAGACCACAGTGCCCGTAACGACAGCGCCGGAGCAGACCACCACGACCACGATGGACACGCTGATGCCGGGCGATCTGAACGGCAACGGACAGGTGGACGCTGTGGATACAGTGCTGCTGTATGCGTATCTGGCAGGAAATCTGGAGCTGAACAGCCGACAGTTGGAGGCTGCGGACGTGGATCGGGACGGCGAACTGACCTTGATGGATGTGGTGCTGATGCAGCGCATGCAGGATGGATTATATGATTGGAAGGATTATACCACATGAATTGGATCGAAACACAGATTATTACCGCCTCTGCCGGGGTGGATGCCCTTTGCGCCATGCTGACGGATCTGGGCATCAAGGGCTTTTCCATTGCGGATCCGGCAGATTTCCAGGAGTTTTTGCAGAACAAGGAAGGCAAGTGGGACTACATTGACCAGGATCTGCTGGGCATGGCCCAGGGGGACACGACAGTGACTGTGTACCTGCCGGACAATGCCCAGGGGGCGGAGCAGCTGGTTGCCCTGCGGGCAATGCTGGCGCAGATCCACGCCCGGGACGATGCGCAACTGTTCGGCACCCTGGAGCTGACGTTGAAAAACGTCCGGGAGGAGGACTGGGCGAACAACTGGAAGCAGTATTTCAAGCCCTTCACCGTGGGAGAACGGCTCCTCATCAAGCCCTCCTGGGAGACATGTGAAAATCCCCGGAACCGGGCAGTGCTGGAGATCGATCCGGCATCCAGCTTCGGCACCGGGCAGCACCACACCACCCGGCTCTGCCTGGAGCTGCTGGAGCAGCTGATGCATCCGGGGGATCGTGTACTGGATCTGGGCTGCGGCAGTGGGATCTTGTCCATCGGGGCACTGCTGCTGGGGGCATCCGGCGCCACCGCAGTGGATATCGAGGAAAATGCGGCAGCCACTGCAACGGAGAATGCCCGGAAGAACCACATTGACCCGACCCTGTACCGGGTATTCTGCGGCAATGTGCTGGAGGATGAAACGCTGTGTCGGGAGATCGGTGATGGCTATGATCTGATCTGTGCCAATATTGTGGCGGACGTGCTGATCGCCATGAAGCAGCTGTTCCGGCGATTTTTGCGACCGGAGGGCACGCTGATCGTGTCCGGCATCATCATGGAGCGCCGGGACGAGGTGCTGGATCAGCTGAAAAGCGCAGGCTTCACCCTGCTGGAGGTTCGGGAAAAGGAAGGCTGGGCGGCAGCATCCCTCCGCATTTCATAAAAGCTTCGGGGACGGGGATTTCTCTCCGTCCCCTTGCATTTTATGTGGATTCAGGGTATAATAAATACATCTGAATCAAACTGATGGGATGCCGTCAGAAGAAAGGGAGGTCAGGGCGTGAAGGACGGCTTTTTGAAAATCGCCTGCGCAACACCGGATGTGCATGTGGCAGACTGCGCTTATAACGGGGAGCAGATTGTCCGTATGATGCAGGAGGCGGCACATGCCGGAGCGGCGCTGACGGTATTTCCGGAGCTTTGCATCACAGGTTATACCTGTCTGGATCTGTTTTTGCAGGACACCCTGCTGGAGGGGGCACTGGACGCTCTGTTTGACATTCTGAAGCAGACAGAGGAACTGGATATGCTCGCAGTGATCGGACTGCCCATTGCAGTGGACGGGAAGCTGTACAACTGCGCTGCCGTATGCCAGAGCGGACAGATCCTGGGCATCGTGCCCAAGCTGAATATCCCCAATTACGGGGAATTCCAGGAGCTGCGCTATTTCACCCCCGGCAACCGGATGGTGCGGCATTGCAGCATCCACGGGCGCACTTGCCCCATGGGAGCGGACATGCGGTTTTCCTGCGTGGATATGCCGGAGTTTTCCTTTGGCGTGGAAATCTGCGAGGACGTGTGGGTGGGGGCAAGCCCCTCCGACCGGCTGGCTGCCCAGGGAGCGGTGTTGATCGTGAATCTGTCCGCCAGCGATGAAACCATCGGCAAGGCGGCGTACCGGAAGAAGATCATCGAAGCCAAGTCCGGCAGTCTGTTCTGTGCCTATGCCTATGCGGATGCAGGCATCGGAGAATCTACCACGGATATGGTGTTCGCCGGGCATAATCTGATCGCAGAAAGCGGCACCACTCTGGCGGAGGCAAAGCGCTTTGCCGGAGGCATTCTCTACGGGGATATTGACATACAGAAGCTGACGGCAGAGCGGCGGCGCACCAACACTGCCCACGGGGCGGAGGAGCCTGCCTTTGTGGTGGAGTATTTTGATTATCCCATCCGGGAGACCCGGCTGGAGCGGCAGTTCCCGGCAACGCCCTTTGTGCCCGCCGGGAAAAGCGAGCTGGACGACCGGTGCGGCGAGATCCTGCAGATGCAGGCGGTAGGGCTTATGACCCGGCTGCGGCATATCCGTTGCCAGGACGTGGTGATCGGTCTGTCCGGGGGATTGGATTCCACCCTGGCGCTGATCGTCACCGTTATGGCATATGACCGGCTGGGACTGCCCCATCATGGGATTCACGCCATTACCATGCCCTGTTTCGGCACTACAGACCGGACATATCGGAACGCCTGCGCCCTTGCAAAGGCATACGGGGCGGATCTCCGGGAGATCCCCATCCGGGACAGCGTGATGCAGCATTTTGCAGACATTGGTCACGATCCGGATTGTCACGATGTGACCTATGAAAACGGGCAGGCACGGGAGCGTACCCAGGTGCTGATGGATTTTGCCAACCAGTGCGGGGGCATCGTGATCGGCACCGGGGATCTGTCGGAGCTTGCGCTGGGCTGGGCGACTTACAACGGGGATCATATGAGCATGTACGGGGTCAACGCCTCCGTGCCCAAGACCCTGGTGCGGTATCTGGTTGCACACCGGGCGGAACAGTCGGAGGAAGCACTGCGCAGCGTACTGCTGGATGTGCTGGACACGCCGGTAAGCCCGGAGCTTCTGCCGCCGGAGGAAAACGGGGAGATCCGTCAGAAAACCGAGGATCTGGTGGGGCCCTACCTGCTGCATGACTTTTTCCTGTATCACATGGTGCGGTTCGGCATGCCTCCGAAGAAGATCTTCCGGATGGCGTGCATTGCCTTTGACGGGCAGTTTGCCCCGGATGTGATCTTAAAGTGGGAGCGGAAGTTCTACTGGCGGTTTTTCAGTCAGCAGTTCAAGCGCTCCTGCCTGCCGGACGGGGTGAAGATCGGCAGCGTGACCCTTTCTCCCAGAGGAGACTGGCGGATGCCCAGCGATGCCTGTGTGGCGCAGTGGATCCGGCAGCTGGAACAGATTGATGTATAATTTTGGGGCATCGCCCCATACATAGGAGGATATTATGACGTACAAGGAAAGCTTTATCAAATTCATGGTGGACTGCGGAGTATTGACCTTCGGAGAATTTACCCTCAAGAGCGGACGGGTTGCGCCCTATTTTGTGAATGCGGGCAATTACAACACCGGAGAGCACCTGGCAAAGCTGGGTGAATACTACGCTGCATGCATCCAGGAGAACAACATTCCGGTACAGACCCTGTTCGGTCCGGCGTATAAGGGCATTCCCCTGTCCGTATCTGCGGCAGTTGCCCTGTATCACAAGTATGGCAAGTCCGTGCATTACTGCTTTGACCGGAAGGAAGTCAAGGATCACGGAGAAGGCGGCATGTTCGTAGGTAAGCAGTTGGAAGCCGGGGAACAGGTTGTCATCATCGAGGACGTAATGACCTCTGGTAAGGCTGTCCGGGAGGTATACCCCAAGCTGAAGGGTGCAGCGGACGTGAACATTACCGGCATGGTGATCACCGTGGATCGGATGGAACGGGGGCTGAACAGCGACAAGAGCGCCGTCCAGGAGGTCAAGGCAGAGTTCGGCATTGACGTGTACCCCATCGTGACCATGGCGGATATCATTGACGCCATTGCCAACGATATTGTGCCCGGCAAGGAATACCTGGACAAGATGATTGCATATCGTGAACAGTACGGGGTATGTAAATAACCCGTTCGGTGTTTCAGGCAATATCGCACAGACTTGTGGGGTATTGCCTTTCTGTATCAGGCATACAAAGAGAAGAAGGATAGGAGCAAGCTATGGCGAAAACCCGTAAAAATTTTATCATCTGCATCCAGTCGGTGCTGATCCTGGGGCTGCTGTGCCTGGTGGCATTTCTGCTGATCCGCATGCGTCAGCAGGAGGAACCGGCGGTGCCAGCCAATGCAGGGATGGCGCAGAACAGCGTGCAGGAGGATATCTCTGTGATCCCCAAGGGGGAGATCGAGGTGGATTGGAACTATGAGCTGTCTGGCAAGAAAATTTTGCTGAGTGATGCTACATACGGACAGATCTACCTGCCGGTATATGATAACGTGCCTGCCTTTGCCCAGAACCGGGAGCAGATCGTGAACCGGAACGGCAGACGGTATTATGTCAGCGACGGACAGATCACTTCCGACATGGGCATTGACGTGTCCGCCCACCAGGGGGATATTGACTGGGACAAGGTGAAGGCGTCCGGCATCGATTTTGTATTCATCCGCATTGGCTACCGCACCTACGGCGGCGGGGACATTATGGCGGACAGTATGTTCCGGCAGAACTACGAGGGCGCAAAGGCTGCCGGACTCCAGGTGGGGGTCTATTTCTTCTCCCAGGCCATCAGTGAGGAGGAGGCTGTACAGGAGGCGAACTTTGTGGTCAAGCAATTGCAGGGCTGCAAGCTGGAGCTGCCTGTGACCTACGACTGGGAGCTGATCTATGACGATACTGCCCGGACGGACAATGTGCCGGTGGACGTGCTGACGGACTGTTGCCTGGCATTTTCCGGGGTGGTGGAGCATGCAGGCTACGAGCCCATGATCTACCAGAACAAGCGTACATCCTTACTGAAGCTGGATCTGCCCCGGCTCCAGGGCATTTCCTTCTGGCTGGCGGAATACGGCAGCATCCCCACTTACTACTATGACTGTCAGTACTGGCAGTATAGCTGTAAGGGGAAGGTGCCGGGCATCGAAGGGGATGTGGATCTGAACATCCGGTTCTCATAAGGAGCCGCCATGCGACAGATTACCATTCAGCAAAACGATGCCGGACAGCGGCTGGACAAGTTCCTTGCCAAATCCATGCCTGCTCTGCCCAAAGGGCTTATGTGCAAATTCATCCGCACCAAGCATATCAAGCGGAACGGCAAGCGCTGCGCCATTTCCGACCGGTTGGAGCCGGGGGATGTGCTGACCTTTTTCATCAGTGATGATTTTTTTCCGGAGCATGCCCCACAGCAGACTCCGGACTTTCTCAAAGCCCCTGCGAAGCTGGACGTGGTGTATGAGGATACGCAGGTGCTGATTCTCAACAAGCCGGTGGGACTGGTGGTGCATGCGGACAATGGAGGCACGGAGGATACCCTGATCCACCGGGTGCTGCATCATCTGTACCAGGCAGGCACCTATGACCCTGCCGGGGAGCAGTCCTTTACGCCGGCTTTGTGCAACCGACTGGATCGGAACACGGGAGGGCTGGTGATCGCGGCAAAGACCGCCGCTGCTTTACGGGATGTAAACGAGTTGATCCGCAGTCGTCAGCTGTGCAAGCAGTATTTGTGCGTTACGGCGGCGCTGCCTCCCAGGCAGCAGGATCGGGTGCAGGCATACCACCGGAAGCAGCCTGCCGGAAACCTGGTGGAGATCCGGGATGCACCGGCGGAGGGCTTTGCGCCCATTGATACGGAATACCGGGTGCTGGCGCAGGAGCAGGGACTGAGTCTGGTACTGGTGACTCTGCATACGGGCAGGACGCACCAGATCCGTGCCCATCTTGCCCATCTGGGAGCGCCCCTGCTGGGGGATAACAAGTATGGAAGCGTCCGGGCAAATCGGCGGTACCGGGTGTTCACCCAGCAGCTTTGGGCGTGGCGGCTGGGCTTTCCGGAACTGGATGGTGCATTGGCACCTCTTAGCGGCAGGATCGTGACCGCCCCGGAGGTTCCTTTCGTTTCCGCTTTTTTCCCGGGTGTGCAGCTGCCACCGCCCATAACGTAAAAAACAGTCTGGGAAGCATTGCTTCCCGGACTGTTTTGCGTTAGGATGTTATTTCAGGAACCCGTTGATGATCTGTTCTTCCGCTTCCTTTTCGGTCAGTCCCAGGGTCATCAGCTTCATCAGTTGCTCTCCGGCGATCTTGCCGATGGCGGCTTCGTGGATCAGGGATGCGTCCACATGATTGGCAGTCAGCTGGGGACTTGCCAGTACGCAGCCGTGGTCCATGATAATGGCGTCACATTCCGTATGGCCGCTGCAAGGGGCATTGCCGTTGAGCCGGCTGGTGTATTCCTGCCTGCTGTTCTCCTTGGCAACGCTGCGGCTGACGATGTTGCAGCTGCTGCCTGCTCCGTTCAGATCTGCATCAAACTCTGCAATGGCGTGCTGATCCCCGGTGGTCATGATCTTGTCGTGAATCACCAGGCTGGAGCCCTCCGCCAGATCCGCAGTGGTTTTCCGCAGTGTGTCGTCAATGCCGGCAATCTGCGTGGTTTCCATCTCCATCCGGGCATTCCTGTTCAGATGCACAATGGTAGTGGGGTTCATGAACCGCTTGCCTCTGCCTTCTCCTTCGCCGTAGTGCTTTTCCACATAGCGCACCTTGCTGTTTTCCCCCACAAAGAAGGTGTGGATACCGTCATGCTGACTGTCGCCGGAGCCGCAGTTGTGGATGCCGCAGCCGGCAATGATGGTCACGTCACAGTTTTCGCCGATGAAGAAATCGTTGTACACATTGTCCTTCAGTCCGCTTTCGCTGATGATGACCGGAATATGTACACTTTCATTCACGGTGCCGGGTTTGATGATAATGTCGATGCCGGGTTTGTCCGTTTTGGTCACAATGTCAATGTGCGCTGTGGTATTCCGGGCAGCACTTGCACCGTTGGCACGGATGTTGTATGCCCCCACCGGCAGCGCATCCAGCTCGGCTACCTGGTGCAGCAGCTCCTTTTCGTATGTGTTCAGTTCCTTCATGCCACCGGCACCTCCTTTTTCCCCTCTGCCAGCTTGTCCGTCAGTACCTTGCAGGTGCTGCTGTCCTGATTTTTCAGAAGCTGGGGCAGGATCTGATCCTTTGCGCCGTATGCGGCAACGGAACCATCCTTGATGTAGAGGATCTTGTCCGCCATGTTCAGGATCCGCTCCTGGTGGCTGATGATGAGGATGCTGCCCCGGATCTTCTCGTACATTTTCTCGAATACGTGGATCAGATTCTGGAAGCTCCACAGGTCAATGCCTGCCTCCGGCTCATCGAAAATGGACAGCTTGGTGCCCCGTGCCAGTACCATGGCAATCTCGATCCGCTTTAATTCGCCGCCGGACAGGGTACTGTTCAGCTCCCGGTTCATGTAATCCCGGGCGCACAGTCCCACCTCGCTGAGGACGCTGCACGCCTCCGTGACGGTGGTATCCTTTTTGCTTGCCAGCTTCAGCAGATCCTGCACCCGCAGTCCCTTGAACCGTACCGGCTGCTGAAAAGCGTAGCTGATGCCCAGATTTGCCCGGTCGCTGATGGACATGCCGGTAATATCCGTGCCGTCAAAGAGGATCCTGCCGCTGGTGGGCTGGTCGATGCCCATAATGATCTTGGCGAGGGTGGATTTGCCGCCGCCGTTGGGCCCGGTGACTGCAACAAAGCGATCCTCCAGAGTCAGACTGATGTCCCGGAGAATCTGCTTGCCCTCTGCCTCGAAACAGACGTTCTGTAATTCAAGCATGTTTTTGCTCCTTGCTGGTATCATTTTCGGGTCTTATCGGACCCATACTATTATATTATACCGAAAATCCCATGTGAAATCAATCCCCCGGGGGATATTATTTTTGCAAAACAAAAACGGAGCATGCAGATCTGCATGCTCCGTAGAAGGGTTGTGTGTTTAGCGTACTGCCGCAAAGCCCTGTTCCAGGTCTGCCAGAATGTCCTGGATATGCTCCGTGCCGATGGACAGCCGGATGGTGTTGGGCTTGATGCCGCTTGCCAGCAGTTCCTCCTTCGACAGCTGGGAGTGGGTGGTGGAGGCAGGGTGGATCACCAGGGATTTTACATCCGCCACATTTGCCAGCAGGGAGAACAACTGCAGGCTTTCTGTAAAGCGTTTTGCTTCCTCTGCGCCCCCCTTGATTTCAAAGGTGAAGATGGGAGCTGCGCCATTAGGGAAGTACTTGTCGTACAGCTCCTTGGCGTGACCGGTGGCAAGGGAGGGGTGGTTGACCCGTTCAACCTGGGGGTGCTTGGACAGATAGTCCACCACCTTCAGGGCGTTTTCCACATGCCGTTCTACCCGCAGGGACAGGGTCTCCAGACCCTGGAGCAGCAGGAAGGAGTTGAAGGGGGAGATGGTGGCACCCTGATCCCGCAGCAAGGTGGTGCGGATCTTCATGATGTAGGCAATGTTGCCGCATGCCTGGGAGAATACTACTCCGTGGTAGGAGGGGTTGGGGGCAGTCAGTCCCGGGAACTTGTCATTCTGCGTCCAGTCAAACTTACCGGAATCCACGATGACACCGCCCATTACTGTGCCGTGACCACCGATGAACTTGGTGGCGGAATGCACCACCACATCTGCACCGTGCTCGATGGGACGCAGCAGATAGGGGGTTGCAAAGGTGCTGTCCACGATCAGAGGAATGCCATGCTTGTGGGCAACTGCACTGATGGCTTCCAGATCGATCACGTCAGAATTGGGGTTGCCCAGGGTCTCAGCGTAAATCAGCTTGGTCTTGTCCGTGATGGCTGCTTCAAAGTTCGCCGGATCAGAAGGATCCACAAAGGTGGTGGTAATGCCCTGTTCCCGCAGAGTGTTTGCCAGCAGGTTGTAGGTGCCGCCGTACAGGTTGTGGGATGCGACTACATGATCCCCGGCAAGGGCAATGTTCTGGATGGCGTAGGTAATGGCTGCGGAGCCGGTGGCAACTGCCAGAGCCGCTGCGCCGCCTTCCAGAGCAGCAATCCGCTGTTCAAATACATCGGAGGTAGGGTTCATCAGACGAGTGTAGATATTGCCCCCTTCGGTCAGACCAAATCTGCCTGCCGCCTGGGCACTGTCCTTGAATACATAGGACGTGGTGGCGTAGATGGGCACTGCCCGGGCATCCGTAGCCGGATCCGGCTTCTCCTGTCCTGCGTGTACCTGCAATGTTTCAAACTGATAACTCATAACATTCCTTCCTTTCATTTACCCGGTGGGTTTATATGTTGATTGTATTATAGCAGAACATTTCCTGCTTGTCAAGGGGTTTTCAGAAAAAAAGAGTTGAAATTCTATTTTTCCTGTGGTATAATAGGTTTATAAGATCAGAGGCAGCCATGACCGGCTGAACAAAGGAGGTGGGAATTATGATGATCTCCACGAAGGGACGGTATGCCCTGCGGGTGATGATCGATCTGGCGGAGCACAACAGCGGCGGATATGTACCTTTGGCGGATATTGCCGAGCGGCAGGAGATCTCGGAGAAATACCTGGAAAGCATTGTGTCCATGCTCAGCAAAAAAGGACTGGTGGATGCACTCCGGGGCAAGGGAGGCGGCTATCGGCTGAACCGTGCGCCGGATCAGTACACGGTAGCGGATATTCTGTATGTAACCGAGGGCTCCATGGCACCGGTGGCATGTCTGGAACCGGGCGCAAAGACCTGTGACCGGGCTGCATACTGCCGGACGCTGGATATGTGGAAGAGGCTGTATGAGCTGATTACCCAGTTCTTCTCCGGGATTACCATTGCGGACCTGATCGCAGACAAATCCGGCGGGGATTTTGTCATATAACACCATCGCCCGATCTGATGCCAGATCGGGCGATATTTTATGGGCGGCCGCCAGGCATGCTCTGTGCGGTGTTGTCTATGGTTTATCCAAAGGCTCCACACTCCGAACCGTCAGCTGATTCTCCGTCACTGTGAACCGCAGATCGAATCCGGCAAAGGCAACTCCGTAGATCCGATCCGGATCCTCAGAATAGCCCGGCCGGGGATCCTGCTGTAAAATGCCCACTGCCGCATCCCGCTTGTCTGCCGGCAGCTGTTCCAGCAATGCCGCCGGAAAGTGAACCTTTAGCTGGTGGGTTGCAGTTTGCCGGGTATAGCCCTGGCTTGCGTCCGTCCGGCAGTCCGCCAGGGGAATGTAGGGCTTTACATCGTAAACCGGGGTGCCATCCATCATATCAATGCCGGAAACGTGCAGCACGGCTTGTCCGCCCTCAAAGCTGACCCCCTGCAGCCGGACGCAGGACAGCCCCAGGCTGTTTGGCCGGAAGGGGGAGCGGGTGGCGAATACCCCCATGCGCTGGTTGCCCCCCAGCCGGGGCGGCCGCACAGTGGGAGACCAGTCCCCTTGCTTCCTGGCGGCGGAGAACTCCCAGATCAGCCAGATGTGGGAGAATTGCTCCAGTCCCCGGAATGCCTCCGGCTTGCTGTAGGCAGGCAGAAAGACTACCTGCCCCTCCAGCGCCTCCACCAGGCCGCTTTGACGGGGCAGTCCGAATTTGGTGGGAAAGTCCGTGTGAATGTATGCGATGGGTTCCATGTAATGCCTCCGGTGTTGTCCTTTATGTTGTCTTTTAGTATACCACAAAAATCGGGGCTTGTCACGGGTTTTAGGCAACATCGCACAGCTTTGTGCGGTGCTGCCCTATATTCCAAGCAGCCGGGCAATGCGCAGCGCCACATGCTGGTCATTGGACACGGTGAGATGCCGGGCTGCACGCTTTGCTTCCGGCATGGCGTTGGCAACCGCAAAGGAGTTCGGGGTCAGCTCCAGCATGGAAACATCGTTGCCGGAATCGCCGATGGTCAGTACCTGTTCCGGCAGCAGCTTGAGCCGGAGCAGCAGTGCCCGGATGCCGGTGGCTTTGTGAATGCCCCGGGCGGTGACCTCCAGGCAGTTTTCCGCAGAGACGCAAAGCTGAAATGTGCCGTCATCCAGTGCCTGATGCAGCCGGGTTTCCTGGGCAGCATCCCGGCAGAAGAACACTGCCTTTTCCACCTGCACATCTTCGGCAAGGCAAAAGGCTTGTGCATCCTCCACCGGTCGGCATATACCGATGGCATCCTCCAACAGGGCACGATCCTGCCGCTGTTCCAGTGCCCCATGCTCCAGCAGCACCCCCTCCGGTGTATACAGCAGCACGGCGGCTCCCTGCTGTTTGCCAATGCGAAGAAGTCGGTCTGCATGCTCCCGGGAGAGCGGATGCCGGAACAGGGCTTTGCCCTCCGGCAACTGTGTGACGCAGGCACCGCTGAGGGTGATCAGATACCGGATGCCGGGAAACTGCTGTAGCGCCTGGGGGATTTGTTCCCGGTTCCTGCCGCTGGTAGGCACAAAGCAATAGCCCTTGTCCGTCATCCGGCGGATGGCATCCAGGTTTTCCGGACTGAGCCTGCCCCGGCTGTCCAGCAGGGTGCCGTCCAGATCGCATGCGATCAGCTTGATTTCCATATTACCTCCTCAGTTATTGCCTTAGATCCATACTGCGGATCTTTTCCCGAATGGGCAGGATCTGTGCTGGGGATACGGACAGTTCATCCACGCCCATTCGCAGGAATCGCTCCGTCAGTGCCGGATCCGCCCCCAGTTCGCCGCAGATGCCCGCCCAGATGCCTGCCTTGTGGGCATTTCGGATCACCTGATGGATCAGTCGCAGCACCGCCTCGTGATGGGGCTGATAAAAAGCCTCCAGGGAGGGGTTCTGCCGATCGATGGCAAGGGCGTACTGGGTCAGATCGTTGGTGCCGATGCTGAAGAAATCCACCATAGGTGCCAGAATATCGCTGATGACCGCAGCGGCAGGGGTCTCGATCATGATGCCGGTTTCCATGTGTTCCCGAAAGGGGATCTCCTGCTGACGCAGTTCCTGCCTGGCAAGCTCCGCCTGTTTCTGGATATGCCGGATTTCCTCTGGGCTGGTAATCATAGGGAACATGATGGACAGATCCCCATATACCCCTGCCCGGTACAGGGCACGCAGCTGGGTACGGAACAGCTCCGGTTCCGACAGACAGATCCGGATGGCTCGATACCCCAGCGCCGGATTTTCCTCCTTGGGCAGATGAAAATAATCGATCTGCTTGTCTGCCCCGATGTCCATGGTGCGGATGATGACGGGCTTTCCCGCCAGTTTCTCCGCCGCCTCCCGGTATGCCCGGAACTGCTCCTCCTCCGTGGGCATGTGGTCGTTCTGCAAATAGAGAAATTCGCTGCGGAACAGACCGATACCCCCGGCATCGTTTTGCAGGGCGGCGCTGATGTCATCCAGCCCCCCAATGTTGGCGTAAAGCCGGATGCTCCTGCCGTCCAGGGTGGTGTTGGACTTGCCCCGGAGCGACTGCCACAGCCGGTGTTTTTCCTCTTCCTGCTGCTTTTTCCGGGTGTATGCGGCAATGGCTTCTGCATCCGGATCGATGCACACTGTCCCGGTGAATCCATCCACAATGGCGGTTTTCCCCTCCATGGCAGGATCCAGATGACCCAGCCCCACCACTGCCGGGATTGCCATGGTGCGTGCCAGAATGGCAGTGTGGGAGTTCTCCGAGCCCCGGAGGGTGAGAAACGCCAGGATCTTTTCCTTGTCCAGTTGGACTGTTTCGCTGGGGGTCAGATCCTCTGCCACCAGGATCACTGGCTCCCGGGTCAGCAGGGATTCCTCGCTGCCGCCGCTGAGACAGCGGATCAGCCGGTTGGAGATATCCACCACATCCGCCGCCCGTGCCTGCATGTACTCATCGGTCATGGTGGAGAACATCTGGGAGAAGGAGTCGGAGGTGCGCAGCACGGCGTATTCTGCATTCACTCGCTGGGTGTGGATAATGTGGCTGACGCTGCTGCAATAGTCCTCATCCTCCAGCATCATCCGGTGAATCTCAAAGATCTGGGCGTGGATTTCCCCCACCTCCCGCAGTGCCTTTTCGTGGAGTGCATCCAGCTCCTGTGCTGCCTGCTGCCTTGCCCGGTCAAATCGCTGCTGCTCCGCCTCCGGATCCGTTATGGTTTTCCGGCTGATGGTGTCGTTGTCCTTTTTGTAAAAGTACAGCTTCCCCATGGTGACGGCACCGCAGACCCCCTTGCCCTGTATTTTGTTCATGTCCATCCCTCCGGCTTACAGATTTGCTTTGAGAAAGGCTTCTACCCCGGCAGCAGCCTCTGCTTCGTCCGATCCCTCCACGGTCACTGTTACCGGATCCCCCTGCTTGACCCCCAGTCCCATCAGAGCAAACAGCTTCTTGGCGCTGGCGGTTTTGTCCCCCTTGGTCAGGGTGATCTCGCTTTCGTATGCCTTTGCAGCCTGCACCAACTGCCCGGCAGGTCTTGCGTGGATGCCGTTCTCGTCCGTAATGGTATACACAAACTGTTTCATAAACTGCTCCCTTCCGCCGCACTGCGGCTGCGGCTTCTGCCGCTCTGGTAGCAGTATGGGCTGCTTTTTGGGAAACATACTTCCGGACGCAAAAAAGCCGGAGGATGAAGTTCCTCCGGCTTTCGCCTTATTTTTTGCATTTGCCCGTAATACCCGTCACATCGATCCGCCAGATGCCCGTGCGGGACAGGCTTTGCGCAATGGCGGCATCGAACCGGGACATATTCTCCGGGGTATACTTTTCACAGATCGCCCGAAGTGCCCGGATCTTTTCCGCCTCATCCGTAACCTCCCGGGCTGTGCCGGTGAGAATGGCTGAGGTATACCGGGTGGTGAATTTGTCATGCACCGGCTCCGCCATACCCACGCAGCTGACGCACACTGCCGGATGCTTCCGCAGCGCCTTCAGCTTCAGTCCCTCCTGGGCACAGTGAAAGTACAGGGTTTCTCCGATCCGTGCAATGGAAAGGGGCACACAGTAGGGTTCACCTTCCGGCAGGAGCATGGAAACCGTGCCGAAGCTGCATGCGTCCACTGCCTGCCAGGCAGAATCCCTGTCCATCTGCCGGTCTGTTCGCCGCATGCTCATGCCTGCTTGCTTTCCTCCGGTGTCATGGCAGCCCGGATGGCGTCGATCTGCTTCTTGATTTCCGGATCCCGGGTCAGGTCATAGGCAATGGAGTAGAAGTATGCCCCCAGCTGCATCTGCTCATCCTGTACGGCAGTTTTCGCCAGCACCAGCGCCAGCCGGATCAGTTCCTCATTGGGGCCGGCAGGCAGTTCGTACTTTTCAAATACCGCCAGAACCTGTTTCCGGGTGGGCGGTTCAATGTTATGCCCCATCAGCCCTCGCAGATTTACAAGCTCTGCCTGTACTCCCGGGTGATTGTTGTAGACCAGGCTTTCGTAGAAGAAGCATACCGCTGCATCGTAATCATGCACCGCAATGGCGTAGAATCCAAGGTCTGCGTAGATCCGGGACATGGCATAGGTGCTGTTGGCAATGGGGAACAATTCCCTGATTACAGCCAGCAGCTTTTCCGGTTCCTTTTTCAGCTTGTAGACCTCCGCCAGTTCAAAGCGTACATCGCAGCTTACCGGGTTGAACCGGATGCCCTGCTCCAGCGCTTCGATTGCATCGTCCAGCTTTCCCAGCTCCACCAGGGCGTAGCCGTACAGTGTATAGTACATGGCGAAATCATAGGGGGCACGTTCAATATTGGACTGTCCCGGATAGAGCATCCGGTACAGGTGGTACTCAAAGGGATTCCGGAAGCTGAAATAATGCAGCTTGCTTTCCTTGCCGAAGCCCTCCTCGCATTTTGCAGTCAAGGCACGCAGTGACACTGCTGCCTCCTGGTATTTTTCCTGGTTGAGCAGCTCCCGTGCCTCATGAAACAGCTCATCCAGCCGCTTGCCGTTCAGGGTGGTAGCGGTCATAAACTGATCCTGCTGTTCCTTGGGCAGCAGGCTGAATGCCAGCTCGGTAATGCGTTTTGCCAGCTCCTCGCCGTTGGGCTCGTGGGCATAGCGGCGCACCTGCCCCTCCAGGTAGGGAATGTCGGTTTTCAGATCTCCGGTCAGATTGGCGTTGCAAATTGCCAGAGCTTCTTGGATTGTGGTTGCCATCGTGTTTCGTCCTTCCGTTTAACCCCGCTTCATGCGGTTGCCTTCTGTGGTGTCAAAGCCCCGTGCCTTCAGCTGTTTTTCAAATTCTGCGTTGATCTTATCCAGCTTCTTCTGCCGCTTTGCCTCTGCCTTGGTCATGGGTGCAGTCGGCTTGGGCGGCTCTGCAAGCTTGGGCGTAGCCTTGGGTGCAGGCTTCTGCTTTGGGGGCGCCTTGTATTCTACAAAGTTTATCGCAACCTTGTCGTCATCCTGCTTTTTCTTGGTGACTGTTTCACCCATGGCGCTGAGCATATCCTCTACGCTGCTGATGACAGGAGGTGTGGCGTTGCCGTTTTCCATATCAAAGACGGAACGCTTGTTTGCATTCTGATTGGAGATTGCCTGCTGGAACACGTTTCCTCCATTTGTCCCATACGAGGAGTGCGGTGTCTGCTGTACGGGAGGCAGGCTGTATACCGGCTGGGTAATGGGAATGGGCTGACCATAGTTGTCGAATTCCTGGTATACCGGCTGTCCCTGGGCACTGTAGCCCACAAAGATCGGGTTGGGCTTGACAGGTGCCGTGGGCTGTGCCGGTGTGGGGGCATCCGCCTGAACCGGGGCGGTGGCAGCGAATTTCTGCTGCATGCTTGCCAGAACATCGTCGATGTTGTCCACCACCTGTGCAGGGGGCGGCGCAATGGCTTCCTCCGGTGCGGGCTTCGGCATAACAGGCTGCACCGGAACAGGTGCCGGACTGGGCGCAACTGCAACCGGCTCCACGGGAATGGACGCAGGCTCCGGCATAACAGGCTGCACCGGAACCGGTGCCGGACTGGGCGCAACCGCAACCGGCTCCACGGGAATGGGCGTAGGTTCCGGCATAACAGGCTGCACCGGAACAGGTGCCGGACTGGGCGTAACTGCAACCGGCTCTACGGGAATGGGCGCAGACTCCGGCATAACAGGCTGCACCGGAACAGGTGCTGGACTGGGTGCAACTGCAACCGGCTCCACGGGAATGGGAGCAGACTCCGGCATAACGGGTTGTACCGGAACAGGTGCCGGACTGGGTGCAACTGCAACCGGCTCTACGGGAATGGGAGCAGGTTCTTCATCAAAGGAAGCGGTATATCCCTTGGAGGGCTGGGAATTGCTGAACAGGCTGTTTGCCACGTCATCCCAGCTCTGCATCTGCTGTTCGGTCACTGCTACAATGTCGGATGCACCGGTGGTGATGGAGATGGATCCGGGATGTACCGGCTCCGGCTGGATCACTTCCGGCTTTACAGGCTCCGGTTCAGCTGCAGGCGCAGAAAGCTGGGACAGAATGGAGTCAATGTCCTCCATAGGTGCTGCCTTGGGTGCTTCTGCCGCAGGCTTCGGCTCTGCTGCAGGTGCAGAAAGCTGGGACAGAATGGAGTCAATGTCCTCTATA
>NC_021039.1:829484-833812 GCF_000210095.1 Ruminococcus champanellensis 18P13 = JCM 17042
GGTGCAGCTTTTTGCTTGACAGGCGGTTCGTATGCAGTGAATACAGGCTGAACCTCCTTTTCCGGCGCTGCCGGTGCCCTGGGGGGTACCGGAGCAGGCGGGGGAGGTGCCACAGATGTGCGTGCAGGTGCAGGAGGCGGTGTAGGCGCAGAACTGATCGGCCCCATGGGTGCGACCCCCATGCCGCCATGCTTTTGCATCTTCTTTTCTTCCTTGAGCTGCCGTGCAAGCTCCTTGTTGCTTTCTTTGATCAGCTTTTTTGCCAGAACCATCTTGCACTTTTCGCAGGTGATATCTACAATATCCTGCATGGGTGCGCCGCTTACAAATTTTCCGATGTTGTCAGGCTTTGTCAGATTGATACCGCAGCCGGTTTTCTTTCCGTTCTCTGTTCCGTGGACAACGCCCCCGTTGATTGCGTTGATGAGAAAAATTTGCATGGTAATCCTCCTAAGCATGGTGTTGCACTTTAAATTATACAGTATTTTAAACAAAAAAGCAAGCCCCCCTACAGAAAAAATCGAAAAATCCATACAAAAAAATGAGGGCATTTTGTCGGATGTCCGGAGCAGAATATAGCAAAGGAGGGACCCCATGCGCCCCATAGAGATCCCTCCTGCAAAATGTTTCGGCAATACCGTACAAAGATCGTGCAGTATTGCCTTAGATGCGTGTCAGATCTGCTGCATGCATAGCAGCAGTGACCTGTCCGCCAATGCCGATCACGATCCGGTCGCCGGAGATCTGCTGTACCTGATACACCGTCCGGTACACGAATGCCGCCAGCTTTTTGCCCTTGTAATCCGTTGCGCCCTGCCGGACACGAACCCGATCCCCCACGGAGAGGGAAAGCTGCTGTGCCTGTTCCTCCAGGGTCTGCATCCGGGATACATAGCCGTCGTCATAGGTGCCGATTACATTGGGAATGCCGGAGATCCGGTTGATGTCCCGGTGCTGACCCTTGATGCCTCCCATGCGCATACAGTAATGCAGGTGGCTGCCGGTGGATCTGCCTGTGCTGCCCTCTATGCCAATGGGGTCAGTGATCCGCACCGTATCCCCGGTTTTTACCAGCAGGCTGGACAGATGCCCGAAGTAGTAGACCTCCTGGGTGCCGGTGCGCCGGATCTTCACATATTGACCAAAGCCCTGCCGGTGATTGAAGCTGTTCTCCCAACCGGCGTACAGCACCACCCCGTTGACGGTGCTGTGGATGGTTTTGCTGTCCACCCCCACCAAATCCAGCCCATCGTGAGCGACACCCTTATAGAGCTGTGAAATGCGGAATTTCCCCATATAGGGACTGTTCATCGTTTCTCATCCTTTCCTTTTTCGGTTTTCAGCTGCACCAGCACGGTGCGGAGCTTTTCCGGCAGGGGCAGTCCCATGCGGCCGGCGTTTTCCAGAATGCTGAGCCCTTCGTTGGCAAGATAAAAGCCGATCACCGCATTGCGCAGCAGCCCCTGGGCATGCAGCAGCTGGGTGTCCAGCAGATGCCCCATGCCCACCATAGCAAGGATCAGCATTTTTCGCAGCAGTCCCCGGAATCCTACGGCACTGGATACCCGCCGGGCACAGACTGCCGCCAGCAGCCCGGTGGCGTAATCCATCAGAACAAACGCCAGCAGAGTCAGCAGCAGCCCGTCCGGACTGCCGAATAAAAAGCTGCCGGCAGCCAGTGCCACTGCGCATAGGGTTTGCCATGCTTTTTCCACGCCTTTCCTCCTTTCTCCCTCAATCATACAGCGCATTCCAGGGAAACTTGTACGGTCGCATACAAGTGTGCAGAAAAAAACTTGCTCCGGATTCCCCGGAGCAAGCGCAATCACATATGATTTGCAAAAGCGGCAGGGGATTGCCCTGCCGCTTTCCTATTCTTCCACCTTTAATCGAATATCTCCACTGTTGGTGCGAATTTCACAGGCGCCTCCGGTGCCGGATTCCGGCACGGAACAGCTGCCGCTGCCGGTCTGGGTCACAAACTGCTTTGGGGTACGCAGACTGCCGGACACATCGCCGCTGCCGCTCCGGATGGTGATGGCGGCGCCATCGCTGTGCTGGAGCTTGATATTGCCGCTGTTGGTTTCCAGTCGCAAGCTGTCTTCCGTCAGCACGTTAGTCAGACGTACATCCCCGCTGCCTGCATCGGCGGACAGAGTTCCGCCCTGCACATCCGTCAGGGTAATACTGCCGCTGTTGGCATGCAGCTGTGCATCCGCCTTCAGATGTACTTGATCCAGGAGGATGCTGCCGCTGTTGCATCGTGCCTCCAGCTGGTGCAGCCGGGTATCCTTTGCCCGGATGTCTCCGCTCTGGACGGTCATGGACAACTTGCCGGAAATGGATGCGGATAGGTCAATGGAACCGCTGTTGGATTGAAGATTTGCGCTTTGGAACTGTAACGGTTCCGATATGGTCAGATCCCCGCTGTTTGTTTCCGCCTGGATGGAGGCGTAGCTGTCTTCCGGCAGGTATACCCGGATCTTCTCCGGGTGCAGGGAAATGCCCAGATACCACTTCTGTTCCTCCCACTGCCGGATGTACAGGGTGCCGTCCTGAACCTGCGCTTCGCAGCGGTTGCCCTGCCGCAGGCTGCAAGTCACGGTGCAGCTGTCGTCTGGCGCAGGGAGAAATTGAATATCACAGCTGGTTCCTGTCATGGAGATGTTGGTGAAAGACTGCTCCACCTGGATGGTTTCGCTGTGCAGCGGGGTGGTTTCCAGCTTGGAGAAATCAAAGTCCATGGCGCACATGGAGCCGACAGATAAGACAAGTCCGGCAAATACCAGTGCGGATGCGGTTGTCAGAGCAATTTTCTTTCCTTGTTTCATGCGGCTTCCTCCTTTTTCTTA
This sequence comes from Ruminococcus champanellensis 18P13 = JCM 17042, assembly GCF_000210095.1. Lineage (NCBI taxonomy): Bacteria > Bacillati > Bacillota > Clostridia > Eubacteriales > Oscillospiraceae > Ruminococcus > Ruminococcus champanellensis. Next base: position 832,337 of record NC_021039.1, read on the forward strand.
AACAGTGCCTTGATGCAGAGCATGAACTGCTTGCTCAGCAGCAGAATGCCCCGGGCTGCCTGGTTGAATCCGAAAACCAGGAACAGGGCAATGCCGCTGCACAGAAGTCCTGCCCCAAGGAACAGCAGGGAGCCGGCAATGTGTCCACCGGACAGATACCCATACAGAAAGGTGCCCACGATTCCGGCAATGCCGCATGCTGCAACGCTCAGATCCACCGCATACAGGGACAGGATCACGGACCAGAGGGCAATGTAAATTGCCAGGAATACGCTGACCGCCGCCAATAGCAGGGGCAGCCACAGGGGTGCACCCAGAATCAGCAGAATGATTTCCCAGGGGCGGAACGCCCGTGTGGGGGCGACCTTTTTCCTGACCAGCTTCGTCAGAGGAATCTCCGCCAGGATCTGATCCGCAATATCCCGGGGCGTGCCTATAGCCGCCACTGCTTCCTCCTCCGTGCAGCCTTCTTCCATCCGATCCTGGATGGCTTCTTCATAAAATCCCACGGAACGCTCCACGTCCTCCCGGGGTAAGCCCCTTAGCGCCTGCCGAAGGGCTGTGATCCACTCAGTTTGATTCATGTTCCGGTTCCTCCTTTGTAATAAATTTGTAGATTGCCTGGAGCTCCTGCCACTCCTGCTGAAATTCCTCCAGCCGCCGGAGTCCCTGCTCCGTAATGTGGTAGTATTTCCGAAGCCGTCCTCCATGCTCTGTGCTGCGCACCGTCAGCATCTGTCCGGCTTCCAGCCGCCGGAGAATGGGGTACAGGGTGGATTCCGAAATTTCCACGTAGGGCTTGATGTCCTTGATGATCTGATATCCATAGGAATCCTCATTTTTGATGGCCGCCAGCACACATACGTCCAGCAGTCCACGTTTCAGTTGAATGTCCATACCATACCTCCCGACATGTAATACTATATCACACATAGTATTGTGTGTCAAGGGGTATTTGCAAAAAATGCGGCATGGAATCTCCATGCCGCAAAATCTTAGCGTTGCCTATTCAGTTGTCACTACCCGGAGTCGTTGCTCCAGTGCCTGGCAGAACGCCTGATCCTGGGCGAGGGTTCGCTTGGGAGCGCCCCGGAGCCTGCCTCCCTGCCGTCGGATGCGTTTGGCGGTGTGCCGGGTTTCCAGCAGCCCGTCAATGTTCTCACCGGTATACCAGTTTCCGTCCTGGTGCAGCACATATGCCTGCCGGGCAAGGCACATGGCAGCCAGCCCGTAGTCCTGGGTGATGACCAGATCGCCCGGATGCAGGAGGTTCACCAGCCGGAAGTCCACACTGTCCGCCCAGGTGGAAACCGTGATGGTATTTGCATACTCGTCCTGGAACACGTGGGCGCTGTCACACAGAATGGTGCATGGCACCCCATACTGCCGTGCAAGCCGGATGGTTTGTTCCACCACCGGACATCCATCTGCATCTATGTAAATATGCATAAAAAGTCCCCCTTTGCATTCAGACAA
>NC_021039.1:834103-879660 GCF_000210095.1 Ruminococcus champanellensis 18P13 = JCM 17042
CAGTATAGCATCCGGCGCACCGACTGTCAACGCTTTCCTTGACAGATTCGCCGGATGGGGATACAATAGAGACAACACCGCACAGAGCACGCCTGGAAAAAAAGAGAGGAACGAACTGTAATGGACTTGAAATCCTTCAGCGCACTGGAGTGGGCGCATAAATTTATCCGGGAGCATGTGAAGCCCGGGGATCTGTGTATTGACGCCACCGCCGGCAGGGGACATGACACCGCCCTGCTGTGCGGCTTGGTGGGGGAGACGGGGCATGTGACCGCCTTTGACATTCAGTCGGACGCCATCGCCAGTACCAATGCCCGGCTGGCGGAGCTGGGGTACACAGACCGTGCCACGGTGATCCAGGGGAGTCATAGCACCATGGGGGAGTATGCCCAGCCCGGAACCATTTCCTGCATCACCTTTAATTTTGGCTGGCTGCCGGGTGGGGATCACAACATTTTTACCCATGCAGATACCAGCATCGCCGCCATCGGGCAGGGACTGGAGCTGCTGCGGGAGGACGGGATCATGAGCCTTTGCATCTATTACGGCAGGGAGACCGGCTTCGCAGAGCGGGACGCTCTGCTGGCGTATCTGCGCACCATTGACAGCAAACAGTACACCGTTATGATCTGTGAATTTGCCAACCGGAGCAACTGTCCTCCCATCCCGGTGCTGATCTGGAAGGGAAAATGAGTTTTGAGGCTGCCGTCCAATAACTTCCGTGTAGCATTCTCCGGGTTTTTGCATACACTATCAACAGCGGCGGACCCTTTCAGCAAAAGACAGTGGCGGCTTGTCCGGCAGGCTGCTCTCGGGATGCTGTTTTCGTTGGCTGTCTGCCGGAATGCCGCTTGAGATAGAGGTTACCCGGGGAACCACAAAATGCGCACATGATCTTGCTGTCATGTGCGCATTTGCTTTGACAGCACTATACAAGCCTGTCTTAATACTTATGTTTTTGCTGTTCCAGCTTTGCATATTTCTCTTTTGTTGCCAATCCGCCCCGGATGTGTCGTTCCTGTTTGTTAAGCTCCAGTACTTCTTTCACAAGCGGGTAAAGCTGGGGCTGAATTTTCGGAAGACGCTCGCTGACATCTTTATGAACAGTTGATTTTGAAATTCCGAATTGCTTTGCAGCGGCCCGCACAGTGGCCTTGTGTTCCAGGATGTACTCGCCCAGGATAATTGCCCGGTCGTTCGGCTGTCCCTTCATGACCTCACTCCCATCGTGCTATGGTCTGATGGCTCACGCCCGCTTTGCGTCAGCATCCGTTTGATATATATGCACGGGAAGGGTGCGGTATTACGGCAGCATTGACGGGTCAGAAAAAGTGTGCTATGATGATACCGGAAGGGAGGAGGAGTATGGAACGGAAACGGAATCAGTTTGATTTGCCCGGGATCTATTATTTCCAGGCAGGCAATACCTATACCGGCAGCAAGGGGAAGCTGCGGTTCCGCATCGATGTGGACGGCCAGATTCACGTTGCCTGCTGGCGCACGCCCCTGTGCTTTGAGCTTTCGGAAATGGAGGGCAGGGCGGAATTTCCTCTGACGGAGGAGGGCTACGACGGGCTGATCGCCTGGCTGGATGCAGAATACGCCGCTACATAATACGAAAAGCACCGCTTCGGATCATGCTTCCGGAGCGGTGTTTTCTGTTTGTCTGTGTATGCCGCATTCCGGCAGCTCATCCGGCAGGATCAGTCCTAGCTGGGCATACAGCTGTTCCACATCCTGTATCCGGAATCCCAGCAGGGGATGTCCGTGGGGGATGCTGCCGTAAAAATACAGGTGCAGGTCGCATTTGCGGTACCAGCGCTGGAAAGGGGATACCCGGATCTGGATCTTGGCAAGGGCGCCCCGGTCTGCCAGCAGGGTGTGGAACCGGAATCCCCGGCAGTAACGGACGCAGAGCAGATTGCCCTGTACGGTGATGCCGGTGGTGCGCCAGGCTACGGTTTTGACCACCAGCATCCACAGCATGGGGATCTCCAGCATGAGCATGCCGAAGGAAATGAAATCCGAAAACTGGGGCAGCAGGTTTTGCAGCAGCCGGGAGACGATGGGAATCACTGCGGCGGCAATGCCCGGGGCGTACAGATAGGTCATCATGCCGTTGTTCGGGGCACGAAACTGATTCTTTTTCGGGAACGCCTGGGGGTAAAAGGAGCTGACTGCCTCCTGGATCTTCTGACGAGGAATCATGGGCACCATGACCGGCAGCTCCCGCCGGGCGTTGCCGTAGCCGGAGCAGTTCAGCTGCACGCTGGTCATCCGGCACACCTTCATAAACAGATTCTGCCGCAGATCGATGTAATTGATCCGGTCGCTCTGGATAATATACCGGCGTCGGGTCAGCAGACCGGAGCGGATCCGCAGCTGGTGTTCGTCCTGTTCATAGCGAAAGCCGATGTACCGCAGCATATTGACCAGGAACGACAGCAGCCAGGCTGACAGCAGCACAATGGCGGCACCCACCGCAATGGGGGGGATCTTGCTGGCGATCCGGGAGATCTGTGCCATGTGGGCGGTGATCTCCTCTGCCATTTCTCCTGCCATTTCCGTCAATCGCCGGGTCAGGCTTTCCTGGAGCATGGTATCCACCATTTTGCCGAATTGAAAGAAGAAGGTGGACAGATACAGCGCCCCGGACAGGCTACTGGAGAAAATAAAGGAGAAAAATACGATGGACAGCCAGTGGGGGCGATAGATCCGTGTTTTGCTGCTGCGGAGCCGGATGGGAAGCCGCTGCTTGATGCGCCGGTAATCGGAGCGCCGTACCAGAATGGAAATATCCATGGTTTTCAGTGCGCCGGCACGGGTGTCCAGCTGCACCCGGACAGCAAACAGCGGCCGCAGCCACCATGGGTGCTCTGCGGTAATTACCGACAGATTGTCATAGGGGATCACCACCTCCCGGCGGATCAGTATGCCGCTGGAATACACAAAGCAGTTCCGTTCTGCCCGGAATTGGATAAAGTGCCATCGCAGATAGCCGATGCCCAGGATCACCAGCACCACCAGCAGGTCGAACCAGGCGCCCTGGAGCCAGTGGTAAAAGGCGTACACATCCAGCTGGATGGAGCGGATGCCGCGCAGCAGGGGGAACACCAGCAGCCAGATATTCTTGCCGGCGTATTTGAGGATATTGATCGGATGCTCCCGGTACAAGCCGTCACCCCCTTGGGGGCTGCAACGCCGTACGCAGCTGCTCATAATCCCGCTTGCTCAGAAAGAGCAGCAGCATGGAGCCGCCGAATGCGCTCAGCAGAATGAAATTCAGCCCGGTGATCTTGGAAAAGGGTGTGGAAATGGAGGTGGTATACTGGATCGCACTGCGGCGCAGGGTCTGTGTCCGCACAAAGAAGCAGCCGCTGTGCTTGACCACCTGTTCCGGGGAAACGTAGTAGCAGGTATGCCGGAAGTACAGGGGCAGGTAGACCATGGCAGCAAACAGTCCGGCTACCGTTACGGTGACGATCACCACCCACAGCACAATCGGCAGGGCGGACAGGTAGGGGGCAACCGGAATGAAATAATACGCCAGTGCATCCAGCAGGGCGGTGACCAGCAGCAGCACCAGCCGGATCAGATTGATACAGGTTTTGTCCGCAAAGTACCGCCGCATGCATACCCCTCCCTTCGTTCTGTTTCCTCTCTGCGCCGCATATGCTTTCTGCGCAGACTTCTCTATTATCATTATAGCACATTCTTCTGTCGAAATTCAAGAGCCGAGACGCTGCTGTGGAGGGTACTATGCTGGAAACCGTCAATGCATTCATCTGGGGCAATCTGCTGCTGAGCCTGCTGCTGGGCACCGGGCTGTATTACACAGTCCGTATGCGCGGCTTTCAGCTCCGGGGCATGGGAAGGGTACTGCGCTGTACCTTTTCCGGCTGCCGGAGCCGGACGGCAGGCAGCGGCAGGATTTCTCAGCTGCAAACCATGTCCGCTGCCCTTGCCGCCACCATGGGTACCGGAAACATTGTGGGAGTGGCAACGGCGCTCACTCTGGGGGGACCAGGGGCGATTTTCTGGATGTGGATCTCCGCCATTCTGGGCATGCTGCTGGTGTATGCGGAAAATATGCTGGGAGCATTGTTCCGGTACCGGTGTGAGGACGGCAGTTGGTGCGGCGGTGCCCTTGCCTATCTGGAGCGGGGCATGCGCAGCCGTCCCCTTGCCCTTGCCTTTGCCGGATGCTGTGTGCTGGCGTCCCTGGGTATGGGCAATCTGGCACAGGTCAACTCCCTTGCCTGTGCTGCCTGGGATGGGTTCGGAGTGCCGCCGGTGGTATGTGGTCTGGTAACTGCCGCTTTGGCGGGGATCATAATTCTGGGTGGCGTTGACCGCATCGGCAAAGCAGCCCAGAGCCTGATCCTGCCCCTGTCCGGGCTGTATCTGCTTTGTGGCGTGGTCTTTCTGATCCTGCGCCGGGATGCACTGGGGGAGGCCTTCAGCAGCATTTTCCGGGGTGCCTTCGGGCTGACCGCAGTGGGGAGCGGCATCAGCGGAGCCGCTGTGCGCCGGTGCATCAACATTGGTCTGCGCCGGGGGGTATTTTCCAATGAAGCCGGTTTGGGAAGCGCCTCCCTGCTGCATGCGGCAGGGGAAGCGGAGGATCCCTGCGTCCAGGGTATGTGCGGCATCTTTGAGGTGTTTGCGGATACCATCCTGTGCTGCACCATGACCGCCCTGGTGATCCTGTGCAGCGGCGTGACGGATCCGACTCTGGAGGGGGCTGCTCTGGTGATGGCTGCATTTTCCGCCAGGTTCGGCGCATTCGGCAGGATCTTCATTACCCTGTCTGTGATGCTGTTTGCCTTTGCCACCCTCATTGGCTGGAGTGTATGCGGGGAATCCGCCGCCCGGTATCTGTCCCCCCGATGGGGCAGCTGTGTGTACCGGATCTGTTTCCTGTTTGCCTGTATGATCGGGGCGGTGCAGGATCTGACCCTGGTGTGGCAGCTGTCGGATCTGTTCAACGGGCTGATGGCGTTTCCGAATCTGATCGGACTGATCGGGCTGCGGCGGCATGTGCATCCGCCTGCATAAGCCCGGGTGGGGTGGTACATACTTTCCTTGACTGACCAATGGAAAGGGAGTATGGAACATGAACGCTGTGATTTTTTGTGACGGGGGCTGCGGCTGGCTGGCACCTCTGAGCCGACTGCCCAAGGCATTGCTGCCTCTGTGCGGCAGACCCCTGCTTGCGTATCTGCTGGATCTGCTGGCGGACAGCGGCTGTGTGGAACAGACCCTTCTTGTGGAGGATGGCAGGGAGCTTTCCTGCCAGTTCGGGAGCCTGTACCGGGGCATGCCCCTTGCCTATGCCCATGAAGCGCCGGATCATACCGGTACGGATACCCTGGTGATCCCGGAGCCGGTGCTGGCGGATTTTGATCTGTGTGCCGCCCTGTCCGTGCATCAGAACCATGGGGGCATGACCGCCCTGTGCATTGCTGTGACCGAGCCGGAGTTGTACCCTATGCTGGAAAACGGCCAGGCGTTTACCGGCTGCTGCATCCTTTCTGCCGGGATGCCCCTGCGCCAGGATCTGTATGTCCTGGCACGGCAGGAACAGGCACAGCTGTATCCGGACGCAGGCACATGGCATCGGATCGGCAGCGTCCGGGAATACCTTCGTGCCCAGCGTGCCGTACTCCGCAGCGGACTCAAAACAGCCGGCATCCGGACGTCACAGGGCTGCATTACCCCGGACGGACAGCCGGACAACCGGCTGGAGCAGCCCTGCTGCACCGGTGCCGGACTGAAAATCGGAGGGGACAGTCGGATCCGGAGCTGTATCCTGGGCAGGCAGGTGTCCATTGGCAGCGGCGTGGAGCTGACGGACTGCGTGGTGGGGGACGGTGCATACATCGGGGACAATGTGGTGTGCCGGGAGGCGTGGATCGGCGCCGGCGCCATGCTGATGCAGGGCAGCTGTATGGAACCCGGCAGTGCATTGGGGGAGAATTCCCGGCTTGGGGAGGCGTCCGTCCTGCGGCAGGGCGTGCAGGTGTACACCGATAAGCGGGTGCCGCCCCGGACGGATGCGGCAGAGGATGTGCGAAGCAGTCTGCCGGTGCCCCTGGAGCTGGACAGCGGCTGCCTGTGCGGAGAGCAGACGGCTCTGGGCATGCTGCGGCTGGGGGAGGGACTTGCTGCCTGCGGAGATACGGCTGTGGGCTGTGCAGAGGATCCGGACAGCCGGGTGCTGCTGCATACCCTGTGTGCGGGGATCGCATTGGCAGGGGGCGGCTGTCTGCGGCTGGAGGATTGTACCCTGCCCCAATTGCAGGCGGCATCTGTGATGGGCGACTGTGACCTGCTGTTGTATGCGGACGCCGGAGCCAAGGACTGTCTGACTCTTTACGGCAAAGGGGGACTGCCTCTGACCCGGCAGCAGGAGCAGCAGATCGGAGGGGCGCTGTCGATGCCATCCGGGTTGGGATTCCGGAAGCACCGCAGCGGTATGATTGCGGAGGGAAGCGGCTTTGCCGCCCTGTATACCCGGCAGCTGGCTCTGCGGAGCAGATCCGACTGCGGCAGGCGCATTGAGATCAGTGCCGGTGCGCCGGGACTGGGCAGGCTGGCGGAGACATTGTTCGGAGGCACCGGTGCGCCCCTGGTGTTCCAGCTGTCCGATGGAGGGCGGCGGCTGACAGTGTACGGGGAGGATACCGGCTTTGTGCATTATGAGCAGCTGCTCCTGCTGTGCTGCATGCTCCGGGGGCGGAAGGGGGAGGACGCAGCCCTGCCGGATTGGTTCCCGGCGGCAGGGGACAGGCTGATGGAAACTTACGGCAGGCGGATTCTTCGTTACGGCAGGGAGGAGGATTCCCGGGCACGGGCGTTGGCACTGGCACAGCGGTTTTCCCTGGATGGACTGGAGCTTGGCATGGAACTGACGGAGCTTCTGGCGGAAACCGGGGAGAGCCTGTCCGCCCTGCTGGCACAGCTGCCGCCCCTGTATACTACCCGGCGGCTGATGGAGGCAGGGGACAGCGCTCGTCAGCTGCTGCAGCGTGTCTGTGGGGATCCCCGGGGCGGCGTGCTGCAGGAGAACGCCCAGGGGGCAGTCCGGGTGCTGCCGGAAGGGCGGGAGAGTCTGCTGTTGTATGCGGCATCCTCTGACATGGAAACTGCACAGGAGCTATGCGGACAGGCAGAGGCGTTTCTGAGGGGATACTGCTGAATCTCCCGAAAACCCACAGATCTTTGTGCATTGTCTGAAAAAATGCCCTTGACATTTTGTGCGATTTGGCGTATAATTAGCCTGTCTAATTATACGCTTGGGCAGGATGCCCGGCGATGCATTCTGGAATCAAAGGCGAGAACGCCTATCAAGAACCTGTCTGTTTCTGGCAGGTTCATACATACATACCCGGACAATGACGCAGCATTGACTATGCAGCGGCGGGAGGATGTGGAACTCCCGTCGCTTTGATGTTTTGACGATTGCGGCTGATTCAACGAAATCGAAGGAGTAATACATGCAGACCGCCCTGCCGGAGCCATGGAGGGCTGCTCTGCCGGACAGCGCCGCCCCGTTTTGTGCGGAGATGTTCCCTTGTACCATCTTTCTGCGTGTTGTGCCGGGAACAACAGGAAGGCAGTACTGCATAGGAACTGTGCGGTGCAGCCGGAAAGAGAGGTTAAATGTGAACAATGAAAATCAGAAGCGCTTTGTACGTCCGAAGCGTGAAAGCGGAGCAGTGCCTCAGCAGGGACAGAACGGGCAGAAGCAGGGAGGCAGAAAGCCGGCAGGCCGGAACCCCCAGAAGCTGGGCGTAAAGCCCCCGAAGGCAAATAAGCCCCAGCAGGAGCAGCTGCTGCCGGTGCAGCAGGCTGCCCACAAGTCAAAGAACCAGAAAAAGCCGAAGGAACTGCGGAAGACCCCTGTACGGATCATTCCTCTGGGCGGTCTGAACGAGATCGGCAAGAACCTGACCGTGGTGGAGTGCGCCAACGACATGTTCCTGATCGACTGCGGCCTTGCGTTCCCGGATTCGGATATGCTGGGCGTGGATATCGTCATCCCGGACTTTACCTACCTGGAGCGGAATGTTGACAAGCTCCGGGGCGTGGTGCTGACCCATGGTCATGAGGATCACATCGGCGGACTTGCATACCTGCTCAAGAAGATCAACATTCCCGTATACGGCACCCAGCTGACCCTGGCGCTGGTGGAGGGAAAGCTCCGGGAGCACCGGCTCCTGGGCAAGGTGAAGCTGAACGTGGTAAAGCCCCGGCAGACTGTGAAATTCGGCTGCATGGCAGTGGAGTTCATCCGGGTGAACCACAGCATCCCGGACGCAGTGGGCATGGCGATCCATACCCCTGCCGGCGTGATCGTACACACCGGCGACTTCAAGGTGGACTATACCCCCATCAACGGAGAGATCATTGACCTGGCACGGTTTGCGGAGCTGGGCAGCAAGGGCGTACTGGCGCTGCTGTCCGATTCCACCAATGCAGAGCGGCCGGGCTTTACCCCTTCGGAGCGGACGGTGGGTGAATCCTTTGAAAAGCTCTTTGCCAAGGCAGAGGGCAAGCGGATCATCATCGCCACCTTCTCCTCCAACATTCACCGGGTGCAGCAGATCATCGACTGCGCCGCCCGGTACGGCAGAAAGGTTGCCATCTTTGGCAGAAGTATGGTGAACGTTATGACCGTTGCCATTGAGCTGGGGTATCTGACCGTGCCCAAGGGTATCATCATCGACATCGATATGATGAACCGGTACGAAAGCGAGCGGATCGTGCTCATCACCACCGGCAGCCAGGGGGAACCCATGTCCGCCCTGACCCGGATGGCCATGAACGATCACAAGAAGGTGACCATCACCCCCCAGGACTTCATCATCATTTCCGCCACCCCCATTCCCGGCAATGAAAAGACCGTGACCAAGGTGGTCAATGAGCTGATGAAATGTGGGGCTGAAGTGGTCTACGAGCGCATGTACGAGGTGCATGTGTCCGGACACGCCTGCCAGGAGGAAACCAAGCTGATCCTGGCGCTGACCAAACCTAAGTTCTATATGCCGGTGCACGGGGAATACAAGCACTTCAAGAAGCAGAAGCAGCTGGCGATGGATATGGGCATTCCCAAGGAAAATATCATCATCGGGGACATCGGTAACGTGATCGAGACCGATGGCGTGGATATGAAGATCGTGTCCCAGGTGCCTGCGGGCAGAGTCATGGTGGACGGTCTTGGCGTGGGGGACGTTGGCTCCATCGTGCTGCGTGACAGAAAGCATCTGGCAGAGGATGGTCTGATCATTGTAACAGTGGTCATCGACAAGTCCATCGGAGAAGTGGTGGCAGGGCCGGATATGATCTCCCGGGGCTTTGTGTATGTGCGGGAGTCCGAACAGCTGATGGATGAGGCACGGAACCTGTTGAGTCACACCCTGGCAAGCTGCACGCCCCAGGATTTCCGGGAGTGGAACTCCATGAAGACCAAGCTGCGGGATGCGCTGTCCGACTTTATTTTCTCCAAGACCAAGCGCAGTCCGATGATCCTGCCGATCATTTCAGAGATTCACTGATGCATCCGGGCATGATCCGGCATGCAGCAAAGGAGGCGTGAGAAATGCGGGAAAAGCGACCGGTATGGTTCTGTATAACGGTGGGTCTGCTGTTGTGTTCGGCTGGCTATGCCGCCTATGGGCTGCATGGCTATGATACGGAACGGTTCTGGCTGTCCGTTGTGCTGCTGTTTGTTTCGGCTGTTTTGTTCCTGATTTCTTTTTTCCTGTTTTCCAAGCGGAATATCCGCTTTATTGCCACACTGAACGATGAGCTTGCCGCTGCGGAGCATGAAACTATGTATTCTCTGCCGGTGCCCACCGTCATCCTGGACGACAGCGGTCTGATTCTCTGGTACAACCTGCTGTTCGGCAGGGATATTCTGGAGAATGACGATGTGTTCGGTCTGCGGATCGGGGAGGTGCTGGATCTGGATCTGCCCACCCTGCTGGAAACCGGCAGCGGCAGCGTCCATTACTGCGACAAGCAGTACGAAATCAGTGTGACCACCTGTACCCGGAATGACCGGAATCTGCATCTGTTGTGCTTTACGGATGTGACGGACTATGCCGCACTGCAGGACACCTTCCTCAATACCCGTCCCACCGTCATGCTGCTGGTGATCGATAATTACGAGGACGTGCTGCAAAACGCAAAGGAAAGCGAAAAAGCCACCGTGTTCGTTGCCATCGAGCAGATGCTGGAGCGGTTTATGGCGCCTACCACCGGTGTACTCCGGAAGCTGTCCAGCGACCGGTTTGTGGCAGTGGTGGAGGAACAGCATTTGCAGCAGATGATCCGGGGCAAGTTCCGGATTCTGGACGATGCCCGCACCATTACGGTAGGGGAGCGGTACGCCATTACCCTGTCCATCGGCGTGGGGCATGGGGCGTCCACCCTGGAGGAAAGCGAGGCATTTGCCAAGCAGGCGCTGGATATGGCGCTGGGCAGAGGGGGCGACCAGGTTGCCCTGAAAACTGAGAACGGCTATAAATTCTTCGGGGGCGTGTCCAAGGGCGTGGAGAAAAAATCCCGGGCAAAGACCCGGATCATTGCCAACGCCATGCAGGAGCTGATACATACCTGCGACCGGGTCATGATCATGGGACACCGGTACGGGGATCTGGATTCCATCGGCTCTGCCATTGGTCTGGCTGGTGCCATCCTGCAGAGCGGCAAGCCTGCTCATGTGGTGGTGGATCGGCAGACCACCTTAGCCGGGGTGCTGATCGACCGGATGGAGGCGGAGGATATCCACCTGACCATTGACGTGCCCACAGCGCTGACCCAGATGACCGAGCAGACCCTGCTGATCGTGGTGGATACCCACAGCAAGGATTTTGTGGAAAGCGTGGATCTGTACCAGAATGCCCGGCAGGTGGTGGTCATTGACCATCACCGGAAGATCGTGAACTTTATCGACAATGCGGTGATCTTCTACCACGAGCCTTATGCTTCCTCGGCGGCGGAGCTGGTGACGGAGCTGTTGCAGCATTTCCGGAATACGGAGCATCTGAACCCTGCCTATGCGGATGTGCTGCTGGCGGGGATCATGCTGGACACCAAGAATTTCGTCATGCGCACCGGGGTACGTACCTTTGAAGCGGCTGCGTATCTGCGAAAAATGGGTGCAGACACCATTGCCGTCAGACAGTTTTTCTCCAGTTCCATCGAAACCTATCAGCACCGGGCACACCTGGTGTCCCAGGCGGAACTGTACCACCACTGTGCCATTGCAGTGGCGGATGAGGTTTTCAACGACATCAAGCTGGTGGCACCCCAGGCGGCGGACGAGCTGCTGGGGATTCGCTCCGTGGCAGCGTCCTTTGTGCTGTACAGCCTGAACGGAGAGGTGAACATTTCCGCCCGTTTCATGGGCAGCATGAATGTACAGGTTGTGATGGAAAAGCTGGGGGGCGGCGGGCACCAGACTATGGCTGCCACCCAGATTCCCGATATTACCGTTGCTGAGGCGAAGCAGCAGCTGCTGCAAGTGCTTGCTGAGGAATTTGCCCAGCCGGAGCAAAGCAAGTAGAAAGGAAGATTCAGATGAAGGTTATTTTAACAAAGGATGTAAAGGGAACCGGCAAGGCCGGGGACGTAAAGGAAGTGGCAGACGGCTTTGCAAGAAACTTTCTGATCGGCAAAGGACTTGCCCTGGAGGCAACTGCCAAGAACCTGAGTGATCTTGCCGGGAAGAAGGCAAGCCAGCAGCATAAGATCGACGTGGAAAAGCAGAACGCCCGGGAGATTGCGGAAAAGATCAACGGCAAAACCGTTACTGTCCATGCCAAGGCAGGGGCAAACGGCAAGCTGTTTGGCGCAGTAACCGCAGCCCAGATCGCAGAGCAGATTGCTGCCCAGTATGGCTGCACTGTGGACAAGAAGCGGATCAGCCTCAAGAGCGACATCAAGAACTACGGTGAATACGAGGCGGAGATCCGGCTCTACACCGGCATCGGCGCAAAGGTGACCGTTTCTGTGGTAGAAGCAAACTGACATTGAAAGCAGGGGATTGTCATGAATCAGCTTGAGCAGGGAGGCTTTTCGGAGAAAGAGCTGCCCTACAGCATTGAAGCGGAGCAGTCCATTCTGGGTGCCATTCTGGTCAACAGCGATGTGCTGCCTACGGTGGTGGATCTTATCAGCCCGGAATGCTTTTACAATGAGCAACACCGGCAGCTGTACGGCATCATGCTGCGGCTGTTCACCAGCGGCTCCCAGGCTGACATTGTGGTGGTGCTCAACGAGGCGCTGCAGGCACGGATCTTTGAAAACGCCCAGGAGGGCAGAAAATATCTTGCCGCTCTGGTGGATCAGATGCCATCCGTGTCCAATGTGGCAAGCTACTGCAAAATCGTTGCGGAAAAGTATTACATCCGTTCTCTCGCCTATGTGGCACGGGAGGTGCTGGATCGGGTGGCGGATGGCGGCGATGATGCCCAGACCCTGCTGGACTGGTCGGAGCAGAAGATCTTCGATATCCGACAGGGCAAGGATGTACGGGGTCTGATCCCCATCAGCGAGGTTATCGTGGAGGCATACGACACCATCGGCAAAATGGCAGGGCCGGATCGGGAAAAGTACATTGGCGCCCGTACCGGTTTTTCCATGCTGGACGCCATTACCTCCGGTCTGAACAAATCCGACCTGATTCTGATCGCAGCCCGTCCTGCCATGGGTAAAACCGCCTTTGCGCTGAATATCGCCACCAACGTGGCACGGCATTCCGACAAGGAGGTCGCCATCTTCTCTTTGGAAATGTCCATGGAGCAGCTTGCCACCCGTATGCTTTCTACGGAGGCATTGGTGGATTCCAACAAGCTGCGCAGCGGCAAGATCAGCTCCGACGACTGGGTGCGGCTTGCGTCCAGTGCCAATTATCTGAGCGGCATGGGCATTTACCTGGATGAATGCTCCGGTGTCACCGTGCCTCAGATCAAGGCAAAGCTGCGGCGGATGAAAAACGTGGGACTGGTGGTCATCGACTATTTGCAGCTGATGGATTCCGCCACCAAATCCGACAACCGTGTGCTTGTGATCTCTGAAATCACCCGGCAGTTGAAAATTATGGCAAAGGAACTGGACATTCCGGTGCTGCTGCTGTCCCAGCTGAACCGAGGGGTGGAGAGCCGGCCGGACAAGCGCCCTATGCTGTCCGACCTGCGTGAATCCGGTTCCATCGAGCAGGATGCGGACATTGTCATGTTTCTGTACCGGGACGCTTATTATAATAAGGAAAGTGAGCGCCCCAACATCAGCGAATGCATCGTGGCGAAGAACCGTCACGGAGAAACCGGCACGGTGGAACTGATCTGGGATGGTCAGTACACCCGGTTCTCCAACCCGGAGCGCTGACATGCTGCACTGCATGATGGAAACCATCCATCGGTATGCTATGGTGCAGCCGGGGGATACGGTAACGGTGGCGCTGTCCGGCGGGGCAGACAGTACGGCGCTGCTGCTGGGATTGCTTGCGTTGCGGGAACAGCTTGGCATCAGTCTTCGGGCAGTGCATGTGAATCACCATCTGCGTGGGGCGGAAAGCGACCGGGATGCTGCCTTCTGTGCACAGCTTTGTGAGGAACGGCAGGTGCCCTTTTTCCTTGGCACATGCGATGTGGCGACCTATGCGGCACAGCGGAAGCATACCTCCTGCGAAATGGCGGCACGGGAGCTGCGGTATGCCCAGCTGGAAGCGCTATGCCCTCCCGGCTCCAAAATCGCCACTGCCCACACCGCTTCTGACAATACGGAAACGGTACTGGAGCGGCTCACCCGGGGTACCGGGCTTGCAGGGCTGTGCGGCATTCCTCCCGTCCGGGGCAGGATCATCCGACCGTTGCTGTATGTCACCCGACCACAGATCCTGGGATTTTTGGCACAGCAGCATCAAAGCTATGTGACGGACAGTACCAATGCCCAGGACGCATTTTTCCGGAACCGGCTGCGGCATCATGTGCTGCCGGTGCTGCGGCAGCAGAATCCAGCAGTGGATCGGACGGTGGGCGTCATGACCCGGATTCTGTCGGATGAGCAGCAGTATCTGGAGCAGCAGGCGCAGGATGCCTTTGACCGATGCTTTGACCCGGCGCAGAACAGCCTGTCCGGCCTGCAAAATCTGCATCCTGCCATGGAGCGCCGGGTGCTGGCACTGTTTTTGCAGCGGTGCGGCGTGGAGGTTTCCGCAGTGCGGATCGCCCGGGTGGAGCAGCTGCTGCAAACCGGCGGCAAGCAAAATATTGCTGCCGGGGTTTATCTGACCGCAGATCAGGGTATGCTGAAATGGGAGCATGCACAAGCGCCGTCACCCGCTGTGGGAGAGATGGTTTTACAAATCGGGGAAAACCGGCTGATGCCCGGACGGATCTGCATGGCTCGACTGGAAAAGATAAATCAAGTGACAAGTAATTGCAATGTTCACAGTAAATTCACAAATGCCACTTTGGATTATGATAAAATAAAAGGGACGGCTGTACTGCGCGGCAGAAAGCAGGGGGATTCCATCCGCCTTGCAGGCAGGGATTTTACCAAGTCGGTAAAAAAACTGCTTCAGGAGAAGGTGCCGGTGCAGCAGCGGTCCAAGCTGCATTATCTTCAGGATGATGCGGGGCTGATCTGGATTGAGGGGATCGGAATTTCAGCCCGTGTACAGCCGGATGCCGGCACACAGCAGCTGCTGACGCTGACCGTATCCGATGGCTGAATTTTACTGGACCTTAGGTCCGACAAGGAGTGAATGGATTGACACCTGGAAGAAATAGAGGCGCCCTGGCGTATATCCTGATCGCAGTGATGCTGGTGGTTTCTGTATTCGTGATTATGCCCATGCTGTCCAAGTCCGGCAAGAGCACGAAATATTCCGAGATCATTGCATACTTTGACGATTATCAGGTCACTAGCTATACATTGGATCTTGGCACAGGGGAACTGGAATTTACCGTAAAGGATTCCAAGGACAAGAAGAAGTACACTGTGCCCAACGTGAGCCTGTTTCTGGATGATACGGACAACTACCGGCAGGAATACAACAAGCAGAACCCGGATGCGCCCCTGGAGCAGGATTACTACAAGATCAAGGACAGCTCCTGGTTGTTGACAGTGATCCCCACTGTTGTGATGCTTGGCATGGGTATTTTCCTGATCGTGTTTATGTTCCGGCAGAACGGAGGCGGCAGGTATTCTGCCTTTGGAAAGGCAAATATCAAAGCGCAGTCCCAGCACGGCAAGAAGGCAACCTTTAAGGACGTTGCCGGTGCGGACGAGGAAAAGCACGAGCTGGAGGAAGTGGTGGACTTCCTGAAAAATCCCAAGAAATACACCGAGATCGGTGCCCGGATTCCCAAGGGCGTGTTGCTGCTTGGTCCTCCCGGTACCGGTAAGACTTTGCTTGCCCGGGCAGTTGCCGGGGAGGCGGGCTGTCCCTTCTTCCCGATTTCCGGCTCGGATTTCGTGGAAATGTTCGTGGGCGTGGGTGCATCCCGTGTCCGTGATCTGTTTGAACAGGCAAAGAAGCATTCTCCCTCCATCATTTTCATCGATGAGATCGACGCAGTGGGCAGGCACAGAGGTGCCGGTCTGGGCGGCGGTCATGATGAGCGGGAGCAGACCCTGAACCAGCTGCTGGTGGAGATGGACGGCTTTACCGCCAATGACAGCGTGATCGTCATTGCTGCTACCAACCGCCGGGATATTCTGGATCCGGCGCTGCTGCGTCCCGGTCGGTTTGACCGGCAGATCGTGGTAGGGTATCCGGATGTGAAGGGTCGTGAGGAGATCCTCCGGGTACATGCCAAGAACAAGCCGCTGGGGCCGGATGTGAACCTGAAAACCATTGCCAGAACCACCCAGGGCTTTACCGGTGCGGATCTGGAGAATCTGTTGAATGAGGCAGCATTGCTGGCAGCCCGTGCCAACAGAAAAGCCATCATTGAATCGGATATTGAGGAGGCCTCCTTCAAGGTTATGGCTGGGCCGGAAAAGAAGTCCCGGCTTGTGACCGAAAGCGACAAGAAGATCACCGCATACCATGAGGCTGGGCATGCCATTGCTACCTACAACCTGGAAACCACCGATAAGGTACACCAGGTCAGCGTCATTCAGCGTGGTATGGCAGCCGGTCTTACCTGGACTCGTCCCCAGAGCGACGACAGCCACGTTTCCCGCCGCAAGATGCAGGAGGAGCTGATCGTGTTCCTGGGAGGCCGTGTGGCAGAATCCCTGATGCTGGATGATATCTGCACCGGGGCGTCCAATGACATTGAGCGTGCTACCAAAATGGCACGGGATATGGTGACCAAGTACGGATTCTCCGAAAAGCTGGGGCCGGTGGGCTATGCCTCCGAACAGGATGAGGTATTCCTGGGCAGGGACTACGGTCATACCCATACCTACAGCGAGACTGTGGCGGCGGAAATCGACGAGGAAGTACGCCGGATCATGGAGGATGCTTACGCTAAGTGTGAAAAGATTCTGACCGACCACCGGGATCAGCTGGAATGCCTGGCGCAGTATCTGCTCAAGTATGAGAAGATCGACGGGGATGACTTTGAAAAGCTGATGCATGGCGAGCTGGTCACACCGCCGGATGCGCCGGAGGAGGATAAGCCGGAAACAACTTTTGATCCGACCAACGAGAATCCGACGCCTGAGGCATAAGAAACGAATCACAGGCTATGGAGTGTTCCATAGCCTGTTTTTTGTAAGGAGGAGAACATATGGTACTGGACGTACAGGGACTGTCCAAGCAGTATTCCAAGGTGCTGGCAGCCGACCAGGTGTCGTTTCAGATCGGGGAGGGGGAGATCTTTGCCCTGATCGGCCCCAACGGCGCCGGCAAGACCACCACCATCCGCATGATCGCCACTCTGCTGCAGCCCACCGGCGGTGACGCTGTTGTTGCCGGGCATAGCGTGTGCAGGGAGCCGGCAAAGGTGCGGGAATGCATCACCTATCTGCCGGATGAGGCTGGGGCATACAAAACCATGACCGGCAAGGCGTATCTGAAATTCATGGCAAGCATTTTCACCACCGACCGGAAACAGGCGGATGCCTGCGTACAGCGTGCCATGGCAATGTGCGGTCTGGGGGATCGGCTCAACGAAAAGATCGGTACCTACTCCCGGGGTATGATCCGGAAGCTGCTGCTGTCCCGGGCGGTGATGACCCGTCCCAAGCTGGCAATCCTGGACGAGCCAACCAGCGGTCTGGATGTAATCAACGCTCTGGAGATCCGGAAGATGATCCTGCAGCTTGCCCGGGACGAGGGCATGAGCTTTCTGCTGTCCTCTCACAATATGCTGGAGATCGAGTATGTGTCCGACCGGGTGGGCATTATTTCCGGCGGACATCTGATGGTCACCGGAAAGCCGGAGGAGCTGAAGACCCGGTATGGGGCGTCAAATCTGGAGGAAGTATTTGAAAGGGTGGTGCTGCAGCATGAAGTTCATTAGTCTGTTGAAAAAAGAGCTGCGGGAATTGCTCACCGCTCAGCTTGTGGTCGTGCTGGTGGTCACCGCCGGTATGATGTTTATGATCGGGCAGATTCTCAGCAACGTGGTGCAGGATGCTGCCAAGGAAAGCGGCTCCCTGCATATCTGCGACCAGGACGACACGGAGCTGACCCGGAGTCTCATCCAACAGTTGAAAGCCCTGGGCTATGAGGTGGATACGGTGGAGATCACCGGGGAGGATCGGGCAGCCGCCATGTCCCGGCTGGAGCTTTCCTCCCTGATTATTCTGCCGGAGGGCTTTACGGATGCGTTGCTTCATGGAACCGATCCGGCACAGGTGGAAACCGTCAGCGTGCTGAAGAATGCCTCCATGGTCAGCAGTGCCGGGGATCCGCTTGCCGGGGGGCTTCAGTCCATTCGCACCATTCTCACCCAGGTCTTGATGGAGCAGTCCGGTATGACCCAGGAACAGGCTGCCAAAGCCATGCAGCCCTTTGGAACGAAGGAAATCACGGTGGTGCGTGATAAAAGCGCCCAGATCAACAGTTCCACCCTGGTGGGTTTTTTGTCCATGCAGAACATGCTGATTCCCATTGTGGTGTTCATGCTGGTAATGTACACCTCCCAGATGATCATTGGTGCCATTTCCACCGAGAAAATTGACAAAACCCTGGAAACTCTGCTGTCTGCACCCGTATCCCGTTTGTCGGTGATTCTGGCGAAAATGCTGGCGGCAGCCATTGTAGCACTGCTGAATGCGGTGGTGTACATGCTGGGCTTTACCGGGTACCTGTCCTCCATGCTGTCCCAATCCATCGGGGATACCTCCCTGGGGGAAGTGGTGGGGCAGGCGCAGACCATGGACGATATCATGACCCAGCTTGGGGTCAATATGACCGCAGGCAGCTACCTGCTGGTAGGGCTGCAAATGTTCCTGACCATTCTGGTGACCCTGTCCGTGTCCATCATTCTGGGGGCACTGGTGAACGATGCCAAGTCCGCCCAGTCCGTGCTGATGCCCATTATGGTGCTTGCCATGATTCCCTATCTGATTTCCATGATGACGGATATCCAGTCCCTGTCCCCGGTTGTCCGGACGCTGCTGTACGCCATTCCCTTTACCCATACCTTTTCGGCTATGAGCAACGTCATGTTCGGAAATATGGCCCTGTACTGGATCGGGGCAGGCTATCAGTTAGCAGTGTTCCTGATCTGCATCACCATCGCCCTGCGGCTGTTTACCTCCGACCGGATTTTTACCATGTCCATCAACTTTGGTGCGAAGAAAAAATTCAGCCGCTCCAAGGGGTGATTCCTTCCGGCATCCGTTCTGGGTGCCGGTTTTTGCTTGTCAAACAGCCCGGGCTGTGGTATAATAAAGGCAATGCCGCACATTTTTTGCGGTGTTGCCTAAAAAGAGATTACGGCAATGGAGAGAAAAGCATGCTGGTTAGCTTATCGAATATTCATAAATACTACAACGGCAGGGAGATCCTGCACGGCGTGAACCTGACCATCAACGAAGGGGAGCGTATCGGTCTGGTGGGCGCCAACGGCTGCGGCAAGACCACCTTTCTGCGGATCCTCACCGGAAAGGAGGAGCCGGATCGCTTTGTTGAGGACGATGGGGTGATCTCCCGTGCCTCCAAAACCACGGTGGGTTACCTGGAGCAGATGGGGGGACTGGAGCGCAGCAGTACGGTGTATGCGGAAATGCGCAGCGTCTTTGCGGATGTATTGCAGGCGGCAGACCGGATGCGGGAGCTGGAGGCGCAGATGCACGGCGCTCTGGATGTAGTGTCCGAAGAATACAGCCGGCTTACTGCCTTTTTTGAAAGCCGGGATGGGTATCTGATCGACGTGAAGATCAAGACCGTCCTCAACGGCATGGGCTTCGGGGAGGATACCTATGACCGGGTCATTTCCAGCTTCAGCGGCGGAGAAAAGACCCGGCTTGCCATTGCCAAGCTGCTGCTGGAGGAGCCGAATCTGCTGATTCTGGATGAGCCTACCAACCATCTGGATTTCCAGACGGTGCTGTGGCTGGAGGAGTACCTGAAGGATTACAAGGGATCACTGCTGATCGTATCCCACGACCGGTATTTCCTGGACAAGCTGTGTACCTCCATCTGTGAGATCGAGCGGGGGCATCTGACCCGGTACAAGGGAAATTACACCACCTTTACCCGGCTCAAGGCGGAGGCAGTCGCCCGGCAGTTGAAGGAATACGAAGCCCAGCAGAAGGAAATCGCCAAGCTGGAGGATTATGTTGCCCGGAATATTGTCCGTGCTACCACTGCAAAAAGCGCCCAGAGCCGGGTGAAGGCATTGGAACGGATGGAGCGGATCGAAAAGCCGGTGATGCCCCAGAAGGCGGCAAAGCTCCGGTTTACCTATGAAACCGAGCCGCCCTTTGATCTGCTGCAAGTGCAGAATATTGACGTAACCGTAGGCATCGGAGAACAGAAGCGCACCCTGGTAGATTCTCTGTCCTTTGAGGTGAAGCGAGGGGAGAAGATCGGCATCATCGGGGAGAATGGCATTGGAAAATCCACCCTGTTGAAGGTGTTGCTGGGAAAGCTGCCCCATCGTGGGAATGTACACTGGACCAGCAACGTAAGGCTGTCCTATTTTGAGCAGGAAAGCACTCAACTGAATCCCAACAACACGGTGATCGATGAACTGCACGACCGGTATCCCACCATGACGGATCTGGAGATCCGGAGTCTGCTGGGGCAGGTGCGCATGACCGGGGAGAATGTGTTCAAGCAGATCGGGGTCATCAGCGGCGGCGAGCGTGCTAAGGTGTGCTTTGCCCTGATGATGCTGGAGCATGGCAATGTGTTGATCCTGGACGAGCCAACCAACCATCTGGATCTGACCACAAAAGAAGTGCTGGAGGAGGCGCTGGCGGCATACACCGGCACCATCCTGTTCGTGTCCCATGACCGATACCTTCTGAACCGGATCTCCGACAAGATCCTGGAGATTACCCCCCATCAGGCGGAGCTGTTCCCCGGCAATTTCGACAGCTATCTGGCGGTGCATCAGCAGCGGGAGCTGCTTGCACAGCAGGAGGCGGATGCCCAGAAGCAGCGCCGTGCAGCGGAGGAGGCCAAGGAGCGGGGCACCAAGGTTTACCGCACCAAGGAGCAGCGGAGCCGGGAGGCGCAGCGCCGGAACCGGATCCGAACTCTGGAGCAGGAGATCGATGCGCTGGAGCAGCAGCAACAGCAGCTTCAGGAGCAGATTGGCACAGAGGAGGTCTGTGCGGACTACAAGCGCATGCAGCAGCTTTGCAACCAGATCGAACAGGTCAAGGGACAGATGGAGGAGAAATTTGAGGAATTGATGCTATTGGAGGAGGAAGCATAGGCAATGCTGGCGGCTTTCTCCCGGGTCTGCGTATTTTTTTCAAAAAGTGCTTGACAAACGGCGCACTTTGTGATAAAATAGTATTCGTTGGTTGATTGCATTCGCTGCGGGTGTAGTTCAATGGTAGAATGCCAGCCTTCCAAGCTGGTTACGTGGGTTCGATTCCCATCACCCGCTCCACATGCGCCTTTAACTCAGCTGGATAGAGTAACTGCCTTCTAAGCAGTAAGCCATTGGTTCGAGTCCAATAAGGCGCGCCAATTGATAATAAGGGTGCAAGTCCCTGTTATATAATCCGATGGTGGGTATAGCTTAGTTGGTTAAAGCGTCGGATTGTGGTCCCGAAGACCGTGGGTTCGAATCCCACTACCCACCCCACCAAAAAAGCCTTCCGATTGATTCGGAAGGCTTTTCGTTGTATGCGCACAGGGCGGATCAGTGATCCGTCTGTACCAGCTTGTTGAAGCGCTCCCGCACCCGGGCAAAGCATTCCAGCATTTTGGGAGCGAAGGTGCCGCATTCCCCGTTCATAATCATCTCGTATGCCTTTTCCTTGGAATAGGCGTCCTTATACACTCGCTTGGTGGTCAGAGCATCGAACACATCCGCAATGGCAACGATCTGGGCGCAGAAGGGAATCTGATCTCCCTGGAGTCCCTCCGGATAGCCTTTGCCGTCAAAACGTTCGTGGTGATACCGGGCAATGTTATACCCGTAGTTGTATTCAGCCTTCCGTTCCGCCACAAAGGGGATCTCCTTTGCGATGTCCGACCCGATCAGGGTATGCCGCTTCATGACCTCAAACTCATCCTTGGTGAGCCTGCCAGGCTTCAGCAGGATTCCGTCCGGTACGCCGATCTTCCCCACGTCATGCAGGGCGGAGGCTTCCGTAATGCTCTGGATCTTTTCCGCTGTCAGATGCTGTTCCGGATACAGGTCAATTGCCGCCTGGAGCAGTTCCTTGGTATAATTCTTGATCCGCTTTACATGCTCTCCCGACTCCAGGGAACGGTACTCCACCACGGAACTCATCAATTCAATGGTTTTGCCGTAATAGGTGAACAACTGTTGGGTTTTCTCAAGCGCTCGTTGTTCTGCTTCTACGATTGCCTGACGCAACTCTGCCTGTTGCTGTAGCACTCGCATCTTAGTCTCGTGGATGTCCTTGACAAAGAGAATGTATAATTTTCTTCCGTTCTGCATAAAGCAGCGCATGCTGTAGGAACACCAGTGATATCTGCCGTCCGGGCAATGCCTGCGGTATTCCCGGGTAATGGCTTGCCCCTTGCTCAGCTTCTTGAAGCGATCCGGGTGAAATTCCTCCAGGAAGGCATTCATATCATCCGGGTGGATGCATTCCTTTGCCATCTGGGTCACCACCTCAGAGGATGCTCTGCACCGCTGGGAACGGCGAAGCCCATCGTCCGTCATTTGCAGTTCAAACAAGGAGTTGCACCGGGTGTCATATTCCAGTACCGCATCGTAGGTGTCCGCAATGGCATAGGCAATCACGTCCAGATACCGGTGGGCAAGCTCTGCCAGCTTTTCTTCATGGATATTCCGGAATGCCAGGGTCACCAGCCGCTGTTCCGGTCGGTCGGCAGCGTTGATGGATAAATACATCTCCACCCATTCATACACTCCGCCACATTTGCGCCGAAACTGCACGTTCAAGACCCGGCAATTTCCGCACTGCCGGGAGCAGCGGATCAGTTCCCGCACATTGGTCAGGCGCAGTAGCTTTTCCCGGTCATCCGGATGCACCAGTTCCTCCAGATATTTTCTGGTTGCCAGAATATGATCTCCGTCTGTGGGAATATGGGGCTGTTCCAGTCTGGAATCGTGGAACACCAGCCGATAATGACCGGATGCAGCCTCCAGGTAATACAACGCATAATACTGGGCTGCCAGGTTCAGATTCACCTGGTGGCTGATATTTCCTTCCAGTTGTATGGTTTCGATCTCGTTTCCGATTTCGTGGGCGGTGAGAATGAGGACAGGTACGCCGGCAAGCATTCTGCACTTGCCCCGCAGAGAGAGCCAAAGATAACCGGCGTTTTTCTTCTGCACCCGGAGAACGCAGTGGGCGAATCCTATATCCGTCATGCTGTGCAGGGCTTCTTTTGCCTTTTCCAGATCCTCCGGATGGATAAAGCTGTGTATGGAGGCACTTTCCGACTCCTCTTGTAGTTCTGCCATGGTTCCATAACCCAGCAGCAGGTAGAGAAACTGGTTGATATACAGCAGTCGGTAGGGAGATGCATGTTCAATCACCAGCAGACCGCCACTGAGGTTTTCATCCAGCTTCTCAATCTCTGTGTAAATATCCGGTTGGCTATCCTGCGACAGCAGACAGCCACAGAATCCGGGCATCAACTGAAATGCCCGGATGGTCAGATTGTCGATGGATTGATTTGACAGCTGGATCTGTGTTGAGCCGCCCTCCGTAGCAATTGCCAGCAGTTGTTCTGTATGTTGGAGTATATTGTCCTGGAACAGCACCTGGTATGGAGTGCCCTCCAGGGTGGTGGGATCCGATTTGGTCAGAGCATAGAATGCCTGATTCCCATAAACTGCCTGTAGCTTTTGCGTACCGTTTTCGTTCGTTTCACTGCGAAGCAGCAAAAAAGGTTGGGGGTTCTGTCCATAGCATTGCCAAATCATCTGTATGTCCGGTGCAGTTTGGTTGTTCAGGTTTGACATTCTAATCCCTCCGTTTCTTATTTTAGAAATGTCCGGTTCCGTTTAAATTTTTAAATTTTATTTTTGTCATGCTGTGGAAGCATACCTCTCCCACTTCTGTCTTGTTACTGCAATTATAACACAAGATGCACAAAAAGTAAACATAATTCGTGTTAATTTCGACGTTTTATACAAAGTTCTAAAATACAGTGTATTTTTTTGGACATGTAGCCGAAAAAGGGTACTCTTTTGCGCCTTGACACTTTTCACTGGATGTGTTATACTGGGCTACATTGGATATCTTCAGAAAGGGGAAATCAGATTTGCATTTGTTGATCACGTTGCTTGTTACGTTCTTTGCTGGTATGGGCGCCGGACTGGGCACTGGCTTTGCCGGAATGAGTGCGGCGGCAGTCATCAGTCCCATGCTGATCACTTTTTTGCATATGGATCCCTACATGGCGGTGGGCATTGCCCTGTCCTCTGACGTGCTGGCAAGCGCCGCTTCTGCCTATACCTATGGAAAAAATAAGAATCTGGATATCCGCAACGGACTGATTATGATGGGGGCTGTGCTTGCCTTTACTGTGGTGGGCAGCTTTGTGGCAAGTCTGGTACCCTCCACCACCATGGGAAACTTTTCTGTGTTCATGACTTTTTTGCTGGGCATCAAGTTTATCCTCCGGCCGGTGATGACCACCAAGGAGGCCATGCAGGGGGTATCCGCCCAAAAGCGTGCCATACAATCCCTGGTATGCGGTATGCTGATTGGTTTTATCTGCGGCTTTGTAGGTGCAGGCGGCGGCATGATGATGCTTCTGATTCTGACCTCCGTGCTGGGGTATGAGCTGAAAACCGCCGTTGGTACCAGCGTGTTCATCATGACCTTTACCGCCCTGACCGGTGCCGTGTCCCATTTCGTGATCGGCGGTACTCCGGACTGGCTGGTGTGGGGCTTGTGCGTGATGTTTACCTTAATCTGGGCGGAGGTTGCTGCGGTGCTGGCGAATAAGGCAACTCCAAAGACTCTGAACCGTGCCACAGGCGTGATCCTGGTGGTGTTGGGCATTGCCGTGATGGCGTTTTCCCGGATTAGCCAATAGCAGCAAGGGTTACAGCCCATGAAGTTGATGGGTGTGGAGAAGGCAGCATCAAGTGATTGCATCCAAAAAACAGCGTCATGTATTATACATGGCGCTGTGTTGTGTTTGGAAACCGGTTACCTCCGGTTTGTTCGGCGGTGATAAAATGCAGCTTTTCGCCGATTGGGATGAATGGCTCCAAGCCCTGTGGCATAAATCTGCCACAGCCGTTCCGCTGCTTGTGCCATCCCCTTTAGAGCGGCTTGCTCGTAGAGTCTGACCGCCTCCGGCAGATTCTGTTGTACCCCATTTCCCTGTTCCAGCATGCGTGCGGCTTTGTACATACAAAGGGGATCCCCGGCTCCGGCACCTTGATTTGCCCAGAAGAATGCCTGTGCTGCGTCCTGCTCCACCGGGTATCCCTGCGCATAGGCATCACTCAGCACCAGCATCGGTCCCACTGCCCCTGCGTTTGCAGCCAAGGTATACCATGCCAGCTGCTTTTTGTGCTGCTCTACCATGTGCTTGTCCGGCTTTTTCCGGGGCGCATCCGGGCTGTGCAGCAGTAAGGCCATATCGTAAAAGGAAATATGGGTATCCGTCAGCTCCAAGTCCCCCAGAGCAGTCAGAGCCTCCAGAGAGCCTGCCCTTGCGGCACGCCGGTAGTAATCCATAGCATCCGCCCGGCTGTACGCCTCTGTTCCCGGTTCTGCATACGCCTGGGCTGTCGCAAGCAGTGCATCCAGCTGGTTTGCCTCAATGGCTTTGTCCAGCCATTCCACAGCCTGTTCCATATCCCCTTGCTTCTCGCATTCCTGTACCATCCACCATAGGGCATCCTTGCTGCCTGCATGGATCTCCTCCAGCAAAATGGTTCGGACAGGGCGCAGACCTATGCCCTCCGCTGTCAGGGTTTGTGCCTGGGCATGCCCCAGATCAGCCGCCTGGTGCAGCATCCGTTCCGCTTCCGTTGCCTGTACGGGATAGATTCCCTGGTCATACAGCCGATACAGGGCAAAGCATGCGTCCGGGTCGTTCTGCCCTGCCGCATGTCGTAGCAATCCCAGTGCCTTTTCCCGATCCTTTGATGCCGGAGAAAGGGCAAGCTGTTCTGCGGCATCTATATTTCCCAGGTGGGCAGCCCGATTCAGCAGCTTCAGCGCCTCCGACTGCCGCAGCTTCAGCAACAGCTCCTGTGCCTTTGCATAGCACAATGCACCCTCTGCTGTCGTCCGTTCCCGGCAGTACTGCATTCTTCTCCGAATCTCCGGATCCTCCGGTCCTTGCTGATAACAGCGGAGAGCGTCCTGCCACTTGCCCTCCAATTCCCGCAGGAATCCTTGTCGCACCGAAGCGTGGGGATCTCCCTGGGCATCGTTCCGCCCGTCCGCCAGGACTGCCCAGCCCATTTGTATATCCACAAGCTCCGGCAAGGAGAACCAGGATCCGGCGAAAGCCATATCTGCCGGATCGCCCAGCGGAACTCCGTTCAAATTCAGGTTATCGGCTGCATGTGTTCCTTTCAGAAGGGCTGCGGCATTCCGGACACGCTGACTCAGTTGGTCTGCCAGCGCCCTGCTGTCCGGGAAATCCTCGGCAAATGCGTCATACTCCCGGATCCATTCCTGTGCTTTTTGTTCCGGATCCTCTCCGGGCTTGAGATTCAGAATCCATTCCGCTTTCATAGCTTCCGCCTCCTTTGCATGGTGTGGGAATTGCAGTTGGTTTGCCCCTAGTATAGCACAGTCGCAGCAGATTTGCAAGCAGACTGCACTATTTTTGCAGTGGACTTGACAAGAGGTTAAGCATATTCTATTCTTATACTAACGAACGTTAGTTAGCATAAACGCGTGATGGAGTCGGCGATTGAGGCAACACCACACGATTGAAAGGGTTGAGCATCATGAAAAAACCATTGATTCAGCGGCTGGGGCTGCTGGGGATCCTGAGCCTGCTGTCCTATGGGGCGGCAGTGATATTTGCCCCGCTTGTCTATCCTGGCTACAACTGGATGGCACAGGCGGTCAGCGATCTGAGCGCAGCAAACGCCCCGTCCCTTGCCCTGTGGAATCAGCTTAGTGCCCTGTATAACACCTGCGAGGTGCTTTGTGTTACAGTGGTATGCCTGGGCATTCAGGGCAGAAAGAATCGGTTGCTGCGGAGCGGCATCTACCTGTTTGCGGCTATGGAATGGATCTCGGCGGTGGGGTACCGGATGTTTCCCCTCAGTGACAGCGGCTATGGGGGCACTCTACAGGATCGGATGCACATCCTCGTGACTGTTCTGGTGGTGCTGCTGTCCATACTGTCTCTGACGCTGATCCTCATTGCCGGGATCCGGCATCGGGATTGCCGTTCCTACGGGATCTGCGCCGGGATCGCCCTTGGCATGATGCTGGTAGGAGCACTGGGTATGAAGCTGGTGCCTGCTGCATATTTCGGCGTTGTGGAGCGGTTCAGTGTGTTTGCTGCTACTGGCTTTGATGCTGCGCTTGGTGTGCATCTGTTCTGCATGAAGCCTGCCGGGTCTCCTGCTTCAGAGCAGCAAAAGGAGCACATGTGAAAGTTATTCGTATCCGGGAGGTATCATATGAACAGCATACAAGTAAATCCACAATCTGCAAGGCGTCTTGCCGTTTATGTACACGGGAAGGGGGGCGATTCCAAGGAAGCGGAGCATTACAAGCCGCTGCTTGCCGGGTGGGATGTGACGGGCTTTGATTATCACGCACAGAATCCATGGGAGGCGCAAGCAGAATTTCCTGTCTTTTTCGAGGAGCAGCGAAAAGCGTATGACACCATTCTCTTAATCGCCAACAGCATCGGCGCTTTCTTTTCCATGCATGCCCTTTCCGGCAGGCAGGTGGAGCAAGCACTGTTGATTTCTCCTGTGGTGGATATGGAAAAGCTGATTCGCAGCATGATGACCTGGGCAAATGTGACTGAGGAGGAGCTTTCCGCCCGGGGAGAGATCCCCACCAGCTTTGGCGAGACTCTGTCCTGGGAATATCTTTGCTATGTGCGGCGGCATCCCATCCGGTGGGACGTGCCTACCTGCATTCTCTACGGGGACAGGGATAATCTGACTGCTCCCGGGGTTATGTCCGCATTTGCGGAGCGAACCGGCGCAGTTCTGACGGTGATGCAAGGCGGCGAGCACTGGTTTCATACGGCGGAGCAAATGGCGTTTCTGGATCGCTGGGTCAGAACGTCCCTGGACTGATACTGCATTCGGAAAGGAATGCTGAGAAGCTGCTGATGGGGCGGGTGGTTATACCCGCTGGGCAATACGAAAAAAGAGCAGCCGGAGCTGCTCTTTTTTCATGCAGTTTTACAGCCGCTGGCTGAACAAGCCGTGCTGTGTGCAGTACCAAAGCAATGTGCTTTGGGGCAGATAGGGCAGCCGGGTTTCCAACGTCCATTCCGGGTACCGCTTTTTGAGGATGAGGGTATCTCCGCTGAGCAGTGCCACAAAGGAAATATAATGCTCCCGGTGCATGCTGTGCTCTGTGGTGATATACCATTCTCCATCGTTCCGCTCTGCATGCAGCATGTGTGCCGGGTCAGTTTTTTGCGGCTCCAGCGGGGACAACCGCCGTCCGCAGCAGCTGATGTCCGCATTCTCCTGTGAGATCAACAGATTGCCGCATTCCGGACAGAGATAAAACCGCATGCGCTTCAGATTGCCATTGGTCAAGTCATTCGCCTCCAGATCCCCCCGGAGCAGGGTGTCCGTGTCCACCTCCAGGGCTTGAGATAATAGGGGAAGGATGGAAAGATCCGGTGCACCGCAGCCCCGTTCCCACTTGGAAACAGCCTTATCGCTGACCCCCAGCCGTTCCGCCAGCGCCAGTTGAGTCATGCCCTGCTCCAGTCGCAGACGGCGGATCAGGCTGCCTGTTCTGATCTGATCCATAGTGTCACCTCCCGTATTTCATTGTACCGGATTCCGGGGCAGTTTGCAATCAACGCTCCGTAGAGTGGAGTGTCAGTTCCGCCATAGCGGCATAGTGCCGGACGGTGAAGGCTTCCGGTGCCATATGCTCCAGCATCTGCATATGCTCCTGTTCCCAGGCTGCAATCTGCTCCGGCGGCAGGGAGGCGCCCACACCCCGGCATGCCCGCATGCGTCCATTCCAGCTTTCCCGGGTAAAGGGTACGTCCAGCAGATATTCCTCTCGGTGGGTCAGGGTAAAATACGCCCCATAGCAGTCGGGGATGCTGATGGGGTGCATGGTTTCGCCTGCACCGGTCCAGCTGGGGTTGTATTTCAGTACCAGCTGCTCACTGGCGTTGGCAACCGGATCCTCAAAGGGCAGCCATTCCATGCACAGAAACAGCACCCGTCCGCCGGGTCGGAGCATCCGGGCAAGGAGCGGAGCTACCTTCCCGTGGTCAAAATACCAGTAGCACTGACAGGCAGTGATTACGTCGAAGCTGTCGGTGGGAAAGTCCAGCTGTTCTGCGGAGCATACCCGATAGGTAATCTGCATACCGGCGGACAACTGCTTAGCCTGACTGATCTGCTGTGGGGAGATGTCCGTGCCCGTCCACTGCGCCCCGTATGGGTACAGGCTTCTGGGCAGTACGCCGGTGCCCGTGCCCAGATCCAGGGCAGCTTGTCCGGCGGTGCACAGTCCCCGTGCAAGGATCCGGTCATAAAACGTCTGTGGATAGATATCCCGGTACCTGGCGTAGTCCCCGGAGGTTCTGCCCCAGTCAAAGCCGTTGCCTCCGTCAATGTTCCGGTTTGTCAGTTCCATATGCCTGCCTCCTTTTGTGATTTGTCTTTATTATAGCATGGTCGGGAATCCTGTGCAAGCTGGTTTGCTTTGTTAGAATTTCACAAATGGAAACGGCATCCTTTATGAATTCGTACAAAAAGCTTCAGAAAAGTGTCACACGGACTGAAAATACTTGACTTGCAAATAAATAAAATGATATACTGGAACAACAGGGGATGCATGGAATCGATATCATAAAAAATGTACTGAAACAGGATTGATTCAGATTCTGCAAACCAACGAAGGAGGATTCCGCATGATTACACTGGAAAATGTACATAAGATCTACAACCCCAAGAAAGCCAACGAGTTTGAAGCCCTGAAGGGAGTCTCTCTGACCATTGAGGATGGGGAGATGGTGGCGATCATCGGCAAATCCGGTGCCGGGAAGTCCACCCTGCTGCATATACTCGCTTGCATTGACAGCTATGAATCCGGCGAGTATAAAATTGATGATACTCTGGTAAAGAACCTGTCGGAAAAGCAGTATGCCCAGATCCGGAACGAGAAGATCGGTATGGTGATGCAGGATTTTGCCTTGGTGGATGATTTCACCTGCCTGGAGAATGTGCTGCTGCCTTTGGATTTTGCAAAGCACAAAAAATCCAACCGGAAGGAGCTGGCACTGGCAGCGCTGAAGTCGGTGAGCATGGACAGTATGGCGAAAAAGCCGGTGAATAAGCTGTCCGGCGGGCAGAAGCAGCGTGTTGCCATTGCCAGAGCCATTGTGAACCAGCCCAGCATGGTGCTGGCGGATGAGCCCACCGGCGCTCTGGACAGCAAGACGGCGGAGGAGATTATGCATGTGTTCAAGGAGCTGAATCACCAGGGCAAGACAGTGGTGATCGTCACCCACGACATGGGGGTGGCGAAGCAGTGTGACCGGCTGATCGAAATTTCCGATGGTAAGATCCTGGAGACAGCCAGCTGAACCGGATGCATACAAAAACGCCTCTGTTTTACGACGGAGGCGTTTTTATTTTCGGATGGGGTCACAGGGATGCAAAGATATTGGCACCCTTGGTTTTCAGCCAGCGGTACAGCAACAGGGAAAGCCCGGCGGTCAGCAGGCATACGATGCCAAGATATACGGATGCGCTCATGATTCGATCACACAGGAAGAACAGTCCCCCCAGGGCAACGGAGTAGATCCAGCCGCCCATCATAGCTACAAAAACGCTGAAGTTTTGCTTGATGGGTACCATTTCGTTGGTCCAGGTCAGATTGGGGGATTTTATTCCAAGCATCAGATCGGACAGGGCGGAGAATGCCACAAACAGCAGGCTTGTGACAACCATCAGCAGCTGTTCCGCCAGGGTGCCCGGCAGGATGATTGCCAGACAGACGCTGCACAAAAATGCCGGAGGCGCAGTCAGCAGCAACTGTACCTGGAGCTTTGCTTTCAGTGCATCCCAGGGACGCACCGGCAGGGACTGGATCAGCCACAGGTTCTTGCCTTCTAAGGATACGGAGGGGGTTGCGCTATCGTTCATGGAGGCGACCATGCAGACAATGGCACAGGCCAGCACCGGAATGAATCCTGAATACTCAGAGCAGATCTTTCCCAGTGTGGGAAGGACAGTGCCGCTTTTGATCAGTACCGCCACGACGATCACCAGCAGGAACAGAGTGCCCATGGTGCAGTTGAGAATGTAAACGGGACTGGAGGCATATCTGCCGAATTCTCTGCTTAGCAAAGCACCGGAAATGCTCCGGGTACGAATGGCATCGGCTCTGAAGGCAGCCTTTTTGGTTTTCCCGGTGGCAGTGGCAATGTGCAGGAAGCTGCGGGACAGGATTCTCCAGGTCAGCAGCAGCGCCAGGACGGTTGCCAGGGTCACCAGTCCCATAGCCTTCCAATCCCCTTCGCCAACTCTTGCAAACAGGTACACCGGGTAGGCACTGCCCTGGATTTCCTGCCCATATGTCACGGCGTTTGCGATCAGATTCCGGAGAGTACCCTGCGCTTTATAATAGAAGAAGTAATAGGCACCAATGAACAGCAGGGATGTGAGCACGCGGATGAAGCTTTTGTTTTTCAGCTTCAGACTGATCCTTGCTACCATCCAGCCCAGCAGGCAGGACAGCACCAGTACGATCATGGAAATGATGAGCACCATCAGAGTGCAGCCCAGGATCACTGCCGGGGTGACGGTGGTATAGACGCAGTAAACGATGGCGGCGGGAATGGTGACGACAGCGGAATACATGAGTCCCATCAGATACACGCTCAGCAGTCGGGACAGGATGATGGAACGTACTGGAATGGGCTGGGACAGGAGCAGCTCGTTGTCCTTTGCCAGATACAAGCCGGAAAAGGTGTTGAATACACTACCGAATGCGCCCAGAAAAATGCCCAGCAGCCCCATGATGCCAAAGACCATCCAGCTCATCTGCAGGGGAATAAAGGCTTTGCACAAGCTCACGGACAGGGCGGTGAACATGGTGCCCAGCATGCCGATCATGATAATGGCGAACAGGACGACAAACCCGATCACAGCACCGGTGGAACGTTTTTTATTGGTTTTTGGATTGTAAAAGTAGTTGCGGAAGATCTCCATCAGCTGCTTTTTCACCAGTAGCTTCAGCATGTTTCTCCCTCCAGTTCCAGGAATACCTCCTCCAGACTGTCGTCGCCTTTGACCTCCTCCAGAGTGCCGGAGCGGATCAGCTTGCCGCCCTTGATGATGGCGATCTTATCACAGAGCTTTTCCGCCACCTCCAGTACATGGGTGGAGAAGAAAATGGCGCCGCCCTGGTCGCAAAGCTCCCGCATCATGCCCTTGAGCAGGTGGGATGCCGTGGGATCCAGTCCCACAAAGGGCTCATCCATGAGTACCAGCTTGGGCTGGTGGATCCAGGCGGAGATAATGGCGAGCTTCTGCCGCATGCCGTGGGAGTAGGACGCCACCGGCTGTGCCAGATCCCCGGTCAGCTCAAACAGATCTCCGTATTTCTGGATCCGTGCCTTCCGGTCTGCGGCAGGGAGCCGGAAAATATCCCCGATGAAGTTCAGATACTTGATACCGGTCATGTACTCGTAAATGTCCGGATTGTCCGGAATATACGCCAGCATCTGCTTGCAGCCCAGGGGATCCTCCTGGATGGAATGTCCCCCGATGGTGATCTTGCCGGCGTCAAATTGCTGAATGCCTACAATGGACTTGAGGGTTGTGGTCTTTCCGGCGCCGTTGTGGCCGATAAAGCCGTAGATCTCTCCCGGGGCAATGTGCAGGGACAGATCGTCCACTGCCTTCTTGTCCCCGAAGCTTTTGGATAGGTGTGAAATTTGCAGCATAGGTTACTCCTTTTCGATTATGCTCCGGAACAGGGTATCCCTGTCCAGATGGTTTGTGACGAATTCCGGTATTTCCTTGCAGGCTTTGCAGACGCTGAGACTGACAGAGGTGAGAATCTGCCGGATCTCCTCCGGGGAATAGGGGCAGCAATTGGTGACGATCAGTGCGGCAAGGCTGTGCGCAACCAGCCACACATCCCGGAAAAATTGCTTTGCGGCGGCTTCGTCCAGCTGATAGATCTGTTGCAGGAACTCCAACACCAGGTTCTGGGTGCGCTCCATTTCTTCCATGGCTTTGCTCTCGCTGCCTGGGGCAAGCGGTAAAAACAGCAGTCGGTATAGCTCCGGCTCCTGGGTGGCAAAGCGGATATACTGCTCGCCCAGCCCGATAAAGGGATGCACCTGCTCCAATCCTTTTTTGATGTAGCTGTGATACAGAGCCTGCGCTGCCTGCCGGACTGCCTCCTGTACCTGCTGCATGTTCTGAAAATAGGTGAAGATGGGACGGGTGGATACCCCCAGAACGGCGGCGATCTGACGGGTGGTCAGGGCAGCGGTGCCCTTTTCCCGGACGACCTGTAATGCAGCATTCACGATCTCTTCTTTTGTAAATTTGACGCTTGGCGGCATGCCTTCATCTCCTTGTATATATCGTTAGATGCGCAACACTTGTTATTATACATCCATCGACCGGATTTGTCAAGGCGCCAGGCTTGCTTTGTGCGGTATCGCCTCAAGAAAAAACGCCTGCCGGATGCTCCGACAGGCGCAGATATACTTGTCTTTAGTCCACATAAATACGGGGGACCCGTTTGGAAATGCCGCAGACCACCTCATAGCCGATGGTGCCGTACAGGGATGCCAGCTCGTCAGCGGTGATCTGCTCGTCACCGTCCTGACCGATCAGGGTCACGATCTCGCCGCAGCGCAGGTCGTCAATGGCAGAAACGTCCAGCATCAGTTGATCCATGCAGATCCGTCCCACGATGGGGCAGCGCCTGCCCTTCACCAGCACATCCGCCTTGGAGGACAGCAGCCGGGAATAGCCGTCCGCATAGCCCACGGTTACAGTAGCAATCTTCATGCAGTGATCCGCCTGGAAGGTGCGGCCGTAGCTGATGGAGGTGCCGGGCTGAACCCGTTTAATGTGGGAGATCACAGCCTTGAGGGAAAGCACCGGCTTGAGATCCAGCGGCACCGGCAGGGGATAGTTGGGTGCCAGTCCGTACATGATGATGCCCACCCGGGCAAGGGTGCTGTTTGCATCATTGTGATACAGCACACCGGCACTGTTGAGATAATGCAGGTGCTTCAAATGTACGCCCCGCTTCATCAGCTCCGTTCCAACGGATCGGATAAACTGCTTCTGGGCTTCGGTGTATGCATTCTGCTCCGGATCATCCGGCATATCCGCCACTGCAAAGTGGGTGTAGATGCCCTCGATCTTCAGATTTCGCAGGAAGGACATGTCCTGGATGCTGTCTGCACAGTCACCGGGGGTGTCGCCGGTGATCCCGATGCGCCCCATGCCTGTATCCAGCTTTACATGGCAGCGGATGGGGGTGCGGGTACGGGCGTTCAGAGTGCAGGCATACTCGGCGGAAACAATGCCCTGAATGATGTTGTTCTGGGCAAGGGTGTCTGCATACTCCGGCGGTGTGTATCCCAGGATCAATACATCACTGTCCGGGCAGTACTGGCGCACATGCAGCGCCTCATCCAGGTTGGAGACGGCAAAGTAGCGGATGCCGATCTGGGTCAGTTTTTGCAGGATCTCCGCTTCGCCGTGTCCGTATGCATCCGCCTTGACAACAGCCATGATCTGGGTGTTTCCCTGCAGGGAGGCGGAAATGGCACGAATGTTTGCTTCCAGGGCGGACAGAGAGATTTCAGCCCACGCACGTTTTAGATATGGTTTCAAAATAACATTTCCTTTCGGCTTGAAATATCAACGGTTTTATGCTATACTATGGAAGAACCAAAGAACGGGGGATGTGTATGCGAGAAAAAACAGTCTGCTTTTCCGGTCACCGCCCCGAAAAGCTGCCCGGCCCCAACAGCGAGGATGCCCAGCTGCTGATGATGGTCAAAAGCCTTTTGTACTACCAGATCCGCCGGTCGGCAGAGGAGGGCTACACCCGGTTTATCACCGGTCTTGCAAGAGGGGTGGATCTTTGGGCAGCGGGATATGTGCTGGAATTGAAACGGGATTTTTCCGGCCTGCAGCTGATCTGCGTCAAGCCCACCGAAAACCACGGAAAAAACTTTCGCGGAGAGGATCGGTACTTGTTTGACAGTGTGCTGGCAAGGGCGGATGAAATGTACTGCACCGGCAGTCACTATACCCGCAGGTGTTATCAGATCCGGAACCGGTATATGGTGGATCATGCCCAGCGGCTCATTGCGGTGGTGGATGACTACAACAGCGGTACCGGTCAGACCATCGGTTATGCCCGCAAATGCGGACTGGAGCTTTGCGTCATCGACATCGGCAAGCTGCGTGACAAGGCAAAAGCCGAACCCGACGAACCTATTATAGCACCTTTGCAGGCAAATTTCAAGATTTAAGATTATTTAACACTTTCCACAGCGTTTTCAACATTCTGCATAATCCACATGACTTTTCTGCATATTCCTTATAACGCCCCTGAAAATACGTGGATTCCTGCAAAAATATACAGGATCCGCTGTGGAAAGCGACATGGAATCAAAAGAAAGGAGCGAAAGCGGTGGGATCCGCTTTCACAGATACACTATGAAGAAAAACACAGGCAGCATCGCCATTCCCTTTCTGATCACCCTGCTGGTCAGCTTCGTTATCATTGGCGGCATTATTTTCTTCCTGTTCGGCGGCTTTGGCGGCGGAGGGGATTCCCTCAAACAGCTGGAGCCGGAGATCACCCTGATCTCCGAGGAGGATCAGTTCAATTTGTTCTGCGTATTGGATACGGAGGAATCCGACAAGCCTGTGTGCTACATGATCTTCCGGTTCAACCCGGTGGCAAAGCGGAACACCTGCATCGCACTGCCGGCGAACCTGGCAGTCAACAATAACGGCGCATCCACCAAGCTGGACAATGTATATCACATGTCCGGCGTGACAGCTGCCCGGGACGCTGCGGCGGCAGCGCTGAACATGGCTCTGGATCGGTACATGGTCTTTGACAGCACCTCCTTTCAAAAGCTATGCTCCATTCTCGGGGGTGTAGAATGCATTGTAGATGAAAAGATTGTCGGATTGCAGGAAAGCGATAAAATGCAGTATCTGGGAGGCAGCCAGATTCAGCTGTATCTGACCTATCCGGACTTTACGGGCGGTGAGGCACAGCGTATGGTGGTGGTGGATTCCACCATTGCGGAAATGCTGAACCAGACCGACGGCTCCCGGATCAGTGAGACGCTGGATCGGAGCTTCTCCACCATCATCAACCTGGTAAAGGACTCCGATGTGACTGCCCAGGACTATAAGAACCGGAAGCATGCCATGAAGTATATGCTGGAGTATGCTCCCGGCTCCACCGGATATTACTACCTGTCCCTGCAGCAGACGGGGGATCTGCTGACGATCCCGGAGAATACCCTGAAGAACATGCAGGAGATGGTGAAGTAAGATGAACGAGCCATTGATCTTCGACAGCCACGCCCATTATACCGACCCGGCATTTGATCCGGACCGGGAGCAGGTACTGGCGGCATTGCCGGAGCAGGGGGTGGCACGGGTAATGTTGGCGGCATCGGATCTTGTCAGTGCCCGGGCGGGGATTCAGCTTGCAGCACAGTACGACTATATTTACACCTCTGTGGGCATCCATCCGGAGGAAGCCGGCAGGGTGCCGGCGGATTATCTGGAAACCCTGGAGCAGCTGCTTGCCTGCCAGAAGGTGCATGCCATCGGAGAGATTGGTCTGGATTACCACTATCCGGGCTATGACCCGGCGCAGCAGAAGATGCTGTTTTGCAGTCAGCTGGAGCTTGCCGCAAAGCATGATCTGCCGGTGATTATGCACTGCCGGGATGCCACCGGTGACTGTATGGAGATCCTGCGGCAATATCGCCCCAAGGGGGTCATGCATTGCTTTTCCGGGTCGGCGGAAACCGCCAGGGAGCTTGTAGCTATGGGGCTGTATGTGGGCTTTACCGGGGTGGTGACCTTTAAAAATGCCAGACGGGCGCTGGAGGCTGTCCGGGCTGTGCCCATGGATCGGCTGCTGGTGGAAACAGACTGCCCCTACATGGCGCCGGTGCCTTACCGGGGCAAGCGCTGCGACAGCTCCATGATCCCCATGACCGCCGGACGTATGGCGGAGGAAAAGGGCTGCACCCTGGAGGAGATGCTCCGGCAGACCGGGGAAAACGCAAAGCGGCTCTTTTCTGTGAAATAGGACAATGGCGCAAAATCGGGTTGCTTTTTTTGCCGGATTGTGCTATAATAGAATGCATATTCCCGGGGAACGGGAGAAGTGAAAGGAGTGGGTTTCCGCTAGCCGGAAATCCGGATAATACTATGATTGCA
The DNA here is from genome assembly GCF_000210095.1 of Ruminococcus champanellensis 18P13 = JCM 17042. Classification (NCBI taxonomy): domain Bacteria; kingdom Bacillati; phylum Bacillota; class Clostridia; order Eubacteriales; family Oscillospiraceae; genus Ruminococcus; species Ruminococcus champanellensis. Next base: position 871,330 of record NC_021039.1, read on the forward strand.
ATTGGCTGTGACCACGCCGGTTATCCTCTGAAGCAGGAGCTGCTGGCGCATTTATACGCAAAGGGCATCGCTTATGAGGATCTGGGGTGTGACGGAACCCCCTGTGATTATCCCCGGATTGCACAGGCAGTCTGTGAGAAAATCATCAGCGGTAGCTGTGAATGCGGCATTCTGATCTGCGGCACGGGCATTGGCATGTCCATTGCCGCCAACAAAATCCCCGGCATCCGGGCTTCCGTATGCGCCGATGGGTTCAGTACCCGCTACACCCGTCTGCACAACGATGCCAATGTGCTGTGCCTTGGGGCGAGAGTCATCGGCAGTGGACTTGCACTGGAGCTGGCAGATATTTTTCTGGAAACCGGATTTGAGGGCGGCAGGCATCAGAGACGTCTGGATATGATCACACAGCTGGAAGCAGCACACACGAAGGGAGAATGAACCATGGCAGTACAGAGAATTGACCACCCGCTGGTACAGCATAAGATCACGCTGATGCGGGACAAAATGACCGGCCCCAAGGAGTTCCGGGAGCTGGTTGCAGAGACCGCAATGCTGATGTGTTACGAGGCCACACGGGATCTGCCCACAAAGGAGATTGAGATCGCAACCCCTATGGGCGTTGCAAAGTCCAAGATTATTTCCGGCAGAAAACTGGCGTTTGTGCCCATCCTCCGTGCAGGACTGGGCATGATGGACGGTCTGATGACCCTGGTGCCTGCCGCAAAGGTGGGGCATATCGGTCTGTTCCGGGATACCAAGAGCCACGAGCCGGTGGAGTATTATGTAAAGCTGCCGGAGGATATTGCAGAGCGTGATGTGATCGTGGTGGATCCCATGCTGGCAACGGGACATTCCGCTGTCCAGGCGATCCGCATCCTCAAGCAGGCAGGCGTTGCAAACGTCAAGTTTATGTGTATCATCGCCTCTCCGGAGGGCATTGCCGCTATGCAGGCAGCATATCCGGAGGTTGACATTTACTGCGGCGCAGAGGATCAGGGACTGAACGCAGACGCTTACATCGTTCCCGGTATGGGAGACGCCGGTGACCGGATCTTCGGCACCAAGTAATTGTATCAGAAATCAAAGAAGCCCGGCTGTATTAGGTCGGTACTCATATAGAAGTTTTTCAACAACTATTATGTAAAGACCTATACAGCAGGCTATACCAAAGAACGACAGATACTTCCATTGTGAGAGGTATCTGTCGTTTTTGGCATTAACCATCTTGAATCATGAACCAAAATATGATATAATAATCATGTAACTCTTAAATCAGGAGATGATTGTATGCATGATTACTTTCAAAGAGATAATATTGAATATTTAAAGAATTCCTATGGAAAAGAACAGTGGATACAAGTAGCTGGAGAATGCTCTCTCCATAACGCAAAGGCAAGTTTTTGGTGTTGTTTGTTTTTAGTTGATCATTTAAAAGAAGTAATGTCTTCTCCTGAATGGGATTCATCGAATACAGATTGCTTTCCAGGATTCATTTGTTCTGGAGATAGTACACATTACTATAGGTATTCATCTCTTTGCGATTATATTGAACCATTGTTATTTTATAGAGAGTTTTATGGCGTTAGGAAAAACTACGTTGAGGTAAGCGAAGAATTTCGCCTGTTGAATAATATGTATTATGATACTAATGACAATAAATTCTACGCCGTTTTAGATAGTGGTAACAGTGATGAAGCGGTTCGCATTAAAGACAATGTGAATGTCTTTGTCAACATAAAATACCTAAAACGCTATGCGGCAGCTAAACAGATGGGAATACTCTTATTTTTTGACATACGATATGAAACATCAGGTGGGTTAGCTGAAAACACTCTGTCGAGTCTTAATGAAGAATATACAGATGAATCTTTGATATATGATTTATTTGGAGATGAAAAGAAATCTTTTAGTCGCTACGCTTTTAGTAGGTTGCTCGGTAAGAAAGTAATACTGCCCCAACCTGTTTCTGAATGTGGTTATTTCCCATATGAGAAAAAACGAGAATATCTTGAATATATTATTGGTTGCGATGAAAATGGTGATGATCTGACATATACTTCAAATCCTGATAAGTTAGCTAATTATTTTGGAGCTAATCCAGATGCTCCTCATTACTTAACGCCTGTTTTTTTCAAGCGAGGGGTACTTGATAAGTATTTAAAGCGTCCTGATCTTTATAAAATTACTGATGGAAGATTATCTTGTGGGTATCTGTGGAGTATGGAGATTGATAATGATCATAAAGCGTATGTTGCTGCATATTTAGGAGATTTGGGACGTGACTTACCTGAAGATGAACAACTTCATTGGAAAAGCTATAATGTTCTATGTGATGAAAAGCCAAGTAAAACTGCAATTATGAGGGATATGTGTAACATTCCTGCCGAACCCAATGTTATTGATTTAAAATTCAAAAGAGATTATAAAGCTTTACAGGAAAAATGGAACGGAAAATACAGATGGTGTATTTTCAAGGAGCTGACTTCTAAGGACAAGTACAATCTCGATAATATAAGGATTCCTTCATCAAATAGTCAAGAAGAATTTGACACTCTTGTTCTATCACTTGTTAAGTGCGTTATTGATTCGCTTAATGAAGAAATGCTTGTTATTGCCACTCCAGAAGATAATGACGGAAAAACAATTCGTGGAATAAGTAAACTTCAAACTTGGCTGTCAGAAAACGGTGCAACCGACTATGAAAAGCATATTACTTTCCTTAGAAATCTACAAGAGTTGCGTTCTACCGGAACAGGACATAGAAAAGGGAAAAAATATGATAAGGTTAGTAAGCTATTTAATATAGACCAAAAGTCATTAATCGATGTATATGAGCAAATACTATCTCAAGCAGATGAGTTTATTATGTTTCTGACTGGATTTATAGGATGAAGTCAAACAGCGTTTTATAACAACAAAAGACAGATACTTCATTGTGAGGTATCTGTCTTTTTCACTATATTAAAACTCATCCGAAAATGCTATCCAGCTTCGTTTCCAATGTCCCATCCTTTGCCAACGGCAGTGCATCGCACTGACGCAGATGATGCTTCTCGATCAGCTCTCCACCCTCAAAACCGAGAATGAAGTATAGGGCGATCTGGTAAATGATCTCAGTCGGAGCAAGCCCATATACCTGATTTTCAAAGATATGCTGCAACCGCTGTGTCTCATCAGGGAACGCCTGTTTCATCCCGTTGCTGTTGAACAGCCGCTTAACGATCTCTGCGATATACAGACCTGATTTCATATACAGATCAGCGAATGTCTTGTTTGGATCTTCAAAACAGCCAGGATTCTCCTGCTCCAGCATATCTACCATCTGCTTCACGATACGTTTCGGTGTGAATATTTGATTGGTCTTCTGCGGCGGGATGTAGTCGAAAATATCCTCTGTATGCGACTCGTCAAAGTAATTGCCCAGCCTTGTCCGCAGTGACAGAAACTCCTTGATTGAGTCATCAAATACAACTGGATCAAACAGCTTTCCGGGATAATGCTTCTCCTCACCCGTCTCTGCATCTGTATAAGAACCGCCGTCGCGCAGGAATCGAAATTGGTCAAGCGTGATGCTGGTCACTTTATAGAATACTTCATCGGGGATTATCATATCAAAGGTTGAAAGCGTCGTCTCTTCATCACCGTATGCCATTAGGAATGACGGGATCGTCCTTGCAAAGCCACGCAGATGGTCACGGACTGCCTCCTCGATGGTCTCCTTGGTACGCTCACGCTTCTTGGTCTCGACAGTCTTTACGACCTCCTCACACAAAGTTGGTACGGTTTCCTCCAGCACATTGCTGACACGCTCCTTGAAAGCATCGGTCGCCTCCTGCACCAGTGTATCGAACTGTTCATTGACTTCGGCAGCAGTCTGCCCTGTTTCACTCAGATGTGAAAGTGCGTCTTGCCGCTGTGCTTCCAGTGTTTTCTTCTGAATGGAATAATCGCCGTATTCCTGCGTCACAAGCCTGTCCGCTTTCTGTTCAAGTTGCTTTTGGAGCTTCTGTGCATCACGCTTTTTCAGGTCAGCGCCATAGGTATCATTTGTGACCTGCATCACAGGCGCAACAAGTTCCTTGCGGAACACGTCCTGCAAATGGGATATTTGCTGATTTTCCGACGATTCGGGGGCAGCAAGTATCTCCTCGGTCTTGCGTTCCAGCGTTTCGGAAATATCGCTGTAGATCTTATCTCCAAATACGTCCTGTGCCGTGCCGATAACAAATTCGTCCGAAAGCTCCACTTCGCCCTCATCATTGACAGACAGGTCTTCTCTCGTTTCAGGCGATACATCGACCAGATCTCCCTCCGGCGCATTCGGCAGAGAGCGGATAATATCAATGACCTCCGGTGGCGCATTGAAGATATTGGCGATATTCTGAAACAGGAAATTCGACATAAAGCCACGGCGGACGACTTCTAGAGAACGTATCTTTCTCGGAATGGACAGCACTTTCTCTGCATCAAGCTCGATCATCTCACCGTTTTCGTCCTCGCCGATGACCGGGAAGAAATTGATCAGCTCACGTACATTCTGCTTGCGCTGGTCGCTGTCACCCTTGCCGCCGGAAGTGCCGCTGGACAGGTCATTCGCAAATTCCTCGAAGATGATCAGCGTTCTTGCCGGATCAAAGTCAAACACATAGGCGTTTTTCTTCACATGAAGCGTGCCATTTTCCTGATAGCGCCACGGGTTCTGACTGCGGAAAGCCGCCTGCATATACAGTGCCGGAGACTTGATATTGGAGAGCATCAGCACAGCCGTCCATTCCGGAATGGTAATACCCGTGGTCAACTGTCCGACAGACAGCGTGATCGTTTTATCGTTGCGGTCGATGGCATCACGCACCTTGTCGTATGCCTTTTTCGTTTCCTCTTCCTCAGAAAGCTTGCCGTCACCGGCTGCAAGTACGATCTCATACTCACCGAAAACAGGATGCTCTTTGAGCTTTTTTGCCAGAGCCTTTGCACTATCAACACGATTCAGGAGCCAGAAGGTATGTTTCAGCTCTGCGCGGAGTTCGGGCGTTGAGAACGGGAATTTCTCTTGTGAAGTCAATGCTTCAAGAAAACGGTCAACAGACTCCTCATACACAAAATCTCCGTTTGCCTTGACTGAGAAAAACAGATTCAGGTCAAAGGCGTACTCCTCCGTTTCGCCCTCGATCTCGACACCCTGCTTCAATTCCTCACGGATGATCTCGGACATCTGATAGGTAAACAGATTGAGCTGCGGCAAGTTCTCATAGGGATTATTGCGCTCCGGATCATTCCAGCCTGACTTTGCCTTCTGCTCGTCGGCGTATGTCCAGTTGTAGATCGCATCGGACGGGAATTTGTCATTTGCCAGCGCCTTGAACGGAGTACCCGACAGGTGCAGGGTGTGATTACGCTTGATCTGATGAAACGCCACATCGGTCTTGGAAGTATCAACGCCCTCATGTGCTTCGTCAATGACCAGCAATTCCCACTGCATATTGACAAGCTCTTTCAGCTTGTCATGCTGACCGCCGAAATACAGAGAGCCTTTCAGGTCTTGAAGGCTGACAAATTCGATGCAGTCTGCAAGTTCTTTCGTCAGGCTGTCGGTGTATTCCTCACGGGACGTCACAAACGGCTTGCCTTTCAGGGCAGATACCTCGCTCACAAAGCGGAATCCCGATTCCGTGCCGATGAATTTGACAAAATCCTCATACCACGAATTTGCGATAGCGGGGCGGTTCGTCACGATCAGGATATTGCAGGCATAGTCGCCCTTGGTCGCCTGCAAGTGCTTGCAGAGGTCGTAGGTCGCAAGTGTTTTGCCGAAACGGGGCTTTGCATTCCAGAGAAATTCGCTCTTTTCGTGGCTCATAAAGTAGTCAAATGTCTGCAAGACCGCCTGCTCCTGCTCGGCACGGAGTTCATAGGCGATCGTTCCGACCGTATCCAAAACGCCCTTGGTACGGCGGAATTTCGAGTACAGCGTGAAAGATTCATCGCCGCTGATGCGGAACCACTCAGGCTGTTTCTTTTCGCCGTTCATCGGCGTCATACGCTCAACGCCCTGCTTTTTGAGATAGGCGTGGAAATCACTGTCACGGAAATACGTCCTGCCATCGGCAAAAACAGCAACATCGCTCCATTCGGTGTGGTGCGGGATATGCGCCGTCTGTAACTGCTGACGGATGCGGTCTTCCACATCGTCCTACTCGGTGTAGCCGATCTTCACCCAGCCGTCATGGTCGGAGATCGTGGGAGTGGTATAGCAATAACAGCGCGGCATAGCCGTTCTGGTGGTCTGAATGTTGATATTAGCCACTTATTTCATCTCCTTTACATGGGTTTCGATGAATTTGATCTCATCGGGTGTCAAGCCGTATTTTTTGTAGAGCTGCCTGTCTATTTCAGCGATGGGTTTGCTCCAGTCGATGTCGCTGGTGGGGGTGAAGTCTTGGAGAGGGACGTATTTCCATTTATCCGCATTAAGGTCTTGTGTTACTTTTAATACTCCTAATAAAGCTCTTGCAAATTTAGTTTTAATATACTTTAGTGCTGCTTTAGCTTCATCCTTTGTTTCAAATCCACCCAAACCAAGAAATGTATGAGTAAAGCCAGATGCAGGCGGTAAGATTTCAGGCATTGTGATGATGCTTCCAAAGGCTCCATTTCCATCTGCTTTTGGCATTATAATTTTATATTTTTGAATATTAGTATCACTAAGATCAACATATTCATAAGAAATATATCTAAAGCTTCTCTTTTTTTCATATATTCCATAGATCTGTATGTCTCCTCTATTTTGTTTTTCTGAATGAAAACAATCAAAACTTAATACGTTGCTTGACATTCTTCTTTCGTGTCCTTCATAGTGTGAAAAATCTCTAAAGAGATTTTCTGAGTTAAATTTTGTAGCAACAAAAGCCAATTCAGCCAGAGAATTATTCTCTACAAATTGAAGTATCCGTTTAAGTATAGTGTTTAATTGAGGGTAAATTGTAAATGTCTGAATCGCACCAAACTCATCCATTGTATTTCTATAAGATATAACTACACCGCCCTTGATGTCGGTATTTGGGAAAATTGTACTTGCATCTCCTTCATACATCAAAATCTTAAAGTGGCTATCGCTTAACATTTTTTTTATTCCACTGCTTAGGTGTTCTACCCGCATTGAAAAGAAATCGTGCTGGATGGATCAACTCAACAGCATTGGCGACTTCATATGCAGCTTCCATAAAACAATGATACACCGGTAGAGCGGTTGTACTTTCTCCCTGTCTATCTTCCTGATACGGCGGATTGCCAATTACAAAATCAAATTTCATGCCTTTACCTCTTTTCTTCAGACCTTTGAACAGCTTTGAGATATCTTTTCGCCAGTCATATATTTTACAGTATATTATCTCATCGTCGGTATTCTCGTCGTCCTCAAACAGCGACAACTGCACGACTTCATCGTTCGGGATACCATAGGGTGGTGTATCGTTCAAGCCGTCCATCTGCCAGAAGTTCCAGCAGATCACATTCAGGAACTTTTCAAGCTCCTTTAGTGTTGCCTGCCTGTGCCATTTTGCTTCGGTGTAGTCCGCCAGTGTATACAGCAGGTTCATGCGTGCGATCATCAGGTTGTCCCCCTGATACTCATAGCCGTAAACGCTCTGAAATGCCCGAAACGCCCACTTGAACCACTCGGCTTCATCGGCGGCGTTCTCGTTCACGATACGCAGCTTGCGGTCAAGCATTCCAATACGCCGCTCTATTGGAATGATCTCACCCGTAGAGGTATCATAGCGGGACACGATGTAGGGGGCTTCTCCGCAGGTGATCTCCAGCCAACGGGAATCCACATACTGCTTCCAGTCTTTTCCCTCCGGGAATGTGACCGGCTCGGTGCTGACCGTCCACTCCTGTCCGTCCTGATGATTGAACACATCGGCTCGCCCGAACCACTCCGCATCGCAGTGGTTATTCATCTGATTGACGATCCACGCAGGCGTGAAGACTTCGGCACGCTTGCGGGTGCGCTCCGTCTGCTCCGCTGCCGCCTTGTATACTCTCGGCTGGATGTCGCAGGAATCAAAGCCCAGCAGCACACCCTCGGTCATCTGCGAATCATCTCTATATCCCGCACCGTAGCCTGCATAGCTGTCCGATGCGAACAATATATTTTTCCTCGTGGTCTTATCCTGCAGCAGCCGCCCTACCAGCCCTCTGATCGGATAAGCATCCAGTTTTATCAGTTCTTCCAAAGGAACACTCCTCACTTGGCTAAACCGGGAGTTATGCCTGCATACCTGATAAATGCGGTGTTATACTATGTAAAGTATCGTGTGTAGTGAGAGG
>NC_021039.1:880183-881520 GCF_000210095.1 Ruminococcus champanellensis 18P13 = JCM 17042
CAGGATAGCGCTCACAAAACAGCGTAAAATCGTCACTATTCAATTTTCAAGATACTGTTCTGACAACGATTTACAACTGCATACACATATTCATCAGCCTGCGTTCATAGGTGCGGTCAGGGTGAACATATCGGTTGAGTGTCAGGGTAACGCTGCTGTGACCGAGGACGGCGGACAGAGCTTTTACGTTAAAGCCTTTCTCGGCGGAATTAGTCGCAAAAGTATGGCGGAGCTTGTGATAATTATGATCTTCCACATCGACGGTACGCAGTATTTTCTTGTAGCGGTACTGCATTGTTCGTGGTTCAACAAGCTTGTCCGTTCCCGAAAGGATAAAAGAATCGGCTTGATTTCGGAACATTTCAAAATATTGCATCAGAACATCGGGGATCACAATATCTCTGAAAGAGGTCGCAGACTTCGGAGAAGAAATAACGATTTTTGTTTTTCTGTTGCCGTTTGAGGAACTGATACGCTGAACAGTTCGCCTGATATGCAGTATCTTATGCTGAAAATCGACATCTTCCCACTTCAACCCGCAAAGCTCACCGATACGCAAACCCATAAACAGCGAAAGCAGGATACCAAAAGCGGTAAGCGACATATTCGCTTTCAGGTAGGAAACGAGCTTTTTCTGCTCTGTATCGCTGATCTTCTCGACCTGTTTTCTTTCGGCTTTGGGGAGAACGACATTTTTCAGGGACAGCTTGAAGCCGTATTCCTCCTGAGCATATTTCAGCATTGTTTTAAATACAGTAAATATATCCCTCACATAGCTTGCAGATAACCCGTCTGCGAGCTTTTTATTTATAAAGGCATTTATCCTGCCAGCGGTCAGGTCTGCACAAGGCACATCTCCAAACTCAGGTAGAATATGCTTCTCAAAACTTGTTAATATAGTTTGCAAGCGTGGATTCCTTGACACGGTTTACCACGGCATTCAGCCATTCCCGATATACCTTGCCGACTGTGATATATCTGCACGACAGGAAGCGTGTGGCTATTTCACGCCCTATAAGCACCTTGTTTTCGGCTTCTTCGTAGGTCTTGCCGTAGACATATTGATACTGTGCCTTGCGGTCATCTCCGTATCCAGTGACGAACTTACCCATGTATCGTCCGTCTTTACGCATTATAATGCAAATGCCTTCATTTTCCATTCAGTAACCCTCCATACACTCACAGATGAGCAATCTGCACATCTACGTTGCCCCTGTTGTATACAAACCGCCGATTTTTAACTTGATACTTGCAATTCTACGATATTTTTTGTATAATATCAATATGGGATAGTATGCCATTCATAACTTATATCTGATGAAATTGCGGATTTCGTT
>NC_021039.1:881653-892330 GCF_000210095.1 Ruminococcus champanellensis 18P13 = JCM 17042
TCGGCTTTTCTGTATTATAGAGCAACTGCGCGCAGTTCTTGCGCTGTATGCGCGCTGAATATGTGAAAAAAGCTACTTACGTTTTATTGCAAGTAGCTTTTATAATACAAAAGGAGCATTGCTCGTGATATGCAATGCTCCTATAATCAACTAAACAGTATTTTCTTACCGATAATATTACCCGTTCCAACAGGTATGATAGTATCTTCTAATTGGAATTTTGATTTTGAAGGGAATTTATCAACTACGATCGCTATGCTGTAACGTGAACGTGTAGCAGCAATATAATATTTTTCAGGACTCCCCAAAGCCTTACCTTTTTGAATATACTCCAAGAATGGTTTATTCGGGAATATTAAAATCCTATCAAAAGTCAAGCCTTTGCACTCTCCAAAATTCATAGAGGATAATCCCAAAGTATCTGTTTTTTTATCGTACCTAAGAACTTGCGGAGAATATTGATCGTAATAATCAGGAATATCAGATTTAAGAATAAGAAATACGCCATCATGCGGTGTAATTGAGGTCATAAATGTTGACATTTCATTACTGCTCGGATAAACATCATTAGCAAATCTACAAATATCCACGTTAAAACGTCTGCTTATATTATTATAAGTTAACTGCGCCGAGTGGCTTTTTTCAAGATTTTTGAAAAACAATTCCATCTTCGCTCCGGAAATGTTTTTATTTTTCTGACCACTGTTTGTTTTGAACGTAGCCTGCTTAGGGTCTCCTACACATACCAAGTTAATTGATGAGGCAGCAATACGCCTTATGATTTCAAGATCGTATCCAGATAAATCCTGAACTTCATCAAAGAAAATGGTATCATAGATTCTCTCAATTCTTTTTATTACTTGACCATTACTTCGGTTATTAAGCTGAACAACCAATTCCGCAGCTTCATTCGCTGTAATGTTATGTCCCACTGTCATATATCTTGCTTTTTGCCCAATACGATGTTTATTGATAAATCCATACATTCGTGAAAAATCAAGGCTCTTAACTTCGTTAATTCCAAAGATATATGTTTGATATGGTTTTATCAGTTCTCTAAGCAAAAAGGAGTATAATGATTCTACGGTTATACGACTATGCATTATGCCATTATTCTGTTTCTTAATTTCAGTCTGTACTGCCTGAACACCTTGATTGGTATAGGAAATAACCGCTACTCGTTTTTTGATATCTGATGATACGATTGACAAGGCTGTTTGACAAATACTCCACGTTTTGCCTGAGCCGGCACATTCTATTTTAATCAAGTTCATTGATGGCATTTTGTATATACTCCGGATAAATAATTTTCAGCTCACTATCAAAAACCCGCAAAGCCCATTCTGCTTTATTGTTAGTCATAAATTCTATTATTTCCTCTTTACTCTTTGTCATCATTGAGTTCCTTTTAGATAATACAGTTCTAAAAGTTTGTGCGTGAGAATCTGTATCAAAGTTTACAGCGGCAACACTTGGCTCGATAGTATGTAATTCTTCATTGCTCTCGTAAACAAAAATCAAATTGGATTTAGTGGTATATTCAGAATACTTATTAGTAATATTTTCTTGTATATTGCCATCGTTATCAGTTGCTATAACAGTTTTCTTGTTTAATAAAACAGTAATATCACAATACCGCTTAAATGCAAGCGAATCGACTACTATAACATCAATCCCATTTTCGATAGGAAGGACACCATGCTTATCCAAATAAGCACGCTGAATAATCAATTCTTCAGTAGGACCTTCAACTAAAATGATTTTTTCTGCCAGAACTACTCTTAAAGTATCATATCCAGGGAGCTTTTTGAAATAAGACATCGTATCTTCCGGTAAACCATTAAAACGAGTTGGTATTCCTTTCCTAATCAAGAAAAGATTCTGTAAATCCAGTTTGTTAGCAACATAGCTGCTGTGTGTAGAAATAAAGACCTGTTTTCCTTCGGATTTCTCCACTTTACTTACTAAGCGTGCCATATTTGTATATGAAAGATTGTTTTCGGGTTCTTCCATAATAATGACATTGACTTGCTCATCAGCGTTTTTTAGTACCATACCCATTTTAATTGTATTTTGGGTTCCAAAACCAACATTCTCAAAAGGGCAGGAATCTACAACAACTGACATTTGTGATTTCCATGAATCAACATCCTCTTCTTTCAGGTCTATTGTTAATTCACGCCCGTCAAGATCGGTATTCTTACGGACATCCTCATTAAGCTTCTTTACAATTTCGCTATTACTGAAATCATGTCGGCTTTTTCGATATGCAGTAGTAAGATCCGTTTGATTTTGGGGTGTTAAGAAATTGGTGATATTGTCCGCAACGAATTTATCTACTACATAAGCATAGTTTTTTCTTGTTGTATCAATGAACGCAGCTTTTATCGGAGAAAAACGCTGAAGAACAGGAGAGCCATTAAAATATCTTAACTCAACGGAATAGAATTCAACAGGAATGTCATAAATCTCTTTTGATGATAATAGACTGCTATATAATTCTGAATATTCCTCATTGAAGTGTACCCTAACCCTAATTCCGCAAGCATCTTTCAAAAGAGAATTGTTCGTACCTGAATACTGAGGATCAGCATCTTGCAAAAATGCTTCAATTATTATTTCCGGCGGAGATATCGGTAACCCTGTTGCAAGTGAGTTAATGTACTCTTTTCTTGCTTCATCATTAAACATATTTGCCTTTATCTGCCTTTCAAAAGCATAACCATTCAGTTTTCCTGATGTTATGATCGATAGTACTTCAAGGATTGTGCTTTTTCCAGAATCGTTTTCACCAACGAAAATATTGATCTTTTCATTAAGATCAATATTTACCTCTTTTAGGAGCTTATAGTTTTTTACAATAAGTTTGCTGATGTACATCTTGTTCACCGCCTTGTTTGGATTATCTGATTACTATTATTATAGCATATTTCTTACTACTTTTCAAGTCAATTATCTTGATCCAAATTCAATTGAAATGGAGCGTTACCACTACGGCAACGCTCCATTTTTGCTTATTCATCCCCATCGCTGCACTCGTCCAATCCATGAAGCAGTTGGATATAAACGCACTCTGCACGTTCATGTTCCTCGCCGTCCGTAGACATCATCAGTTCAAGAAAATAGGCTTTCGCATCTTCGTAGTCCGTCCAGACCTCACGCCTTCCGTTGCAAACAGTCGTGACCTTGCGTGATCTCGGCATTGTCAATTCAGGTGTTTTTAACATAACTGATACCTCCAAAAGTTTTATCGTGAATCCATTATAGCGGATAATCTCTCTGGAGTCCAGCTTTGCGGAATGATTGTAACCATTTTTGTGAAGTGCGCAGCAATTTCAAACACCGATCCGGTGCAGAGCGCACATATTGGCTTTCGGTGCTGTCGGGATTTCTCCTTACAGCACTTTGCTGTCAATGCCTCAACTGCAAACACTTCGATTGCAGAAACAGCAAGGGCTGAATAAGCTTATCGGCAAGGCTCTTGATGTCTTCAATGTCCTCCTTGTAAACTTTGTTCGTGACATTTACACGATGAGCGATCTGGTTGATATTGTTGGCGATGTTATTTGCCAATACGTTGAGCCGTTTCAGCTCGTTTTCGTCTATATGAACAATATAGCCCTCAAAGATCATCGCACGGACAAATCCGCTGAGAGTGTTCATACCGCTGTTCGCAAACTTCCTCTTGATAGCGTCCATTTCTGCCTGACTCACTCTTACCTTCAGGTACAGATCACGCTTATTCTCGTCTTTCATATTCTCTTTTTGTCCTCTCTTTGTTTTTATAAATTCGGGGTCGTAGGGGCAGCGCCCTCTGCCAAGCCTTGTATCATGTGGGTTCGCTCTCGGCGCGCCCACATGATACCGTGCTTGCTACTCTTGTTTCGCCCCTGTGGGGCGATTTGCATTTCCGAGCTTTTCAGCTCGGATTTTTTCTCGTGTATCGAGAATGGGAGCTGTGCGACTTTTTCTGTATCTCTCTGATAGTCGCTCCTGCGATTCCCCATATCCACTATACCAAAGATTTCAAAAACAGTCAATGGCTATCCGAAAAGTTTTTTCGGGCGGTCAGGAACGGCTTCGTCAAAATGACCGGGGATTTTTTATGGCGTAATAGCGTCATTTCGTATTTTGAAATCGCAAAATTCCCTGGTCTATTATTAACAAACTATGAACAAAAGTTTGTGCGCATTGCGGCTTGTATTGATATGGAATTGCGCGCTATAATTTGATCGTGGTCGGACGATGCGACTGCAAATCTGAGTTTCAGAAATATGCTGAAACGGAAAGCGAGGTGAATGCGATGGGTCTGTATCTTGAAAAGATCGAGGAGAACGAGAAGAAGATCAAGAAGCTGAAGGCAACGATCGAGACCAGTAAGGCAAAGCTCAAAAAGCTGGTGGAAGAAAATGCTCACCTGAGCTACCTTGAGATCAAGGCAGAATACAACTGCGAAGGTCGTGAGCTGCTGGAAGTTCTCGCAAGGGAGCGTGAGCAGTCTACAAGACTGAAAGCCGACAGTCTGGCTGGTTCGGATAATGATGTTACTGCGGAATCCGCTGATGATAAAATCAGCGATACCAATAACAGCGATGACAAGTTCGGTCAGCAGGTGAGTTTTACGGATACGAGAAATCCTTATGAGGACTAACATATATCCGACAACAGAACGATAGCTGTGTATGGGGCGGCAGCGATGCCGTTCCGCACAGAAATTTCAAAAACAGAAAGAGGGGCAGATAGAGAAAGCGATCCCCTCGCTCTATAAGCGTAGATAAAGAGAAGCTAAAGGAGAATAACGCTATGAACAACAACACTATTGCTGTAGAAAGAGAAAAGACAGAGACAACTTTTAACGCAACGTCCGAGTACAAGATCGGACATACCCTTTACACGGTGACCACCGTGTTCAACCCTGCTTCAAAGGAAAGTCTTTCGGATATTCTGAAAAGGCTTATCATCCGTGAGAGCGAAAAACTCCTCGGTGAATCCGGACAAGAACCTGAGAAGCAGGCTGTGTAACTTTGTAATATCGGCGCATTGAATCATTTTCCAATGTGCGCTATAATGATAGCATAGCTTGCTGTATCTGTCGGAAAGGGAGGTAAATTATGAAAGACAAGATTACAGCATTATATTGCCGTCTGAGCCAGGATGATATGTTGCAGGGTGAGAGCAACAGCATCACCAACCAGAAGGCTATCCTCAAGAAGTACGCTGATGATAACAGCTTTGGCAATACAGTTTATTATGTCGATGACGGAGTTTCGGGTACGACGTTTGAACGTGAAGGCTTCAAGGCTATGATGGCAGATGTGGAAGCAGGAAAGGTCGGTACTGTTATCACTAAGGATCTGAGCCGTCTAGGTCGTGACTATCTGAAAACTGGCGAGTACATCGAGATCATATTTCCTGATTATGATGTCCGTTACATTGCGATCAATGACGGCGTGGATACATTCAAATCTGAGAACGAGCTGATGGCTTTCAAGAACATTTTTAATGACTGGTACGCCCGGGATACGTCGAAGAAGATCAGAGCCGTTTTCAAAGTTAAGGGACAGTCGGGAAAGCATCTTTCCAATCCGATCTACGGCTACAAGCATTCGGAAACGGATAAGAACCTTTGGGTGATCGATGATGAGCCTGCCGAGGTGGTTCGTAAGATCTTCCGCCTTTGCATTGACGGATACGGTCCTTCGCAGATCGCCCGAATTCTGACGCAGGAAGGTATCCCAACTCCGACCGCTTACGCTCTGTCGCAGGGCAGGGATAATGGTCATAAGAATGCCAAGCTGCACCGCTGGGGCAGCGAAACGATTGCCCATATCCTTGAAAAGGCTGAATACTGCGGACACACGGTCAATTTCCGCACTCATGTGAAGTCCTACAAAAACAAGAAGCGTGTGGATAACCCGAAAGAGGATTGGCTGATCTTTGAGAATACCCATGAAGCCATTATCACTCAGCAGGAGTTTGACTTGGTGCAGGAGCTTCGCAGACATAAGCACAGACCTACAAAAATCGAAGAAGTCAATCCTTTTTCCGGCGTGTGTTTCTGTGCCGACTGCGGACGGAAAATGTATCTTTGCCGAGCCAAGTCGCTTACAGCGGATCAGGAGCATCTGAAATGTGGGACTTACGCTAATGACAAAGACGAGTGTACAGCGCATTTTATCAGGACGATCGTGCTAAAAGAGATCGTTCTCGGTGAACTGAACAAGATGATTTCCTTTGTCAAGGAGAACGAGGACGAATTTGTGAGGTCGGCTATGGATAATTCCGTTCAGAAGCAGTCCTCGGAGCTTGCCAAATCCAAGAAAAAGCTGAAAGAAGTTGAGAAGCGTATCGCTGAACTGGACAGACTATTCACAAGGCTCTATGAGGATAATGTCTCGGGCAAAATCTCAGATGCGCGTTTTGCAGTGATGTCAGCAGGATATGAGGACGAGCAGAAGACGCTCAGGGCAACCGTAGCAGAGCTGACTGCTTACATTGATACTGCCGAACAGAAGTCCGCCGATGTGACTGCTTTCATCAGAGCAGTACAGAAGTATGAGCATATCACGGAGCTGACGCCTGAGGTCATGCACGAACTTATTGAGAAGATCGTAATTCGCGCTCCTGACAAGAGCAGCGGACATCGTACTCAGCAGATCGAGATTCACTATCGCTTCGATGTTGCCATAACTACTGCCGTTGCTGACAGTATGAAGTACGACAAAAAGAGAAAGGCTGCGTAACCGCTTGGTTACGCAACCTTATCTTCAAAGAATTAAAACTTCTTTATTAGCACCTGTCTTTCGCAGTCGGGCTTTTGCCGTATCGGATGTGTATATCTATTACGAATCGTAGGTGCGTACCCGCAGGGGAACGCCCAACCGATCAGCCAGTTCCTGGGACAGCCGGATCTGCTCCTTGGGGATTACGTCCACCACGGTGAACATCACATGGGGCACATACTGCTTGCAGTCCACCGCAAAGCGCTGCAGTGCCTGGAATGCTTCCGGGAATTTTGGGCGGGTTACCTGATTGTACTCCTGCTCGTCTCCGGCATTCAGGCTGATGGATACGGTGTCGATCAAGCCCTGGAACCGGTGAGCAGTGGGCGCTCCGTGGATCAGATCCGATAAGCCGTTGGTATTGATCCGCAGGGGCGGACAGCCGGGCTGCTGCTTGAGGTAGGCTGCGGTCTGGCACAGCACATCCAGCGCCTCCGAAGGCTCTCCGTAGCCGCAGAACACGATCTCGTGATACTTGCCGAGATCCTTAGGACATGCCGCCTGCACCTCCTCAAAGGTGGGGGTATGCTCCAGCCACAGGCTGTCGGAGCCGTATGCCCCGTCCCCGTTCTGCCGGATGCAGAAGGTGCAGTTACAGGGACATTGGTTGGTGAGATTCACATACAGGTTTTGTCCCACCGGATAGAAAATTGTCATTGCCATTTCAAACACTCCTTTGTGTTAAAACTGCCGGACGATCCAGGGAATCAGGTAGGTGATGACGCACATAATGGCTGCCGCCAGTAATACCCCCAGGAAAATAGCCAGGCTTGCCTTTTTCCGGTCCACATGCAACAGGGATACGATCAGTGCGCCAGTCCATGCGCCGGTGCCGGGCAGGGGGATGCCTACAAACAGCAGCGTGCCCATAAATTCCACCTTGCGGATCTGTTCCGCCTTGGGGCCGGTGGCTCTTTTCTCCAGCCAGTCCGCAATGCCGTGGAGATGCTTGGTGGTTTTCATCCACTTGAGGATCTTTTCAATAAACAGCAGGATAAATGGGATGGGCAGGATGTTGCCGATGATACAGATGCACAAAGCCGGTACGATGGGCACTCCAAGAATGGACGCCGCCAGCAGTCCGCCACGCAGTTCCAGAATGGGCAGCAGGGAAATTACAAAAATAATCAGTTCACGGGGCAAGCCGTTCATATGGGTGGTCAGCCATTCCACCAGGGTTTCACTGAGGGACATCATTTCAAGCAGCATATTTCACGTTCCTTTCGTCTGTTGCATAATACCTTTTTAGTATCGCACACTCCAGCAGGATTGTCAAGAAAAATTTGTGTAAAGCCCCGGGCGATATCGTACAAAGCTGACCTGGTGTTTTTTTACAGCCTCTGCTAACGGGTGTTCCGTCATATCATACAGAAACTCCCTGCAATGCTCTGGCATTCCTGCATCGTTTCTATGCAATCTGACGAAAAATCTGTTGACACATCTGTCGCACAATTTTTGTGTGGTGTTGCTCTTGTTATTTTACTGGCAGTATGCTATGATATAAAGGAATACATGCGGATGAATCTTTGGTGTGCCGATGCCGGAAATCGGCAGGCAGTGTGACTGCCTCAATGGAGGGAGCATGCACAAATATCTGAGCGATTATATGAAGCAAATGAATCGGCTGCTGGAAGAAAACCGCAGCTTCACAGAAACGGATCTGCAGCGGCACCTGGACAAGATCGGGTTTATGCAGCACGAACGGCTGATCCACTTTCTGGTGACCATGCTGTTTGCCATTGTTCTGTTCCTGGTTCTGGGTGCTTTTCTGATGACGGAGGCAATGTTCCTGCTGCCCCTGCTGGGACTGATCCTGGTACTGCTGGTGCCCTATATTTTTCACTATTACTTTCTGGAAAATACGGTACAGAAGATGTATGTGATCTATGACCGGATGGCGGAGCGGATGGGCGCATCCGCCCATCAGTCATGAAGCGTTGGTCCCAGTACCGTGCGGTTCTGCTGCCCACGGTGCTGCTGACGCTGCTGATGCTGGGCTTTGCCTGGTATGCCACCGGGGTGGTGGATCGGGATCGGGCGATGGAGCAGGCGGAAAACCGGTTGGTACAGATGAGCCAGAAGATCGATGCGCTCCAGTCGGAGCAGTCCCTGATCCTGGACGAAGCCCAGGCGGATTATCAGACCCGGGCACGGATCATTTCCATGATGATCAACACCACACCGACGTTGCTGGAGACGGAAACGGATCTGGAGGAGCTTCGGTTGGTTGCCGGGGCGGAGGTCATCAGCGTATCCGATCTGCAGGGCGTGATCCGGTTCAGTACGGATCAGTCCCGGGTAGGGGATCGGGTGGAGGACGCCTTCCTGCCGGCGATCACGAATAAGGTGTTTTCCGAGTGGTATTTTCCCGACGAGAGCACCCGGGATATTCTGCTGGTGGGCACAGCACGGCTGGATCAGGACGGCGTGATCCAGATCACCTTTAAGCCGGATGACATCAGTCAGCTGATGCAGTCAGCGGATCTGTCAGAACTGGTAAGCGGAACCCAGTTCATGGAAAATGGAACCCTTTCCGTGCTGGATGAAAGCTGTCGCTACATGAGTCACACGTATTCCGCCCTGGTGGGTGCCCAGTCCCCCTATGCGCCGGCGGATTTTTCCGGCAATGCGGGACACTTCAGCGCAAGTCCATACCAGTCCTCCGCTCTGGTATGTTACCGGAAGTACCGCAGTTACACATTGGTATGTACCCTGCCGTACCGGGAGGTTTATGCCCGCCGGAACAGTGCGGCACTGTGGATGCTTGCATTGGGCGCACTGCTGGATCTCACTGCCGGATTCTGCGTTACCAGTCGGCTGCACCGGGATCAGCAATAAGTATAGGCAATGCCGTACAGTTGCTATAATTATTATCATAGAAACAGAAATTCTCGGTTTATAGCGATTTGCTGCATAAGTTGTAGGAATAATCCATGAATAGACTTAACCTTTACACAACTAAACACTATTACACAATTCATTTTTCTTCCAGTTTGTCCGGCCTGTGGTGCGCCTGCTGTGCGGACGCTTCGACCGCAGTCAGCCTGGAAACGACCTGTACATGCCGCTCATCCTCTTTCTCCTGCTTGCGCTTGATGTCATCCACGCCGGACTTGATGTACCCGAACACGATGGCGCAGACCGTCCCGATGATCCCCAGCACCGTGGTGAATAATTCAAATCCCGTCATGCGGTTGCTCCTTTCAACGCCGCCACTGTTTTCTTCCCTGCCAGCCCGTTCACGGCAAGTCTATGCTCCTGCTGGTAAGCCCGGATGGCAGCCGATGGTTTTCACGCCTGCAATATCGTCAATTTTTCCGCAATCGTAGCCTGCCGCATCCAGCATGTACTGGATCCATCGCAACCGTCATCCCGGCTACCGTAGCGGATCGTGGCGTCCGGCGCAGTGTAGGGGCCGTCCTGCCTGGTCCACAAATCATTAATTGTGGTGCTGGTCAATTGCTTGGTGGAGGAAATCAAGTTTACATTCCGGAGGTCGATGCAAATTGGTTCAATTGAAATGCGATTGTATGGAGCGATTTGATACTGATATCAATTCTCTTAAACTGTTTGAAGAAATGAAATCGTTTTGTCATAATCAAGTTGCGAATGGTGTTTTTATAGAAATACCAGTAAGCAAGCCGTATCATACAGGATATTCTACCTTAGAACAGAAAGAACTCAAAAGGTATGCAACAAAATGGTATCAGTGTCAATCATGCGGCTGCATTTGGGAGTTTCTGTATCCTGATTTTCCAGCAAAAGGATTTATTAGAAAAATAAAATGATATCCTATTAATCATTTGATAACAAATACCGACGAAACACAACTTTAATAGTGTTTATTTTCCTTGATTGCTGAGCATGACTGGAACAGCCTGAAAAACATATGTGC
>NC_021039.1:892649-1046343 GCF_000210095.1 Ruminococcus champanellensis 18P13 = JCM 17042
TGTTGCCCTAAGAAACTGCCTGTGCAAAAACAAGGAGGGAATGCATATGACACAGCGATTCCGAAAAGTATTGTCCATTGCCGCATCAGCAGCCATGCTTTGCTCCATGCTGCTGTATCTGCCGGAGGATCACCGTCTGGGCAGCTGGCTGGCATCAGCGGAGGAAGTCTCCGCCGAACCGGAGGGAGAGGGCACAGCGGAGAGTCCCTATCAGATCAGCAATGCGGATCAGCTGTACTGGTTTGCAGAGCATGCGGACACATCCGCCCACGCAAAACTGACCGATGACATTGTGGTCAATGAAAATCTGGTGAATAGCGTTGGGAATCTCAACAGCGGGTCTTACCGAAGCTGGACACCCATCGGAAATTTAGAAGCAACACTTGGTTACACTTGTGCATTCAGTGGCACCTTTGACGGAGACGGTCATACTATTAGCGGCTTGTATGATGATGTAGGCAGGTCGTACGTCGGATTTGTCGGGGAACTATCGGGGAGCGGCACAGTCAAGAACCTTGGCATTGTGGATTCCTGGTTCAGGGGTTACGAACGCAATGGCGGTATATGCGGGGAAAATGCGGGAACGATCACACATTGTTATTTCAGCGGAACGATTAAAACGGAAGTTGGTAGTGCCGGCGGTATATGCGGCGAAAATTCCGGCACGATTACCAACAGCTATAACATGGGTCTGGTGAACGGAATAGCGGCTTCCGGAGGTATGGGCGGTGTATGCGGTGAAAATACCGGCACGATTACCAATAGCTATACTACCGGCACGGTAAACGCAACAGAATATAGGACTTGCGGCGGCGTGTGCGGTGAAAATACCGGCACGATTACCAATAGCTACAATACCGGTTCTGTTGTCGCCGGCACATACTGCACAGGAGATTCATGCGGTGGTGTATGTGGTCGAAATGAAGGAACAATCCGGAATGTGTTTAACTCGGGTACCCTGAGTCACGATTCAGATCGCGTGTATTTGGGTGGTTTGTGTGGAACAAATACTTCGGGTGCCACATTGGAGTATGGGTATAATATTGGCAAACTGAACGCAGAGGGAGCTGCTCTTCTTTTTTCTGGAGGCGTGTGTGTAACCCCACACGGCTCTATAAGTCACTGTTGGTACAACAGCGATGTTTTTGGCGGAAATGCCTTCGCTGCGGGAGAGGCAGACCGGGAAACCGTCGAAGGCAGGAACACTGCCGCATTCGTCAGCGGTGAGGTGGCATACCTGTTGGGGGAGGCCTGGGGACAGGATCTGGAAAACGGCCAGGAAAACCCCGCACTCGGGGGCGTGAAGGTTTATGAAAATAAGATCTACTCCAGATGCGACGCAGGGGACACGCCTACCCTGGTCTATAGCAATACGAAGGAAGCGGACGTGATTCCGGCACACACCTACGCATACGGTCGGTGCAAGGTGTGCGGTGCGTACAAAAACCAGGTGGGTGTCCATCTGGCTGGTCATTCCCTGACCCTGGACGGAGACATCGGCGTGCATTTCTATATGGAGCTGGACAGCAGGCTTCTTGCGAATGAACATGCGTACATGCGCTTCACCCTGCCCAATGGGCAGACACAGCAGATCCCCGTTTTGGATGCGAAAACCGATCAGGTGGATGAGGGTACTTATTATGTATTCACCTGCCGGGTGGCGGCAAAGGAGATGACCTCCGAGATCACTGCCCAGATATGTACCGATACTTTGCAGGGGCCGGTGTACAGCTTTACCGTGCAGGATTACGCCAAGTATATCTGCAACAATTCGGCGGAATATTCCACTGAAGCGGCGGCACTGGCGGAGGCCATGCTGCAATATGGTGCTTACGCAAAGGCATACTTTGAGGGTACGGCACTGGCACCCACCGCAGCCATGGAGGTTGTCACAGCGGATACCCTGTCGGAGCTGATGCCCGGTTCTTCCGGTACTCTGCCGGAAGGGATCACCTATTACGGCACTACACTGCTGCTGGAATCCAACACGGTGCTGCGGCACTATTTCCGGGTGGAGCCGGGGTTTGATGTGAGCCAGTATGCATTTACCGGCAGTAAGGGGAACTATTATTATATAGATACCGCCGGGATCTCGGTGAACAGGTTCCGGATTCCGGTAAGCGTGTCAGTGACTGAGCAAACAGGATTCCAGCAGTCGTCCGGATCGAAATGGTCTCTCAGCTACAGTCCTCTGTATTACCTGCGTTCCGTGCTGGGGGCTGAAAACACAGACCCGGAATTGAAGCATCTGGTGCAGGCTATGTATCTGTTCCATCGGGCAGCGCTGGATTATGAGATGTCCCTGGGCGAGATCACGCCGGAGCCCCCGGTTGCGGAAGCCGAGCTTTCATAATTTAAGACAACACCGCACAATCTCTGTGCAGTGTTGCTTTATGTATGTTTTGCACTACACAGTACAAAATTGCATTTTTCAGGGCGCTGTGGTATAATGCAAAAGTGAGAGTGAGCGTTCGGCTTGCTTGTGTCATATAGATGCAGGAGGAATCATATGAATGATCCTATTCCAACACACTTAAAAACGATTTTTCGAGTGAACGAACATGAAACAAACGCAACCAATTTGAGTGGAAGTATTGTCTGTGATTGCGGCTGCGAATATTTTACAATCTTGCACAATGAAAACCGCCAATATGATCCATCAATGAGTTATAGTGAACAAGATGGTCTAAAGGTTGTAGCTATATGTAATAACTGCCGTAAGAAACACCTGATATTTGATGAAGCAACACAAGGATACAATGGACTGGTATGCGGTGACTTGAAAACAGCACTGGACAGTGACCTTACAGATTATATTTGCCATAAGTGCGGTTCAACTATTTTTTCAATTTCTCTTAATATTGAAATAGAAGATAAGGAACAATTCATTGAAGAATGTGTGAATGAATATCCTGATAAGTTTTCTCCAGATGATTATGTTGACGCTTTTGACTGGATAGCCATAAATGTTTGTTGTAAAAAATGTTCCAAGGAGGTTGAATGGATTAGTTTGGAGCTTTCCTAAGACAACACCGCACAATCTCTGTGCAGTGTTGCTTTGCTTCTTGACAGCCCGTTAGAATTATGGTATAATGCAACAAATCCAGCAGGATAGAGTGGAGGGATTTTATGAAACTTCGCAGAAAGACTGCGGTTGTTATGGCTGCGGGAGCCGTTATGATGGCAAATGCTGCACCAGTTTTGACGGCGGCAGAGGTGAAAGAAATGCAAACGGGAGCACTTTCAGAGGAAACGGTTCAATTTTATTCATACTGGAAGGAAAAATATCTGGCGCAGGATCCCTATGTGACGGGAGATCCCCAGTATTATGTATTCTACGGGGAGAAAACCTACGCAGAAGCCGGCGCAGAGGTGGCGGTGACCGTTTCCGAAGCCCACGGCTATGGCATGCTCATTGCTGCGTCCATGGCGGAGCATGACGGCCAGGCGAAGGATATTTTCGACGGCATGTACCGTTATTACAAGGCGCATCCCAGCGGCATCGGCCCGAATCTGATGGCGTGGCAGCAGACGGACAACGGATCCGCCATTCAAAACAGCGCCGGTGCGGATTCCGCAACGGACGGGGATCTGGATATTGCCTATGCGCTGCTGATGGCGGATACGGTGTGGGGCAGTGACGGCGCCATCAACTACAAGCAGGCGGCGCTGGCTGTGATGAACGACATTATGACCTATGAGGTAAATCAGACCGACTGGGTGTTACAGCTGGGAGACTGGGCGCACAACACCAGGGAAGGGGATACCTACTACGCAGCCACCCGTTCCTCGGATTTTATCGTTCAGTACATGCCGGTGTTTGCGGAGGCTTCCGGGGATACGCGCTGGACAACCCTGTATGAGAGCACCTACCGGATCATCAACCAGATGGTGGACACCTACGGTACGGGCATTTTGCCGGATTTCATTGTCAAGGACAGCAACGGAAAATTTGTGCCGGCTTCAGCAAATTTGCTGGAAAGCGAGCATGACGGCAATTTTTATTACAATGCATGCCGGACGCCCTGGCGGATCAGCATGGATTATCTGGTGAATGGAAATGCGGATGCGCTGAAGTTCGCCAATGCCCTCAATGGATTTATTACCCGGAAAACCGGCGGCGATCCGGCGCAGATCATGGCAGGCTATACTCCGGCAGGGGAGGCGGTTTCCGACTGGAATGACCTTTGCTTTGATGCTCCCTTCCTGGTGGCAGCAGCCTGCGGCGGGTATGATACTTGGCATGACAGCCTCCGCAGTATGATCCTGGATTACGGGGAGGATGTGTACTTTGGCGACACCATCACCATGCTTTGTCTGATCGTAGACGACAACGCCTGGATCGTACCCGCTGGTGCTGACCAACCCGTTCGGGGGGATGTGAACCAGGATGGTGCATGCACAGTAGCAGATGTAATCGCATTGCAGAAATGGCTGCTGCACACGCCGGATGCTTCCCTCGCTGACTGGAAGGCAGGGGATCTGTGCCCGGATGGCAAGCTGAATGCAATGGATCTTTGCCTGTTAAAACGGGAACTTTTGAATCTTGCTTGATCATATGACAGAAACCAGCTCCATCGGATCCTCCGGTGGAGCTGGTTTTATGAAAGAAAGTATGAGAGATTGTCAGGTTATCGCTCCGGACAGGTTTTCTGGGGCATCAGCTTGGAGCTCCAGAGCTTCCGGATGCCGCACTTCCAGTACAGGATCATGCCGACCACAGCGCCCACCACAGCCTGTAAAATCTGATAGGGCAGCTTCAGCAGAGCGTATTCCGGTGTGCTGTAAATAAAGGCACGACCCAGGGAGTAGCCCACCACCATGATCACTGCACCGATGGTGACACCGATGCCGGATGCCAGTACCGGGTGCTTTTTCAGTATGTAGTGGGAGCATACGGAAATGACAATGGCTTGAAGCCCATGGGTTGCCAGCGAAACGAACATGGGAGTGGGGTAGAAGAACAGATCCCCCAGAAAGGCGCCTACGCCTCCCACCATGAATGCTGCCAGCGGATCCAGAAGCATGGCGGCAGTGCAGATGATGATGTCATTCATATACAGATGGCCTCCGGGAACGGGTACGCCAAAGGAACTCATCACCACGTTCAGCGCCATGAACAGGGCAGTTACACATAGCCATAAGGCGGTTCTCTTTTTTGTGGATGTTGCTTGCATTTGAAATTCCTCCTTGCAAATTTGATGTTACTAGTGTATAATGATTTCTGATGATATACAATAGTCAGAAACGGAGAAAATAATATAGCCAGATGAAATATGTGATTCAAAAAGAGAACCGACCGGTGTACTTACAGCTGTATAAGCTGATCCGGAACGATATCATAAACCAGGTGTACCCATACAACAGCCGACTGCCCTCCAAGCGGATGCTGGCGGAGGAACTGGGTATCAGCACCATTACCATTGAGCATGCATACGGACTGTTGTGCGATGAAGGGTATGCGGAGGCACGGGAACGGAGCGGCTATTTCGTGATCTTTCAGCCTTCGGATGGCTTTGCCGGATCCACTGCGGAGCCTGTACCAGTTTTCCATAAAAAACTGGATACATCTTCTTATCCGACCTTTTCTATATCCATATTGAGCAAAACCATGCGGAAGGTTCTGACAGATTACGGAGAAACGATTCTGGAGAAGTCACCCAACGCCGGAGGCATACAGCTACGCAGTGCCATCCGGCAGTATCTGGCACGGAATCGGGGCATTCAGGTGGAAATCGGGCAAATTGTCATTGGTTCCGGTGCAGAATATCTGTACCGTCTGATCGTGGAGCTGCTGGGCAGAAGCCGGGTATACGGTATCGAATCCCCCTCCTATGACAAGATCGAGCAGATCTACCGGGCGGCGGATGTGGACTATGAGCTGCTGCCCCTTTCTGCGGATGGCATTGACAGCGGCGCTCTGGCTGCCACCCGGGCGGATGTGCTGCATACCACGCCTTATCGGAGCTTTCCCACTGGCGTGACTGCCACCGCCTCTAAGCGGTATGAGTACATACGCTGGTCCGGATATGGGGAAAGATTCATTGTCGAGTCGGATTATGGCTCGGAGTTTTCTGTATCCTCCCAACCCATGGAAACCTTATTTGTGTTGTCCGATTTTGACAACGTGATTTATCTGAACACCTTTTCCCGAACCATCTCTCCCTCCATGCGAATCGGGTATATGGTGCTCCCAAAACAGCTTGTTAATCAGTTCCAGGATAGACTGGGTTTTTATTCCTGTACGGTGCCCACATTTGACCAGCTAGTTCTGACGGAGCTGATCAACAATGGGGACTTTGAACGGCATATCAACCGGGTAAGACGGGCAAAGCGCAGGGAGCTGGAGCATGAAACATGATCCCTGGTAATGCCTCATAGGCTTTGCGCCGGATCACCTGCATCCCGCTCTTAGATGCCATCACAGCGCCGTTCCCTTTTCGGAACAAAAAAGCGGCTCGTGTCCGTATGCTCCAGTTCCAGCAGCCGGATTTTCTTATGGATGCCCCCGGCGTATCCGGTCAGACTGCCGTTGGTTCCTACTACCCGGTGGCAGGGGATGAGAATGGAGATCTCATTGTGTCCCACAGCGCCGCCCACTGCCTGGGCGGACATGCGGGCTATTCCCTGTTGCCTTGCAAGCTGCTGAGCGATTTCGCCATAGGTCACGGTTTGCCCATAGGGAATTTGCAAAAGAATGCTCCAAACAGCCTGCCGGAAGGAGGAACCGATGGGATGCAGGGGCGGCATGAAATCGGGTTCTTTGCCGGTGAAGTAAATATCCAGCCAGCGTTTGGTTTCCGAAAGGATTGGTGTTTCCTGCCGGATATGTTTCTGGGGCAAATTGTTGGCAAAATATTTTTCGCCCTCAAACCACAGACCGGTCAGTCCTGTTTCGTCCGCTGCCAGCAAAATGTCGCCCAGTGGTGAATCATATGGTTGAATAAAAGTCATTGTTTCCCTCCAAAAGGTCGGAATTCTTTTTCTGCATGGGCTATGCGCCTTTATTTTTTGGCTTGTAATCCCGCAGTTCCGGGATAGCACCGCCTGCTGCTGCCCATAAATATAAGCTTGCGACACTGCAATAGGGCGTGAATCGGCGACGGTATTTTTCAAACAGCTTCCGGTCAATGTTTCTGTGGTGATAAACCATGCGCAATCCGCGCTGGATTGCCAGGTCATCGAAGCTGAAAATATCAGGGCGCTGCATGCAAAACAGCAGGATCATCTCCGCCGTCCAGACGCCAATGCCCTTGAGGGTACACAGCGCCCGGATTGCGTCCGCATCCGTCATGTGCCACACAGCCTCCAGGTTGCAGGCACCGCTGCAAACTTTTTGAGCAAAATCCGTGATATACTCTGCCTTGCGGAACGTCATGCCCAAGGATTGCAGCTTTGGAGCACCGGCAGAGAGAATGGTTTCCGCATTCACCTTGCCCAGCGCTTCCTGCATCCGCAGCCAGATGGTCGCCTGGGCCTTTGTGGAGATCTGCTGTCCAATTATGTGGTGGATCACAGAGGAGAACAGATCCGTATCGACCTCCCGATCAATATGCCCGATCCGGTCAATGACCTCGCAAAGCCGCCGATCCTTTTGCCGCAGGTAGGAAATCTCTCTTTCACCGTATGCAAAATACATGTGATGCACCTCCCGTTGATTCTGTGTAAGGTTATAGTATCATTTATTGCGTACATTCCCGAAACCGCAAGTATTCCAGAAATTTTTGAACAGCGGGTGTAATATGCTTTCGATCCTTCATTGCCAGTCCAATGCACCGATAATACGGTTCCTGCATAGAACGGACTTCAATTTTGTAGGGGATTCGCTGTAGGATCATATCCGGTAGGACGCTGATGCCAAGTCCTTTCTCCACCATCGCCATGATGGCAAAGTCCTCCCAGGTTGTAAAGCGGATGTCCGGCTGGATATGATAACTCTCCAGTAAATCGGAAACCTCGGTCTTTCCGCTGTGTTCCAGCAGGAGAAAGGGCAGACCATTCAAATCTTCTGCCCGGATGGTTTCCTTTTCTGCGAGTGTGTGTCCTGCCGGCAGAACAACTTTATATTCGTCTTGTTTCAGCAAAACCGTATTGAATTTTGAATGGGTGGGAAGCCGCAAGAAGCCGCAGTCCACCCGGCCTTCTTGAATCCATCTTTCCACCTCGTCATAATCGCCCAGCAGTATTTCGTATTCGATACCGGGAAAGTCTTTTTGCAGCCTGGCAAAAATATTAGGCAGCCAGTTGATGGACACACTGGAAAAAGTCCCGATGCGGACAACACCGGTCTCTATCCCATTCATCCGGCAGATTTGACCTTCCAGCTCGCAATAGTCGTTCAGAAGATTCCGTAAAAACGGCATGACCTGTTTTCCGGCGGAGGTCAGGCATACACTGTTTTTGCCACGCTCCAGCAAAGTCATGCCCCATTCTTTTTCCAGATCGGCAACCATTTTACTGATGGAAGACTGGACATAATCAAGTTCGTGGGCAGCACGGGTAAAACTTCCTTTTTCTACAGTCTTGACAAAAGCAAGGTATTTCAGCAGAGGGTTCTCCATATCATCTATCCCATTTCCCGATTTATAGTATCGATAATATTCGCTTTGTATATTGTACCGCATCCTGTATAATATTTCAAGAACCTTTTGGGAGGAAAGAGGATGAAGTTGAGAGAAGTTGAGAACTACAGATGTGGATATGCTGTACGGCAAGTTGTTAAAGAAGCTGCTGCTCTTTACGCTGCCGATTGCACTGAGCAGCATTGTGCAGCAGTTATTTAATGCAGCAGATACAGCCGTTGTCGGGCATTTCAGCAATGCCAATGCCCTGGCCGCAGTGGGGACGAATACAGAAACCATTGCGCTGATCGTTACGGTTTCCTCCGGCCTGTCCATCGGGGTGAATGTCCTGATCGCCAATCTGATCGGGTGCAAGGAGTCGCAGCATATCCCGATGGCTGTCCAGACGGCGGTGCTTCTGTCGATCCTGTTCTGGCTCGCAGGATTGTTTTTCGGACAGGCAGTTGCAGCGCCGCTGCTGCGTCTGATCCGGACGCCGGAGCACATTTTCCATTCTGCCAAGCTTTATTTGCGTATTTATCTGCTGGGATACCCCTTTTTACTGCTTTACGACTTTGGTTCTGCCATTCTGCGGGCACGGGGAGACAGTCGCTATCCCTTTCTGGCTCTTGTGGTGTCCGGTGCTGCCAATATAGGATTGAATCTGTTTTTTGTGATCGTGTTTCATATGGGGGTATCCGGCGTTGCTTTGGCGACGGACGTTTCCAATGGTCTTTCGGCATTCCTTGTGCTGATTCGTTTGAAAAAAGATGGACAGTTCCACTTGCGTTTCCAGAAGTCGCATGGTTTACTTCACTTTATAGGTGAAATTTTAAAAACGGGGATTCCGTTGGCTGTGCAGGGGGCAGTATTCTGTCTGGCAAACATTTTTGTGCAGGCATCGGTGAACCGCTTTGGGGCAACGGCGATTGCCGGAAGCACCATCGCTATGAATTTTGAATACGTTACTTACTACATTATCACGGCGTTTGGTCAGACGGCGACCACCTTTACCAGCCAGAACTATGCAGCGAAACAATATGCACGGTGCAGAACCATTCTTTGGTGCAGCCTGCTGCTGTCCGCCGTTTGCAGTTCTATTCCGATTTTCTCCATAGTCCTGTTCCGTAACACTGTTTCCGGTTTCTTTTCAACGGATGCGGCAGTAATCGAAACTGCCGGGATACGGATCCTGTGTATTTTGCTGTTTGAGCCAATTTGTAATCTGTACGAAATTCCGGCAGGTGTCCTGCGCGGCAGTGGACATGCCATCTGCCCGGCTGTCAGCACGATGATCGGTACCTGTGCATTTCGTACCCTCTGGATCTGCACAGCGTTCCGGGCGTATCCATCGCTTCCGATGCTGTACCACGCATTTCCGCTTTCGTGGGTTGCAACAATTCTGCTGGTCAATATGGGTGGTGCGATCATTGCTTATCTGGGAAAGAGAAAAAGAGCAAATTGGATAGGTGATAAATAAGCCAAGCAGTACTCCTCGTCATATGAAGAAATATCATAATGAAAGAACAGGCAGAACGCCATGATAGAGGTTCTGCCTGTTATTTTTCATAGCCCGCTGTATAGGTCTTTCATAACAGTTCTTGGGGAATTTCTTTATGCGTATCTGCCTATCATCCAGGGGTGTTTGTTTATCCAAGCTCCAGCATCCGGTCGATGCACGCACGAGCTTTACAGAGGGTCTCCTTGTCCAGATGGATCTCCTCCCCGCCGCCCTGTAACGCCTGGTATACATCCGGCAGACTGGTCAGCTTCATATTGGGGCAGATCAGATTCTTGGACAGGGGGTAGAACCGCTTGTCCGGACACTGATAGGACAGATGCTCCACGATGCTGACCTCCGTGCCGATGATGAAGGAGGATTCTGCCGACTGGGCTGCATGCTGCATGATGGCGGAGGTGGAGCCGATAAAGTCCGCCTGCTCCAGCACCTCCGGTATGCATTCCGGATGCACCAGTACGGCTGCACCCGGATGCTCCCTGCGGGCACGCTGCACATCCGCTGCATTCACCCTGGCGTGAATGGGACAGCCGCCGCTGAGCAGCTTGAATTCCTTGTCCGGCACCTGCTTTGCCACATAGTCTCCCAGGTTGCAGTCCGGGATAAAGAGGATGCGCTTGTCCGGCAGCTTCCGGCAGATATCCACCGCCGAGGAGGAGGTGACGCACACATCGCAGAGGGTTTTCAGCTCCGCTGTGGTGTTGATGTATGCCACTACGGTGTAATCCGGATACCGTTCCTTGACCTGCCGGATCAGTGCCTTGTCCATCTGCTCCGCCATGGGACATCCCGCCGCTCCGTTGGCAAGCAGCACCTGCTTTTTCGGGGACAGGATCTTTACCGTTTCCGCCATAAACCGGACGCCGCACAGCAGCATTCTGGACTGGGGGGCGCTTGCTGCTTTCAGGCTTAGCTGAAAGGAATCTCCGGTAAAGTCGGCGATCTCTAAAATCTCCCGTGCCTGGTAGCTGTGGGCAAGAATGCATACGTCCTGTTCCTGTTTGAGCCGCAGGATCTCCTCCTGCATCTGGTGTATTGTCAATGTTCTTCACTCCCGTGCCCGGTTGGGCTGAATCCTATCATTCTAATAGGTTTACTATATTATAGCAGAGCGTCGTGGAATTGTCAAGGTATGCGCATTCAGTATGTGAGACGTCCAGTGAAAACATGCAGCAGAATGGATCCGGAAAATTTTTTTCAAAAGGGATTGACAAGGCGGAACCACCGTGCTATAATATACCCATAAAGCAGGTATGTTTATATGGTTTATGAGAAAAAGCCTGCACAAATCTGAAAGGGAGTATCTATTATGAAAGTGTATGAGCAAATCACAGATCTGATCGGTTCCACCCCCCTGGTAAAGCTGAAGAATTATTCCGCCAACCGGAAGCTGGAGGCTACCGTGTTGGCAAAGGTGGAATTCTTCAACCCCGCAGGCAGCGTCAAGGACAGAATTGCCAAGGCCATGCTGGATGACGCAGAGGCAAAGGGACTGCTGAAACCGGATTCCGTCATCATCGAGCCTACCAGCGGCAATACGGGCATCGGGCTTGCCTCCGTGGCAGCCTCCAGAGGCTACAAGACCATTCTTACCATGCCGGAAACCATGAGCGTGGAGCGCCGGAACCTGCTGAAGGCATACGGGGCACAGCTGGTGCTGACGGATGGGGCAAAGGGCATGAAGGGCGCCATTGAAAAGGCGCAGGAACTGGCTGCCCAGACACCCAACAGCTTTATTCCCAGTCAGTTTACCAATCCGGCAAATCCGGCAGCCCATCTTGCCACAACCGGCCCAGAGATCTGGAATGACACCGACGGGAAAGTGGATATTTTTGTAGCCGGCGTTGGCACCGGTGGCACCCTCAGCGGCGTGGGCGCTTACCTGAAGTCCCAGAACCCCGATGTAAAGGTGGTTGCGGTGGAGCCGGCAGGTTCTCCGGTGCTGTCCAAGGGCACAGCAGGCCCCCACAAGATCCAGGGCATCGGCGCAGGCTTCGTGCCGGAGACGCTGAACACCAAGATCTACGATGAGATCATCCCCGTGGAGAATGAGGACGCATTTGCCACTGGCAGAGCCATTGCCCATGAGGACGGCATTCTGGTGGGCATTTCCTCCGGCGCAGCGGTATTTGCCGCTACCCAGCTGGCACAGCGGCCGGAAAACAAGGGCAAGGTGATCGTTGCCCTGCTGCCGGATACCGGTGAGCGGTATCTGTCTACACCCATGTTTGCAGATTAATGATTCCCAGTTACTACGCACAGCAGCGGATCCTGCCGGAGAATGCTCCGGTCGGTCCGCTGTTTTTGTGTATAAGTGCCATTTATTTCGGATATGACTTGCTTTTCCCCGGCGAGCGTGGTATAATTTATAAGATAGGCGGAGTGCGCCCTTTTGAGGGTGGATGCTCCGACACTGACCGATGGGAGGAACGACATGCTCAGGAGTATGACAGGCTACGGCAGGGCGCAGCAGATCCTGGACGGAAAGGAGATCCTGGTGGAGATCCGGGCGGTGAATCACCGGTATTTTGAATTCTCGTCCCGGGTGCCCCGTGCATATATGTATCTGGACGAAAAGCTCAAGTCCCTGCTGCAGGGCAGGGTCGCCCGAGGCAAGACGGAGGTCTGCGTGACCATCAACCGGATCGACGGCAGCGATGCCAAAATCCAGGTGAACATGGGCACCGCTCAGGGCTATTTGCAGGCGCTGCGGGATGCAAACGAAACATTGCATCTGCAGGATGATCTGAAGCTGACGGATCTGATCCGGTTCCCGGAGATTTTTATTGTACAGAAGGCAGTAGAGAATGAGGAAGCGGTCTGGGAGGAAATCAGGCAGGTGGCATCCGCCGCTCTGGATCGCTTTGTTACCATGCGGGAAGCAGAGGGCGCACGACTGAAAGCGGACATCAAGAGCAAGCTGGACGCCATCAGCGGCATGGTAGCTGTAGTGGAGGAAGCCTCCCCCCGGATGACGGAGCAATACCGGAACCGGCTGTATGCCAAGCTGGAGGAGCTGCTGGGCAGCAATGGCTTTGACCAGCAGCGCATTCTGACGGAGGCTGCGGTCTTTTCCGAAAAGGTTGCAGTGGACGAGGAAACTGTCCGGCTCCGCAGTCATATCCAGCAGTTCCATGCCTTGCTGGAGGATGAGGAGCCTGTTGGCAGAAAGCTGGACTTTCTGATCCAGGAAATGAACCGGGAGGTCAATACCATCGGTTCCAAGGCGCAGGAGCTGACCATCACCCAGACGGTGGTGAATCTGAAATCCGAGATCGAGAAGATCCGGGAACAGATCCAGAATATTGAATAGACAGGAGCGGATACAATGCAGCTGATCAACATCGGCTTTGGCAACATGGTTTCCAGCGCACGGCTGATCGCCATTGTCAGCCCGGAGTCCGCCCCCATCAAGCGGATCGTACAGGATGCCCGGGAGCAGGGCAGGCTGATCGATGCCACCTACGGCAGAAGAACCCGGGCGGTGATCGTCATGGACAGCGACCATGTGATCCTGTCCGCTGTGCAGCCGGAAACCGTTGCGGCACGGCTCAATGATAATGAGGAGGAACAGGCACAGGATGAAGAATAAGGGACTGCTGCTGGTAGTGTCCGCACCTTCGGGATGCGGCAAGGGTACCATTCTCGGGGAAATCCTGAAGGATGACAGCTTCTACTACTCCATTTCCGCCACCACACGGGCACCCCGTGAGGGAGAGCAGGACGGAGTGAACTACCATTTCATCACAAAAGAAGAATTTGAACAGCGTATCGCCCAGGGAGGCATGCTGGAATACGCCCAGTACTGCGGTAACTACTACGGCACACCGAAAAAAGAGGTGGAGCAGATGCGGGATGCCGGCAGGGACGTGATCCTGGAGATCGAGGTAGAGGGCGCTATGAAGGTGCGGGCCCTTTGTCCGGATGCGGTGTTCCTGTTCATTGCGCCCCCCTCGGTGGAGGAACTGCGCCGCCGGCTCAACAAGCGGGGTACGGAGGCAGCGGAAGTGATCGAGGAACGGGTGTCACAGGCAGCCCGGGAGCTTTCCTATGCAGACCGGTACGATTATATCATTGTCAACGGGGAACTGGAAAAAGCCATCCAGGACTTCCGCACGGTGGTACGGGCAGAAAAACTGAGAACGAAAAACGGAAACAAGATAGATGAGGTGTTGAATCATGCTTAGACCGGCAATTTCACAGATTATTACCAAAAACGAAAGCGCATACTCCCTGGTGATCGGGGTTGCGAAGCGTGCAAGAGCCATTGCAGACGAACTGTACGAGCAGGGCATGACCCTGGAGGAAAAGCCCGTCAAGACCGCAGTGGAGGAGATCGCCAGCGGCAAGTACAAGATCGTAGAGCCGGAGTCCCTGGAGGAATAGGGCGTGGAACAGCCCTTGGTGCAGGCGGCTGCGGTTGCGGTCAGCGGCACCGCCTTTTCCTTTGACCGGCTGTTTGACTATCTGGTTCCTGCTTACCTGGAACAGTCCGCACAGCCGGGCTGCCGGGTGCTGGTGCCCTTCGGCAGAGGCAACCGGAAGCGGATCGGCATGATCCTGGTGCGGCATGAGATTCCGGCAGATCCCAAGCTCAAGCCCCTGCTGGCTGTGCCGGATCCGGAGCCGGTGCTGAACGGGGAAATGCTGGAGCTTTCCGACTGGCTGCACGAGCAGACCTTCTGTACCTATTATGACGCAGTCCGGTGTCTGCTGCCCTCCGGCATGAACCTGCGGGTGGAGGAGCATTTCTCCCTGTCCGATCAGGTGCCGGATGTGCCCCTGACGGAGGAGGAAGCGCATCTGCTCCGGTTCCTGCGGATGGCAAAATCCCGGCGGGAGCTGGATGCCATGCTGGATGTGTCCGTCAATCCGGATAAGCAGGAGCTGATCCACAGTCTTTTGCAAAAGGGCTGTATTCAGCAAACCGATCGGCTAGCCCAGGCGGTGGGGGATAAGTACATCCAGATGATCCGCCTGTCGGACGCATACCTTACAGGGCAGAACCGGCATCAGCCCACCCCCAAGCAGCGGCAGGTGCTGGCACTGCTGGAGGAAAACGGCCCGGTTGCCGTCCGGGAGGCATGCTATCTGTGCGGTGTGACTCCGGCAGTGGTGAAGACCCTGCTGAAGCATGGACTGGTGGAGCAGTACGATATGGAGCAGCTCCGTCCGGTGCAAAGTGGATCGGAGCAGCGGCGGGATCCGTCCCAGATCCGGCTCAGTGACCAGCAACAAAAGGTGTATGATACGGTGGCAGCCCAGATCCACAGCAGGATCCCCAAGGTATTCCTGCTGCATGGGGTCACCGGCAGTGGCAAGACCTCTGTGTTTGAAGCCCTCATTGCCCACACCCTGTCCCTGGGGCGGCAGGCTATGCTACTGATCCCGGAGATAGCTTTGACGCCCCAGATCGTGTCCCGGTTCCAGCAGTTGTTCGGGGATGGGGTGGCAGTGATCCACAGCAATCTGTCCCTGGGGCAGCGGATGGACGAATACAAGCGGATCCGTCGGGGGGAGGCACGGATCGTGATCGGTACCCGGAGCGCCGTATTCGCCCCTTTGTCGGATATGGGGCTGATTATCCTGGATGAGGAAGGGGAGCGCTCCTACAAATCCGACAATGCCCCCCGGTATCATGCAGCGGATGTGGCAAAGCATCGGTGCAGAACCCATGGGGCATCCGTGTTGCTGGCGTCCGCCACCCCTTCCCTGGAAAGCTACTATTACGCCCAGCGGGGGCTGTATCAGCTGCTGGAAATGCCGGAGCGATACGGCAATGCAGTGCTGCCCACGGTGGACATTGTGGACATGAACCAGGAACGGGCACAGGGCAACGGCAGTGAATTCAGCAATCTGCTCACCCAGCAGTTACAGCAGAATCTGGCTGCCGGGGAGCAGAGCCTGCTGTTGCTGAATCGGCGTGGGTATCACACCATCATTGCATGCTGCGACTGCAATACTCCGGTGGAATGCCCCAATTGCAGCGTGCCTCTGACCTATCACCGGGCAAACG
Organism: Ruminococcus champanellensis 18P13 = JCM 17042; assembly: GCF_000210095.1. Taxonomy (NCBI): domain Bacteria; kingdom Bacillati; phylum Bacillota; class Clostridia; order Eubacteriales; family Oscillospiraceae; genus Ruminococcus; species Ruminococcus champanellensis. The sequence goes on from NC_021039.1 coordinate 908,746, forward strand.
ACAGCCTTATGTGTCACTACTGCGGCTATTGCGCCCCTCCGGTGCAGGAATGTCCCAACTGCAAAAGTACCCATCTGAAGCAGATGGGCTTTGGCACCCAGAAGCTGGAGGAAGCCCTGGGGGAGATCGTGCCCGGTGCCCGGATCCTGCGGATGGATGCGGACACCACCTTTTCCCGGATGGCATACGAGGAGAAATTCCGTGCCTTCGGCAGGGGGGAGTACGATATCATGGTGGGCACCCAGATGATCGGCAAGGGACTGGATTTCCCCAACGTGACTCTGGTCGGGGTGCTGTCCATTGACAAGGCACTGTTTGCCGGGGATTTCCGCAGCTATGAGCGTACCTTCTCCCTCATCACCCAGGTGGTGGGCAGAGGCGGGCGGGGCGGCAAGCAGGGGAGAGCCATTCTGCAAAGCTTTCTGCCGGATCATTATGTATTGAATCTGGCGGCAAAGCAGGATTACGGGGCATTCTACCGGGAGGAGATCGCCCTGCGGAAGGCGTTGATGTTTCCGCCCATCTGTGATATCTGCGTGATTGGTCTGTCCTCCGAGTTGGAAAAGCAGGTGCAGCTTGCGGCGGATACCATGCTCCGGATGATGCGGGACAAGATCGCCGCCGAACATATTTCCATGCCCCTGCGGGTGCTGGGGCCTGTCCGGTGTACCTATGGAAAGCTGAACGGCAAATACCGGTACCGGATCATTTTAAAATGCAAGAACAACGCCGCATTCCGGCAGTTCATCCGGCAGCTGCTGTGCAGCACCGGCTCTTATAAGGAATTTGCCCGTGTCCGGGTATTCGCCGATATGAACGGAGACATCGGCGTATAAGGAAGGAGAACGTAATGGCTATTCGCAACATTGTAACAAGTGAGGATCCGATTTTAAGCAAGCCCTGCCGCACGGTGGAGGAATTTGACGACAAGCTGGGACAGCTGATCGATGATATGTTCGAGACCCTGGAAAAGGCAAAGGGTCTGGGACTGGCTGCGCCCCAGGTGGGCATCCTCAAGCGTGTATTCGTAATGGACGTGGGAGACGGCAGGGTAGAGGCTGTGAACCCGGTGATCCTGAAGGAAAGCGGCAAGCAGCGGGACGTGGAGGGCTGTCTGTCCTGCCCCAACCAGTGGGGATATGTAACAAGACCCAACAAGTGCAGGCTCCGTGCCTATGACCGGCATGGGAAGGAATTTACCATGGATCTGAAGGAGCTGGGGTGCCGGTGTGCATGCCACGAAACGGATCATCTGGACGGATTGTTGTTTACCCGTCTGGTGGATGAATTCGTACAGATGGAAGACGCATAAATCAGAACGTGACAGGAGGAACCGGAATGAGGGACAAGCTGAATATTGTGTTTATGGGAACGCCGGATTTTTCCGTGCCCTGCCTGCATGCTCTGGCAAAAAGCGGACACCGGGTACAGGCGGTATTCACCCAGCCGGACAAGCCCAAGGGGCGGGGCTATAAGCTGATTCCCACCCCGGTGAAGGCAGCTGCCCAGGCGTACGGCATTCCCGTGTACCAACCCCTGTCCCTGCGGAAGGGGGAGGATGCGGCACGGGCGCTGGAGACGTTACAGGCACTGCAACCGGATCTGATCGTGGTGGTGGCTTACGGGCAGATCCTGCCGGTGGAGGTGCTGGAGCTTCCGGCGTTTGGCTGTGTGAATATCCATGCATCTCTGCTTCCGAAATATCGGGGAGCCGCCCCCATTCAGTGGTGTATCCTCAACGGAGAAACGGAAACCGGCGTTACCTCCATGCAGATGGCGCAGGGGCTGGATACGGGGGACATGCTGCTGGCGGAATCCCTGTCCATCGGGGAGGAGGAAACCAGCGGTCAGCTCCATGACCGGCTGTCGGAGCTTGGGGCAAAGGTGCTGCTGGAAACAGTAGCAGGCATCTGTCAGGGAACTCTGACGCCGGTGCCCCAGGATGACGCTTTGTCCTGCTACGCTTCCATGATCCGCAAGGATATGAGCCGGATCGATTTTACAAAGTCTGCCCGGGAGATTCACAATCTGATCCGGGGTATTACCGGTTTTGCATTTCTTGGGGGCAAGCGGCATAAACTATTACGGTCAGCCTTGTCCGAGCGGACAGTAGATCCGGCGCTGGCAGGCACCATTGTAGACGCCAAAGATCTGACCATCGCATGCGGAGACGGACATTGCATCCGGATCCTGGAGCTGCAGGCCGAGGGGGGCAAGCGGCTGAAGACAGAGGATTTTTTGCGGGGGAATTCCATCGAAAATGGGATGAAATTCGAAACGGAGGTTCTTTGATATGCCCTTTATGTATTATGGATACGGCTTTGTGCTGATTGGTTTTCTCATTGCGCTGCTTGCACAGTGGAATGTGAAATCCACTTATAGTAAGTATAAGAAGATCCACAATTCCCGGGGGATCACCGGGGCTATGGCTGCCCGGCAGATCCTGGATCAGAACGGATTGTATCACGTCCGCATCGAATCGGTCAGCGGCGAACTGACGGATCATTTTGACCCTCGAACCAATGTGGTGCGCCTGTCGGATGGGGTGTATAACAACACCTCCGTTGCAGCGGTGGGGGTTGCCGCCCATGAGGTGGGACATGCCATCCAGTATGCCCAGGAGTATGCACCCATGCGACTCCGTGCTGCCATCATTCCTGCCACCCAGATCGGCTCTACCCTGTCCTATCCTCTGGTGGTGCTGGGTGTGATTTTTCAGGCACTTCCATTGATAGATCTGGGTATCCTGCTGTTCTCTCTGGTGGTACTGTTCCAACTGGTGACTCTGCCGGTGGAATTCAACGCAAGCCGCCGTGCCCTGAACACCCTGGGATCCAGTCATATTCTGGACAGCAATGAGGTATCACAGTCCGGCAAGGTGCTGACTGCGGCGGCGCTGACTTATGTGGCAGCCCTGGCAACCGCACTGCTGAACCTGCTGCGTTTGATCGCCATCCGGGGGAATCGTGACTGATGGGCGCTGAACTTGTATTCTGCGTTCGGCTTCTGGACAAGACCTTCGGAGCACAGGGCTATTCCAACATTGCCCTGGATCGGGCACTGCGGGATTCGGATCTGAACCCCCAGCAGAAAAGCCGGGTGTCTGCCCTGTATTACGGAGTGATCGAGCGGCTGCCGGAGTTAGACTATGTGCTGTCCCGGTACAGCAAAAAGCCCCCGGAAAAGCTAGATCCCACCGTGCGGAATCTGCTGCGCTGCGGTGTTTATCAGTTGGCGCATATGCGGATCCCGGACAATGCGGCAGTGAATGAGTGTGTAAACGCATGCAAAAAGCTTCGGTATACCAGCGCATCCGGCTTTGTAAATGCGGTGCTCCGGGGCTTTGTCCGGGACGGAAAGCAGATTCCGGTGCCAAAGGATCCTGCGCTCCGTCGTCAGGTGCAGTACTGTGCGCCGGATTGGCTCATAAAACAGCTTTCCTCTGAATACGGGGAATCGGTGATGGACGCTCTGCTGACGGATGCACTGGGGCGTCCCCCGGTGACCCTGCGGCGGAACCCTCTGGCAGGGGATGCGTCTGCCTTCCTCCGTGCCATGGGGGAGATCTCTGTGGAGAAGCATCCTCTTCTGCCGGACTGCTACAGGGTGCAGGGGGGCGATGTGACCCGGACGGATGCCTTTGCCCAGGGCATGTTTCATGTGCAGGATCTGGCATCCCAGCTATGCTGTCTGGCGCTGGATCCCCAGCTTGGTGATACGGTGCTGGATCTTTGCGCAGCACCTGGAGGAAAGAGTTTTACCCTGGCGGAGTTGATGGAGGATCGGGGGCAGCTGTATGCCTTTGATCTGCATACCAACCGGGTGAAGCTGATCGCCCAGGGGGCACAACGGCTGCATTTGCAGTGCGTGCATGCCCGGACGGGGGATGCATCCCTACATAACCCGGAGCTGCCCCAGGCGGATCGGGTGCTGTGCGATGTGCCCTGTTCCGGGCTTGGGGTGATCCGTCGAAAGCCGGAGATCAAGTATAAGGATCCGGCGGCCTTTACCGGACTTCCTCCGGTGCAGGCGAAGATTCTGGAAAACGCTGCTCACTATGTAAAGCCAGGTGGGTATCTGGTGTATTCCACCTGTACCCTGTCCCGGGCGGAGAACGATGGGGTGGTGGACGGATTTTTGCAGCAGCATCCGGAATTTGAGGGAGTCTCCTTTCTGGAAACACTGGGGGAGCCCTTTGGCAATTGGAAGGTGACGCTGCATCCGGGCTGCCTTGGCAGTGACGGGTTTTTCATGGCAAAGCTGAAGCGAGCGAGGTGATACAGTGACCAAAACGGATATTTTATCCCTGTCCTTCGGGGAATTGTCGGACTGGCTGGCAGAAGCCGGCGAACCGAAATTCCGGGCAAAGCAGATTTTTACCTGGCTTCACAGCCGAAAGGCAACGGATTTTTCAGAAATGACGGATTTGTCACTGTCGCTTCGCACAAAATTATCTGATTCTTTTTGTATAAATCGACTAATTGTCGTAAAAAGGCTTGAATCCGCTATTGATAATACGGTAAAATATCTGTATGGGCTTTCTGACGGATCCCTGATCGAATCCGTGCTGATGGCATACAAGCACGGGGACAGTCTTTGCGTATCCACCCAGGTGGGCTGCAAGATGGGGTGTAACTTTTGCGCCTCCACCATTGCAGGCTTTGTGCGGAATCTGACCCCCGGCGAAATGCTGGGACAGATCTACGAAGCGGAGCGGGACAGCGGCAGGACGGTATCCAGTCTGGTGCTGATGGGCATCGGAGAGCCTTTGGACAATTACGACAATGTGCTGAAATTTCTGCGGCTACTTTCTGCCCCCCAGGGGCGGGGCATGAGCCTGCGGCATGTGACCCTTTCCACCTGCGGTCTGGTTCCTATGATCGACCGGCTTGCGGAGGAGGGACTTGGACTGACCCTGTCAGTGTCTCTGCATGCGGCGGACGATGCCAGCCGGAGCCGGATCATGCCGGTGAACCGGAAATATTCCATTGCGGAGCTGCTGGGTGCCTGTCGTCGGTATTTTGCCACCACCGGCAGACGGATCACCTTTGAGTATGCAGTGATTGATGGGGTCAACGGCACCAGGGAACAAGCCAGGCTGCTGGCGAAACAGCTGGAGGGGCTGCCCTGTCATATCAACCTGATCCCGGTCAATCCCGTCCGGGAGCGGAATTATCACACAAAACGGGATACGGTCTACAGCTTTCAGCAGATGCTGGAACAGGAGGGACTCAACGCCACAGTGCGGCGGACTTTGGGCAGCGACATCAACGCCGCCTGCGGACAGCTGCGCCGGGAGGCACAAAGGGAACGGGGTGAGGATATTGCGGATTCAGACAGCAACGGATGTAGGAATGGTTCGGGATGAAAACCAGGATCGGGTAGAAACCCTCCAACTGGAGGACGGGGTGCTGGCGGTTGTCTGTGACGGCATGGGCGGCGAACGCTCCGGCGGAGAGGCAAGCCGGCTTGCCATAGGCGAAGCTGTTTCCCATTTCAAGGAGGGCTATCACGCCGGCATGAACGGCTCGGAGATCAAGCAGCTGCTCTGTGCCTCCATATCCGCAGCCAATTCCGTTGTATATACAAAATCAAAGCTGGATTACAAGAACTTCGGCATGGGCACCACATGCGTCATGGCGTATGTGGATGATACCATGCTGCATGTGGCAAATGTAGGGGATTCCCGGGCATATCTTCTGCAGGGACTTGCACCCCTGGAGCAGCTGACGGTGGATCACACCGTGGTGCAGATGCTTCTGGCACAGGGCAAGATCACCCGGGAGGAAATGAAATCCCACCCCCAGCGGAATATGCTGACCCGTGCCATTGGCGTGGAACGCACAGTGAAGCCGGATTACTTTGAACAGACCCACGATTCCCGGTTTCTGGTGCTGCTTTGCTCGGACGGTCTGTCCAGCTATTGCAGCAAGGATGAAATCACACAGGCGCTCCGTGAGCAGTCCTTTGAGACGGTTTGCGGACACCTTGTAGATATGGCAAACCAAAAGGGTGGACGGGACAACATCACCCTGGCAATCATCTCAGATTGAGTAGGAGAGAAGTAGATGGATAAGAACATTGGTAAGAAGCTGGACGGCCGGTATGAAATTACGGAGCTGATCGGCGTCGGCGGCATGGCGGACGTGTACAAGGCCACTGACGTGGTGGATCACAAAACCGTAGCGGTCAAGATCCTCAAAAAGGAATTTGCAGAGAACGAGGAATTCCTCCGCAGGTTCCGGAACGAATCCAAAGCCATTGCAGTGCTGTCCCATCCGAATATCGTCAAGATCTACGATGTGGGATTCTCTGACAAGATCCAGTACATTGTAATGGAGTACATTGACGGGATCACCCTGAAGGAGTACATGGAGAACGAAAAGGTGCTCAGCTGGAAGGATTCCGTACACTTTGTTCTGCAGATCCTCCGGGCACTGCAGCATGCTCACAGCAGAGGGATCGTACACCGGGATATCAAGCCTCAGAATATTATGATGTTCCCGGACGGCACCATTAAGGTCATGGACTTCGGCATTGCCAAGTTCGCCCGGGAGCAGGGCAAGACCGCAACGGATCAGGCCATCGGGACAGTGCATTATATCAGCCCGGAGCAGGCTCGCGGCGACGTGACCGATGCCAAGAGCGATGTATACTCTGTGGGCGTGATGCTCTATGAGATGCTGACCGGGAAAAAGCCTTTTGATACGGACAATCCGGTGACCATTGCGGTGATGCATATGCAGGCAAAGGCAGAGCGTCCCCGGAACATCAATCCGGACATTCCCATCGGTCTGGAGGAGATCATCCTGCATGCCATGGTGAAGGATCCGGCGCACCGGTATCAGACTGCCCAGGAAATGATCCGGGATATCGAGCAGTTCAAGGAAAACCCGGACATTGTGTTCGGCTATCATGATGACGATGACGAGGAGGATGCCCAGACCTCGGATTCTCCTACCCGGTTCTTCCAGGCTGTGACCCCGGCAACGGCGGAAATTCCGGCTATGCGGGAGGGCAGAGACGACCAGGAGGATTACGAGGAGTCCGATGAGGACGAATACGACGATGAGGATGAGGAAGAAGAGGAGCGCCGCTCCCTGTTTGTGCCCATTCTCACCGGCGTTACCATTGCAGTGATCGTGGCTGCGGTGATTTTGGTCACCTACCTGATCGTAGGCTGGCTCAACGGCGACAATCAGGGAGACAAAAAGGAATTTGCAATGCCGAATCTGGTGGGCACCAACTACCAGGAGGCAGTGGATGCCTGGAAGGGCAAGCTGGATCTGAAGGTGACCGCCAGCGAATACTCCGAGTACGACAAGGACGTGATCTTCTACCAGAGCATTCCGGAAAATGATCCCATTGCCCTGAACAGCGTTGTGGAGATCAAGGTGAGCCTTGGCAATAACACCATCGACGTGCCGGATGTGATCGGCTGGACGGAAACGCTTGCCACAAAGACCCTGTCCAACCAGGGATTGACGGTGGAGGTCAAGAAGGCGGCCAGCGATACAGTGGAAAAGGGACTGGTTTGTGAGACCGTGCCTGCCGCCGGGGAGGCCATTGCGCCCAATTCCAAGATTCTGGTTTATATCAGTATGGGCCCCAACGCTTCTACGGTGGAGGTTCCCAACTTTACAAGCAAAACCCTGGAGGAAGCAAAGCTGGACGCTGAGGTCATGAAGCTTGAGCTTCAGGTAACAGAGGTGGATTCCAGCGAACCCAAGGGGCAGATCATTTTCCAGAGCATCAATGCAGGAGAGCAGGTTGTGACCGGTACCGTGATCGAGGTCAAGGTCAGCAACGGTGTTGCACCGGTGAATACCTGCAATGTCACATTTGCACTGCCGGAGAACGTACACGGCTCCTTCTATTTCACCTTCTATGACGGGGGCTCCGTGTTCTTCACAAGCCCTGTGATTAACGCAGAATACACGTCCGGCTCTGCAAGCGTTCCCCTGGAGGGCTCCGGCAAGAAGGAACTGATCGTTTCTGTGACCAATTCCTCCAACAAGGAAACTGCCCGGGTAGGCACCTATCTGGTGGATTTTGACAAGAAGACGGCAAGCGCAAAGAGCGATGTGAACGTGCATGCGGCATTCAAGAGTATCGGTGCCATTGCAGCACAGACCGAGCCGCCGGTTGTGACTACACATCCGCCGGTACAGCATACCACTAAGCCGGCACCGACCCATACCACGGCAGAACCGCCCCAGCCTACGGAGCCTGCTCAGGAAACAGAACCGGTGGGGGATCCGAATGCAGACCAGGATTGATCCCATGCAGACAGGATCCGTACTGACCGGAACGATTATCAAAGCAATCGGGGGACTCTATACTGTAGAGTCCCCCTCCGGCGTTTTTGACTTTCGTGCCCGGGGCATCTTCCGGAACCGGGGGCAGTCCCCCATGGTGGGGGATCGGGTTCAGGTGAAAAACGGGGTCATCGATCAGCTGCTGCCCCGGAAAAACAACTTGATCCGGCCGCCCCTTGCAAATCTGGATCAGCTGCTGTTTGTGGTATCCATGTACAAGCCGGCACCGAATCTGCTGCTGCTGGATAAGTTTATCGCCATTGCGGAGTACAAGCAGATCACCCCTATTCTGGTGGTGACCAAGGCGGATCTGGAGGATCCGGCTCCTTTGGTGGAGATCTATCAGAAGGCAGGAATCCCGGTATATGTGGTGGAGTATGCAATCCCCCGCACGGTGGATGCGGTTGCCGCATGTCTGCGTGGAAAGGTCAGCGCCTTTACGGGCAATTCCGGCGCAGGGAAATCCACTCTGCTGAACGCCATTGACGCATCCTTGCAGCTGGAAACCGGCAGCATCAGCGAAAAGCTGGGACGGGGACGGCATACCACCCGGCATGCCCAACTGTACCCGGTGCAGGGCGGGGGCTATGTGGCGGATACGCCGGGCTTTTCCACCTTTGAAACCAACCAGTACGATATTATCCGCAAGGAGGAGCTTGCCGGCTGCTTCCGGGAATTTGCACCCTATCTGGGACAGTGCCGGTTTCAGGATTGCTGCCATACAGCAGAGCGGAACTGTGCCCTGCGGCAGGCCGTGGAGGATGGGGAGATTCCCCGGAGCCGGTATGAAAGCTATTGCCGTATGTTTGAGGAGGCAAAGGGACTGAAGGAATGGGAATTGAAAAAGAATTGACCTGTTATATTTTCGCCGGGGCACCTATGGAGTTCCTGCCCCTCGTTTCCCCGGAGCCGGGAGATCTGATCCTCTGCGCCGATGGAGGATACCGATACGCAAAGGTGCTGGGGCTAAAGCCGGATTATCTGGTAGGGGATTTTGATACCCTGCCGGAGAGGGAGATCCCCCAGGACTGTCAGATCCGGCGGCATCCGATACAAAAGGATGACACGGACACCATGCTGGCGGTGAAGCTTGGATTGTCCCTGGGCTTCCGGCGGTTCGTGCTGTACGGTGCCATCGGGGGACGGCTGGATCATACCATTGCCAATGTCCAGACGCTTTTGTTCCTGTATGCCAGAGGGGCGGAAGGCGTTCTGATTGGGGAACGGAACGAAGCCATGCTGCATCCGCCCGGCAGACGGGTCTATCCGGCACGCCCTGACAGCTATTTTTCCGTGTTCGCCTTGACGACCGCCTGTAAAGGCGTGTGCCTGGAGGGGGTGGAGTATCCCTTGCAGGATGCGGAATTGACTGCGGATTTTCCCCTGGGGGTCAGCAATCATATTACCGGGGAGCAGGCGGCAGTGACCCTTGCAGAGGGGATGATTCTGCTGGTATTCTCACGGGACAGGCACCAATCCGGCGGCAGGGCATAAGCTACAGCATAAGGAGCTGCCGCTCCGGATTACATAGGAGGGATCAGCATGAAAATTGTTGTAGTCAAGAGTCCCCGGTTTTTGTCCGGCATTCTCTGCGCCATCTTCCACATCAAGCGGGAACCGGTGGAGGAAGTGTAAACCAGGCGCCTGTGCAGCTGCACAGGCGCTTTTGCATACCCAGTGTGGGATGCGCATATGCTCATACAGACGGGAGGGATCTGTATGAAGGAAACCCAATGGGAGCGGGCGGAGGACTGTCCGGAGGATGCATTGGAACAGGCAAGACAGCAGGAGGATGCCCTGTTTGCCCAGGCTCTGGAAAAGCAGCAGCGAAAGGCGGAGGCACCTTACAGTGATATCATCGTGACCCAGTGCATGCTCTGTGTGGGGCTGTGCCTGGGGGTGCTGATCTGGAATTATTTTGCTCCGGAGGCTGCGCTGCACTGGCTTGCTTACTGCCGGGAACAGCTGCACCAGCTGTGGAGGCCGGAATTACTGGAGCCATTCCTGCGGCTGGATCTGCCGGTGTATGCTTAGCTTCCGGCTGCGTGGAGTCCGGGTCATCATCTGCTTTGGTTTTGCTGCTGTGTGGGCGCTGTTCTGTCTGATCCGGGCGGAGCTGGCACTGCCCTTACTGCTGGCATCCTTGATACACGAGCTGGGACATGCTGCCGCCATGTGTGCCTGCGGTCAGAAGCTGGCAGTGCTGCGGTTCTGGGGCGGAGGCATTCTCATGATCCCACGCCGCAGCAGAATGCTGACCTGGCGGCAGGAGATCTTGATTCTTTTGAGCGGTCCCGGGGTGAACCTGGCTGTGGGATGGGTGCTGTGGCTGACCGGCTCCTCCCTTGCCTGGCTCCACATGGCGCTGGGACTGTGGAATTTGCTGCCCTACCGGAACCTGGACGGGGGTGCCGTGCTCCGATGCCTGTTCCCCGGCATCCGGGCACAGATGCTGATGACCTGGCTGGTGTGTGCAAGTACGTTTGTTCTGGCTGGTGCATGCTTGGCAGCCGGGGTGCGGAATGTGCAGCTGTATGCGATGCTGGGCTATCTGTTCCTGTGGGAACTGCCCCTTGCACAAACGGAAAGAATATAGTACAATGGATGTATCAAACCATATTGAGGAGCATTCCATGCTAAAAGAAAAGATTGAAAAATACCTGTTGTCCGTGCAGAAGCCTGCCCGGTATATCGGCGGCGAAGCCGGGAGCATTTATAAAGACAAATCTAAGGTGGATGTGCGGTTTGCGTTCTGCTTTCCGGACTGCTATGACATCGGCATGAGCCATCTGGGGATGAAGATCCTCTACTCTCTGACCAATCAGAGAGAAAATTACTGGTGTGAACGGGTGTTCGCCCCCTGGCCGGATTTTGAACAGATCATGCGGGAGCATGACATTCCCCTGTATGGGCTGGAAAGCCTGGAGCCCATCCGGGACTTTGATTTCATCGGCTTTACCCTCCAGTACGAGCTGTCCTACACCAATATTTTAAATATGCTGGATCTGGCAGGTGTACCGGTGTACGCAAAGGATCGGGGCACAGCAATTGCTCCACTGGTGGTGGCAGGAGGCCCCTGTGCCTGCAATCCGGAGCCTTTGGCGGATTTCTTCGACCTGTTCATTCTGGGAGAGGGGGAGGAAGTCAACCTGGAGCTGATGGATCTGTATCACCGGATGCGGCAGGAAGGGGCGGATCGACAGGCGTTCCTCCGGGCGGCTGCCAGGATAGAGGGGATCTATGTGCCCTCTCTGTACGAAGTGACCTATCACCCGGACGGAACCATCCAGGCAGTGACTCCAAAGGATGGGGCGCCGGCAACGGTGAAGAAGCGGATCATCCGGGATTTTGACAAGGTGTTCTACCCGGATAATTTTGTGGTGCCCTTTACGGAGATCGTCCAGGATCGGGTGTCCGTGGAGGTGCTACGGGGCTGCATCCGGGGCTGCCGGTTCTGCCAGGCAGGGTTCCTGTATCGTCCATTCCGGGAAAAGTCGGCGGAAACCGTGTATGGGGAAAGTAAGGCTCTGTGCGAGAATACGGGCTATGACGAGGTGTCCTTGTCCTCCCTGAGCACCAGCGATCACTCCCAGATCGACCCCATGCTGCGAAAGCTGCTGACCTATACGGAGGAAGAAAAAATCAATCTGTCCCTGCCCTCGCTGCGGATTGACAACTTCTCGGAGGGGTTGATGAACCAGATCAAACGGGTGCGCAAAAGCGGACTGACCTTTGCGCCGGAGGCAGGTACCCAGCGGATGCGGGACGTAATCAACAAGAATGTGACCGAGGAGGAGGTCATGAAAACCTGCCGGATCGCATTCGAGGGGGGCTACGATACGGTGAAGCTGTATTTCATGATGGGACTGCCTACGGAAACCGATGCGGATATTGTGGGTATTGCCCAGCTTGCCCAAAAGGTGGTGGATCTGTTCTATGAAAATCCCCACCGACCCAAGGGAAAGAATGTACAGGTGTCCATCAGTACCGCCACCTTTGTGCCAAAGCCCTTTACCCCCTTTGAGTTCGAGCCACAAGCCACCCATGCCCAGATCGAGCATAAGCAGCAGGTGCTGCGGGACGCCATCCAGAGCAAAAAGATCCGTGCCGCCCTGCATCAGTCCGATGCCAGTCTGCTGGAGGCGGCACTTGCCCGGGGAGACCGGCGGCTCAGTGAAGTGCTGTACCGGGCATGGAAGAAGGGCAGCACCTTTGACAGCTGGGGAGAGCGGTTCGACTACAGCCGCTGGCAGGAGGCATTCCGGGAGGCAGAGCTGGATCCGGCGTTTTACGCCAATCGTACCCGGTCTTATGATGAGGTGTTCCCCTGGGATCACCTGGATTATTATGTGTCCAAGGATTTTTTCATCCGGGAGAATCAACGTGCCCATCAGTCTCTGACTACGCCCAACTGCCGGCTGCAATGTGCCGGCTGCGGTGTAAATCAAAAGGTAGGAGGTGCTTGCTTTGCTGAAGATCCGGACGGTGTATGAAAAACGTGACCGGGCGAAGTATATCTCCCACCTGGATCTGAACCGGTGCATGCAGCGTGCCTTCCGCCGGGCGAAGCTTCCCATCTGGTATTCGGAGGGGTTCAATCCACGGCTATATCTCATGTTTCCACTGGCACTGTCCCTGGGTTTTGAAAGCATGTGCGAGATTATGGATTTCAACCTGCGGGAGCCGGTGCCCTTTGCGGAACTGCAGGATCGGCTGAACGCTGTGCTGCCGGAAGGACTGCGGATCCGGCATGCGGCAGAACCGGTGAAAAAGCATACGGAAATCGGCTTTGCAGACTATTTGCTGGAGCTGGAAGCCGGGGAGGGATTTTCGGCAACTTGGGACGGGTTTCTTGCCCGGGAATCCATTCTGATCCAGCGTACCAATAAGCGCAAGCAGTTGGTGCAGACGGAGATCCGCCCCCAGATTCAGTGCCTGTCCTGTCAGCAGGATGGGACACAGGTGCAGCTGGGGCTGCGGCTGCCGGCAGGGGCGCAAACCAATCTGAACCCTACGGCGGTGCTGGATGCCATGCAGGAACTGGAGCCGGGAACGGACTTTTCCGTGAACCGGGTACTGCGGGAAAAAATAATTTGCCATGACGGCACAGATTTTTTCTGAAAACCCCTTGCACTTTTTGCAGAGCTGTGATATAATAGTAAAGCATTTGAAGTCCGCTGCGGGTTTCCGCAGTGAGAGTTAGTGCCATACAAATGACATTAAGTCGGATGGTCCGCTGCCTGGCAGGTTTCTGCCCGTACTGCCCATGCGGCAGGCGTTTCCGGAGCAGAATGCTCCCACGTCAAGGACAGGCAAGAACATTCGGAAAAAACAGGAGGAAAAACCATGGATGCACTGAAACTCATCAGCAATGACAGCATCAAGGCGGATGCGCCGGAACTGCACATCGGTGATACCGTAAAGGTACACGTTCGGATCAAGGAAGGCGACAAGAGCCGTATTCAGGTATTTGAGGGTACTGTGATTGCAAAGAAGCACGGTGGAATCAGCGAGACCTTTACTGTTCGCCGGGTAGCACACGGCTGCGGTATTGAGCGTGTATTCCCGCTTCACTCACCTGTTGTAGAAAAGGTTGAACTGGTTCGCAGCGGTAAGGTTCGCAGAGCGAAGCTGTACTATCTGCGTGATCGTGTCGGCAAGGCTGCAAAGGTAAAAGAGCAGATTCGCTAAGAGATGGTTTGTGCATGTGCGGAGCAGGTTCCTGCTTCGCATGTCACTTGCATCGAATGCGGAAGAAGGGGGACGTTACGTCCCTTTTTTGCTATCAGGATATTGCCGGGAACGGCTTTCAGAAAGGATCGGTTGCAGCATGGAGAACGAATCTCTGGATACAAGCAAGGAAGAAACAAAAGAAGTACAGCAGCCTGCTGCGCCGGAGGAATCCGGAAAGCAGGAGGATTGGAAATCCCCGGTCAAATCCCTGGTCAATGACCTTCTGGACATTGCAGAATCCGTCATTGTTTCCGTGTTTGTGGTGGTGCTGGTGTTTGCATTCATCCTGCGGCCGGTGACGGTGGACGGCAGTTCCATGAACCCTACCTTATATGATAAGGATCGGGTGCTGATGGTGGAGCTGTTCTATCATCCGCAGCGGGGCGATGTGGTCATCGTGGACGGCACCGAGGCACATCTGTTTTCGGATCCGGAACAGACCCAGGTCGTTGAAAAGAAGGGTATCGGCATCAATCTGATCAAGCGTGTGATCGCTGTAGCAGGGGATCAACTGGATATCGACTTTACCGCCGGTACTGTGACCCTGAACGGGGTGGTGCAGAAGGAGGATTACATCAATATGCTGACCACCCGGAATGACGGGGCGTTTACATATCCCCTGACCGTACCGGAGGGGTACATCTTCGTGATGGGGGACAACCGCAATGCTTCCACCGACAGCCGCAGCACCCTGGTGGGTCTTGTGCCGGAGGATGCCGTAATCGGGCATGCAGTCTATCGGTTTGCACGGGACGAAAAGCTGCGCAGCACCTGGGCGGAGCAGTTCAGTGTGATTGACTAAGGCGGATGCGCCTGAAGAAAGGAGTGCCGGCAATGGCTGAACAGCAACCGGAGCAGAACCGAGAGGATGTTGAACGGAGCATTCTGGGAGATCTTCTGGATCTGATCGAATCCATCCTTTGTTCGGTGTTCCTGGTGTTCCTGGTGTTTACGTTCCTGTTCCGCATTGCCACAGTGGAGGGGGCTTCCATGGTTCCCACCCTGGTAAATGGAGATCGACTCATCATCTCAGAGCTGGGCTATACCCCTCAGCAAGGAGATGTGGTCATCATCAATGCAAGGAAAAGCTATCAGCTGGATTCCGCACAGCAGGTGGTGGAGTCGGAGGGTCTGAACAAGCTGATCGTCAAGCGGATCATTGCGCTGGGCGGGCAGAAGGTGGATATCGATTTCAATACCGGAACGGTGACGGTGGACGATCAGGTATTGCAGGAAGCCTACATCAATACCCTGACCACCCGGGACGAGGGCGGCATGCAGTTTCCGGTGGTCGTGCCGGAGGGGTATGTGTTCGTGCTGGGAGATAACCGAGATATTTCCAAGGACAGCCGGCATCCCAATGTGGGCTTCGTGTCGGAATCGGAAATCATGGGCAAGGCGCTGCTGCGTGTGTTCCCCCTGGACAAATTCGGGAAGGTTGGCTGAGCCCAATGAAACATGCTCCTCAGGGAGCGCTGTATAAAGGAGTTTTCATGGCAGAAATACGTTCGATTCAGTGGTTCCCGGGACATATGACCAAGACCCGGCGGATGATCACCGCCAATCTGTCCCTGGTGGACGCTGTGGTGGAGATCCTGGACGCCCGGATCCCGGTGAGCAGCCGGAACCCGGAAATGGACAGGCTTACCGGCGGCAAGCCACGGCTGCTGATCCTGAACAAAAGCGATATGGCGGACGAGCGTACCACCCAGCAGTGGCTGCATCGGCTGCGGAGATCCGGCTGTGCCGCCGTTGCAATGGACTGCAAATCCGGCAAGGGCGTCAAGCAGTTCCATCCGGCACTCCGGGAACTGCTCAAGGAGCAGATTGCCCAGTGGCGTGCCAAGGGATTGGTGAACCGACCAATTCATGTGATGGTGGTGGGGATCCCCAACGTGGGCAAGTCCTCCTTTATCAATAAAATGGCAGGCGGCAAGCGTGCCAAGGTGGAGGATCGTCCCGGCGTGACCCGTACCAAGCAGTGGGTCAAGCTGGGGGACGGGGTAGAAATGCTGGATACCCCCGGTGTGCTCTGGCCGAAATTTGACGATCAGCAAGCAGCGCAGCGGCTGGCATTTACCGGTGCCATCAACGATGACGTGCTGGATATTGAAGCCCTTGCCATGCTGTTGCTGGAGTATTTGCACGAAGCATATCCCCAGGCGCTGACCGCCCGGTATAAGATCAATCTGCCGGAAGGCACGGAAGGCAGAATCCTTCTGGAGGAGCTGGGCAGGAAACGGGGCATGCTGGTGTCCGGGGGCGAAGTCAATACGGAACGGGCAGCGATCACGCTGCTGGATGAATTCCGGAGCGGCAAGCTGGGGCGGATCACCCTGGAGGTTCCGGAGAATGAGGGCGCATGATGGCAAAAGCACTTGCGGTAAAAACCCAATTGTTTGAATATGACGAGGCTGTCCGGAACAGTTACCCGGTGTTCTGCGGGGTGGATGAAGCCGGCAGAGGGCCACTTGCCGGGGATGTGTATGCTGCGGCGGTGGTGCTGCCGCCGGATGTGGTGATCCCCGGACTGGACGACAGCAAGAAGCTGACGGAAAAGCGCCGGGAGGCTCTGTACGATGAGATCATCGCCAAGGCGTCTGCCTGCTGTATTGCTGCCGCTACCGTGGAGGAGATCGAGCAGTTGAATATTTTACAGGCTGCCATGCTTGCCATGACCCGGGCGGTGTCCGGACTGGACATCCCGGTGCAGTGCGTACTGATTGACGGAAACCGGCTGCCCCGGATGAATTTGCCCATGCAGGCGGTGATCCATGGGGACGCCACCTCCGCAAGCATTGCAGCAGCCTCCGTGCTGGCGAAGGTTGCCCGGGATCGGTACATGCTGGCGCTGGATCAGCAGTATCCGGAATACGGCTTTTGCAAGCATAAGGGCTATGGCACCAAAGCCCATTACGAGGCGCTGGCTGCCCACGGCATCAGTCCGGTGCATCGGCGATCCTTCCTGAAAAATCTCACATGACCACCCGGCAGCAGGGCGCTCTGGGGGAGCAGGCTGTGGCAGCATATCTGACGGCAAAGGGCTATCGGATCCTGCGGCGGAATTACTGCATCCGGGGCGGCGAGATCGACATTATCGCAGAAAACGGCGAATACATCGCCTTTGTAGAGGTCAAGGCACGGCGGCCGGGCAGCATGGTAAGCGGCTTTGAGGCGGTGACGCCTGTCAAGCAGAAGCGCCTGCTTCGGACTGCCCAGGCTTATTTATATCAGTATCCCTCCGGGCTTCAGCCCCGGTTTGATATTGCGGCAGTGACCCTCCGGGGCAGTCAGGTGCTGGATCTGGATTATCTGGAGAATGCATTTGACGCAACGGATCAACCAACGGATTCTTTTTGAAAGGAGAGGTGGCGCTTCGGCGTCACGAGATCATCATGTTTTATAAAAGTACCAGAAACAGCGCACTGGCAGTAGACAGTGCAACCGCCATTTCCCAGGGTATTTCCGCTGACGGCGGTTTGTTTGTCCCCTCCGAGATCCCGTCCATTACCATGGACGAGATCAGGCAGCTGTCCACAATGCGGTATGCGGACAGAGCAGCGTACATTTTTGCAAAGTATCTGACGGATTTTACTGAGGCGGAGATCCACCACTGCACCGACAGCGCATATAACACCAAGGCATTTGAAACCGATGCCATTGCCGAGATCAGTCACCTGTTTGACGGCACCTATATGCTGGAGCTGTGGCATGGCCCCACCTGTGCCTTCAAGGATATGGCGCTGCAGGTGCTGCCCTATTTCCTGACCACTGCTGTAAAGAAGAAGGCGCTGAACAAGAAGATCGTAATCCTGGTGGCAACCTCCGGTGATACGGGGAAGGCTGCACTGGACGGTTTCAAGGATGTGCCCGGCACCGAGATCCTGGTGTTTTACCCGGAGGAGGGCGTCAGCCCCATGCAGAAGCGGCAGATGCGCACCCAGGAGGGCGGCAACGTGGGTGTATGCGCCATCAAGGGCAACTTTGACGATTGCCAGAACGGGGTCAAGGCGATTTTTACGGATCCACAAGTCAAGCAGCAGTTGGATCAGGCTGGCCTGATGTTCTCCAGTGCCAACTCCATCAACTGGGGACGGCTCCTGCCTCAGATCGTATACTATATTTCCGCATATGCAACCCTGGCAGCGGACGGGGAGATCAACTTCGGGGATCCCATCAACGTGGTGGTGCCCACCGGCAACTTCGGCAATATCCTGGCCGCTTACTATGCGAAGAAGATGGGTCTGCCGATAAAGAAGCTGATTTGCGCTTCCAACATCAACAAGGTGCTGACCGACTTCATAAACACCGGCGTGTACAACCGGAACCGGGAATTCTTTGCAACCTGCTCTCCCTCCATGGATATTCTCATTTCCAGCAATCTGGAGCGGCTGCTGTACCTGCTCGCCGGAGAGGACGACACCCAGATCCGGGAGTGGTTCGGTGCGCTGGCAAAGGAGGGCACCTATACGGTAACGGATGCAGTCAAGCAGGCACTCCAGGCGGATTTCTGCGCCGGCTTCTGCGACGATGCGGACACCAAGAAGACCATTCACGAGATCTACGAGAAGTATTCCTACACCTGCGATACCCATACCGCAGTGGCAGTGAAGGTGTACAAGGAATACAAGGAAAAGACCGGGGATACCACCAAGACTCTGATCGCTTCCACTGCAAGCCCCTACAAATTCAGCGCCAGCGTGCTGGAGGCTCTGGAGGGTGCGCCCTCCACACTGGATGAGTATGCCATGATCGATACCCTGGCGGAGCGCTCCAAGCTGGAGATCCCGGCAGCTCTGGCACAGCTGAAAAACAAGTCGGAGCGGTTTACCGATTCCATTGCCCGCACGGATATGAAGGATTACGTGCTGCGGCAGCTGGGCCTTTGATCCATGAGCCTGTTTACCATCGGGGATCTGCATTTGTCCCTGGGGGTGCCCAGCAAGCCTATGAATGTATTCAGCGGCTGGGAAAACCATATGGAGCTGCTGGAGCAGAACTGGCGGGAGCTGATCTCGCCGGAGGATACGGTGGTGCTGCCCGGGGATACCTCCTGGGGCATGACCCTGCCGGAGGCACTGGCGGATTTTCAGTTTATACAGGATCTGCCCGGGCAGAAGATCCTGCTGAAGGGGAACCACGACTACTGGTGGAACTCCATGAAGAAAATGGAGGAATTCCTGGAGGCAAACGGTCTGGATACCCTGCACATTCTCCACAACAACCACTACCCCTATGGCAAGTACGGCATCTGCGGCTCCCGGGGGTGGGTGAATATCGGCAACGAACAGGAGCAGAGTGCCAAGGTACTGGCACGGGAGGTGCAGCGGCTGGAGGTTTCCATTTGCTCTGCGGAACAAGCTGGACTGGAGCCGGTGGTGTTCCTGCACTATCCCCCCATGTTTGGCAGCAACTGCAACTATGACATTCTGGATGTGCTGTACCGACACCACATTACCCGGTGCTACTACGGGCATATTCACGGTTATAGTCACCGGTATGCCATTACCGGAGAGCGGGACGGCATCGATTTTCATATGGTGTCCAGCGATTATTTGGGATTTCGACCGGAATTTATCTTTTAAATTTGTGCAATATGTAGAACTCTTGTTTTTTACTAGCCAAAGGGCGGGCAGATATGTTATAATATAAAAGTGCGATTTAGCCGTATTGCCCTGCGCATACGGATACATGAAAAATTGGAGGACGAAAAGAATGAGTTTGAAATCATCCGAGAAAATTGACGTAAATACACAGGAACTTACCTTTGAGATTTCCGCTGACGTGTTTGAGGACGCAGTGGAGAAGACCTACCAGAAGCAGAAGAAGAATATTACTCTGCAGGGCTTCCGGAAGGGCAAGGCTCCCCGGAAAATGGTAGAGAAGATCTACGGCGAGGGCGTGTTCTATGAGGATGCCATCAACAGCCTGCTGGGCCCTGAGCTGGGCAATGCCATCGAGGAAACCAAGCTGGTTCTGGTGGACAGACCCAAGGTTGAGGTAACATCCATCAGCAAGGAAAACGGCATTGTCATCAAGGCAACCTGCATTACCAAGCCGGAGGTTACCGTTCCGGAGTATAAGGGCATAAAGGCTCCGAAAAAGGTCAAGGATGTTACTGACGATGAGATCAACGCACAGATCGATGTGCTGCGTCAGAGAAATGCGAGAATCGTTTCCGTGGATGACCGTCCGGTTCAGAACGGTGACGAGGTCAACATGGACTTTGAGGGCTTCATCGATGGTGTAGCATTTGACGGCGGCAAGGGCGAAGGCTTCCCGCTGACCATCGGCAGCGGTCAGTTCATTCCGGGCTTTGAGGATCAGCTGGTTGGTCACAGCATCGGCGAGGAATTCGAGATCAATGTGACCTTCCCGGAAGAGTATCAGATGCCGGATCTGGCTGGCAAGCCTGCAACCTTCAAGATCAAGATCAACAGCATCAGCGTCAAGGAGCTGCCTGCGTTCGACGATGATTTTGCAAAGGATACCTCCGATTTCGATACTGCTGAGGAATTCCGTGCAGATATGAAGAAGCACATGGAGGAGAACGCAGAAAAGTCTGCGGCTTCCGCATTTGAGAACTATGTGTTCGATACCCTTATCAAGAACACCGAGGCTGTGATCCCCAATGTTATGTTCGAGCATCGGATCGACACCCTGATCCAGAACTTCGAGCAGTCCCTCCAGCAGCAGGGTATGTCCCTGGACATCTACCTGCAGTACACCGGCATGACCATGGACGCATTCCGGGATACCTTTGAGGAGCGGGCGCAGAACGAAGTAAAGCTCCGCCTGGCACTGGAGAAGATCGCAGAGATGGAGAACATCCAGGTGACCGAGGAGGAGATCAACGAAGGTCTGGCACCCCTGGTTGCACAGAGCGGTCTGGAGCTGGAAGCCATCAAGAGCCGCATCCCCATGGAGGACTACATCGTGGATCTGAAGGTTGGCAAGGCTGCTGACCTGGTGAAGGAAGCCGCTGTGGTTGACAACACCATCGAAGAAGAAAAGCCGGCAGAAGAAGCTGCTGAATAATCGGAAGCATATATCCACCTCGTATTGATCGGGGTGGATATTGTGGTAATAGATCATTTGTCAGAATATCGGGAAAGGAGAGATGCGTGCAGCCGTGCGCATCGACAGAAACAATGAGCTTAGTACCATATGTAGTAGAACAAACCAGCCGGGGAGAGCGTTCCTATGATATTTTCTCCCGGCTGCTGAACGACCGGATCATTATGCTCAGCGAGGATGTAAACGATACCACCGCAAGCCTGGTGGTGGCACAGCTGCTGTACCTGGAGAGCCAGGATCCGGACAAGGATATCAGTCTGTATATCAACAGTCCCGGCGGTTCTGTCAGTGCGGGCTTTGCCATCTACGATACCATGCAGTATATCAAGTGCGATGTTTCTACCATCTGCATCGGTCTTGCCGCGTCCATGGGCGCATTCCTGCTTTCCTCCGGTGCCAAGGGCAAGCGCTTTGCTCTGCCCAACAGTGAGATCATGATTCACCAGCCTCTGATCGGCGGCGGTGGTTTATCCGGCCAGGCAACCGATATCCAGATCCGCACAGAGAACCTGCTGCGCACCAAGGAAAACCTGAACCGGATCCTGTCTGAGAACACCGGCAAGTCCATTGAGGACATCCGCCGGGATACGGATCGTGACAACTTCATGACCGCCAACGAGGCGATGGAGTATGGACTCATCGACAAGGTTATTGCAAAGAGGTAATCGGAATGCCAGAAAATTTTAAGAAGTGCAATTTCTGCGGTAAGGGCGAAAACAAGGTACAGAGCATGTTTTCCGCAGGAGATGTAAATATCTGTGACGAATGCGTCTGCTATTGCTATGAGCTGCTGTATGGGGCGGATGCACGGCCAAAGGGCAAGGGCAAGTCCCGGAAAAAGTCGGCTGAAAAGGAAATGAAGCTGCTGAAGCCGGCAGAGATCAAAAAAGTCCTGGATGAGTATGTTGTTGGTCAGGACGCTGCCAAGGTCGCACTGTCCGTTTCTGTATACAACCACTACAAGCGGATCTTCAGCCAGGATGACGGCGAAGACGTGGAGCTGCAAAAGAGCAACGTGCTGTTGCTGGGGCCTACCGGCGTGGGCAAAACCTTCCTGGCACAGACCCTGGCACGAACCCTGGACGTGCCCTTTGCCATTGCGGACGCTACCACCATCACCGAAGCCGGCTATGTGGGGGACGATGTAGAGAATGTACTGCTGCGTCTGATCCAGGCGGCGAACTACGATGTGGAGGCGGCGGAGCGTGGCATCATCTACATTGACGAGATCGACAAGATCGCCCGCAAGTCCGAGAACACCTCTCTGACCCGGGATGTCAGCGGCGAGGGCGTACAGCAGGCTTTGCTGAAAATCATTGAGGGCACCGTGTCCAACGTACCTCCTCAGGGCGGCAGAAAGCATCCCAACCAGGAGTTTATCCACATCAATACCAAGAATATTCTCTTTATCTGCGGCGGTGCTTTCGATGGGCTGGAGCGTGCCATTTCCAAGCGGCTTCAATCCTCCTCCCTGGGCTTCGGGGCGGATGTGATCTCCAAAAAGGCGAAGATCAAAAACATTTTCCGCAAGGCAATTCCCCAGGATCTGGTGAAATTCGGCATGGTGCCGGAGCTTGTGGGCAGACTGCCCATCATCACTGCCCTGGATGAGCTGGATGAGGCGTCCCTGGTGCGGATCCTTACCGAGCCGAAAAATGCCCTGGTGAAGCAGTACTGCAAGCTGTTCGGCTATGACAACATTGAACTGGTCATTGAGCCGGAAGCGCTGGAGGCGATTGCCAAGCGTGCTCTGGAGCAAAAAACCGGTGCCCGGGGACTTCGTGCGATTCTGGAGGATATCCTGATGCAGTGCATGTTTGATGCTCCTTCAGAAAGCGGCATCGCCAAGGTAATTGTGAATGCAGCCTGCGTACAGGAGCATAAGCAGCCTTTGATGCTGAACCAGGATGGTGCGCCTGTGGGCGAGTCCGCATAACATGTGAAATGCGTTGTATCATTTTGATGTGTATAATGCCAAAGGAATGGCGGGGGTCCTCCCTGCCATTCTTTTTTACTGCTGTCGCCCGACGCTCAAAAACCCGTTGCATAGCCAGACTGCGGAGCCTGCCGATTTTGGTTTGCCATATTGGATTTTTGTCGGAATGAGGGAATTTTCGCACAATTTTCACACGGTTTTCCTCTGCAATTCACTTGCATTATTCCCCGAAATCCTGTATAATAGGTGTAGATTCCAAAGGGATCGGAACTTTCCGCACATCCTGCACAGGTGCGGAAACGGCGACTGGACCGGTGCAGCGGTAGATTGGATAGAGATATGAAACCGGATGAAAAGCTGACGATCAGACCGAAAACAGAATGGCTGCCCACCATCGCAATGCGTGGGCTGGTGGCATTCCCCGGTATGGTCATGCATTTTGATATTGCAAGGGATCCTTCCGTCAAGGCAATTGACGCTGCTCTGCATGGGGATCGCCGTGTGTTCCTGGTGGCGCAGCGGGATGTGTTTACGGAAGAACCCGGCCCCAAGGATGTATATAAAGTAGGCGTGATCGCCGAGGTGCGCCAGACTCTGAAGACCCCGGACAATGTGCTGCGGGTACTGATTGAGGGTGTGGACAAGGCAAAGCTGCTGACTCTGGATACAGAAGGGAAGTATTTGCAGGCACAAGTGCGGAAGGTGCCGGATTACGGCAGAGCCAGGGTGGACGAAACCGAGCTGACTGCCTTGGCACGATCCGTGAAGGAAGCATTTGAGCAGTACTGCCAGCTGGTGCCCCGGATGCCTAAGGAATTGGTGGCATCTGTGCTGTGCCAGGATGACCCCTACGAGATCTTTGACAATGTGGCGCATAATATGAATCTGGACTTTGCTGCCAGACAGCAGCTGCTGGAGGAGAACAATATTCTTGTCCGGCTGGGCATGCTGTACGGATTCCTGAACAGGGAAGTGGATATTCTGAATCTGGAGCGCCAGATCCAGGAGGAAGTCAAGGAAAATGTGGACAAAAGCCAGCGGGATTACTACCTGCGGGAGCAGATGAAGGTGATCTCCTCCCAGCTGGGGGAGGACGAAACCGGGCAGGATGATGCCTATGACTACATGGAGCGAATCGAAGCCCTGGAGCTGTCCGAGGAATGCCGCAATAAGCTGATGCGGGAGGCGGAGCGTCTCACCAAGATGCCCCCTTACACCCAGGAATCCTTTGTGATCCGGAATTATCTGGATACTTGCCTGGAATTGCCCTGGAATCACAGTACCAAGACCAAGCTGAACATCGAAAAGGCGGCTAAAGTGCTGGATAAGGATCACTACGGCATGAAAAAGGTGAAGGAGCGTATTCTGGAGAGCATTTCCGTACACGCCCTTGTGCCGGAGGTGACCGGGCAGATTCTGTGCCTGGTGGGACCTCCCGGTGTGGGCAAAACCTCCATCGGCCGTTCCATCGCTAAGGCGTTGGGCAGGGAATATGTGCGGGTATCCCTGGGGGGTATTAAGGATGAGTCCGATATCCGGGGCCATCGTAAGACCTATGTGGGGGCAATGCCCGGCCGGATCATCAATGCCATGAAACAGGCGGGCACCAATAATCCCCTGATACTCCTGGACGAAATTGACAAAATGAGCAATGACTTTAAGGGGGATCCCTCCTCCGCCATGCTGGAGGTGCTGGACAGCGAGCAGAACAAGACCTTCCGGGATCACTTTATTGAGCTGCCCTTTGATCTGAGCCATGTGCTGTTCGTGACCACTGCCAATACCACCGATACCATTCCGGCACCCCTGCTGGATCGTATGGAGGTCATTGAGCTGAGCAGCTACACCCGGGAGGAGCAGTTCCACATTGCCAAGGAGCATCTCTACCCCAAGCAGTTGAAAAAGCATGGTCTGCGGCAGAACCAGATGAAGATGGAGGATTCTGCGTTCTATGATCTGATCGATTTCTACACCCGGGAAGCCGGTGTCCGGAATCTGGAGCGTCAGGTGGCAACCCTTTGCCGGAAAACTGCCAAGGTGATCGTGGAGGGATCTGCAAAGCGGATCATCTTCTCCGCAGACAACCTGGAGGAATATCTGGGGGTACACAAGTTCCTGCCGGATGTACACAGCGACCGGAACGAGGTGGGCGTGGTCAACGGCCTTGCATGGACTTCCGTGGGAGGCGTGCTGATGCCGATCGAGGTGCTGGTGCTGGATGGCAAGGGCAGCGTGGAGCTGACCGGTTCTCTGGGAGATGTGATGAAGGAAAGCGGCAAGCTGGCTGTCAGCTATGCCCGGCTGGTGGCTGGACAGTTCGGCATTGACCCGAATTTCTACAAGACAAAGGATCTGCACATTCATGCACCGGAGGGGGCAGTGCCCAAGGATGGCCCCTCTGCCGGGGTTACCATGCTGACAGCGGTCATTTCTGCACTGTCCGGTATTCCGGTGCGGAGCGATGTGGCAATGACCGGGGAGATCACCCTGCACGGCAAGGTGCTGCCCATCGGGGGACTCCGGGAAAAGACCATGGCGGCATACAAGGCAGGCATTCGCACGGTGATCGTGCCCAAGGCGAATCAGCCGGATATCACAGAGGTGGATCCGGTGGTGCGGGATGCCATCACCTTTGTGTATGCGGAAACCATGTCGGACGTGCTGTCCGTAGCTCTGGAATCCGTTCCGGCGGATCTGGCGGCATCTACGGTGTATAATCAGACAGAGCAGGGAAAGCAGCCGGGTCAGATGCCGGTGCATTCCTGAGGAGGCAAGCATGCAGTTTAACAAGGCGGAATTTGCTGCGGCATACGGATCCTTCTCCCAGATTCCGGCGTGCAGCCGGATGGAGATCGCCTTTGCAGGCAGATCCAATGTGGGAAAGTCCACACTCATTAACAAGATCTTCAATCGAAAAAATCTGGCACGGGTCAGTGCCGTGCCAGGAAAGACCGCTACCATCAACTTTTATCAGCTGGAGCATGTATATTTTGTGGATTTGCCCGGTTATGGCTATGCAAAGGTGGCAAAGTCCGAGAAGGAACGCTGGGCGGGATTGATCGAGGGATATCTGAATTCGGAGCGGGATATCCGGCTGATCTTTCTGCTGATCGATATGCGGCATGCTCCTTCAGCGGACGATCTGCACATGATCGACTACCTGGTGGAGGCGGAGCTGCCCTTTGTGGTGATCCTCACCAAGGCGGACAAGCTGAAAAAGATGGCACGTCAGGCTCGGATGGAGGCGTTTGCACAGGAGATCCCGTATTTTTCGGAGCTGACCGTGATTCCGTTTTCCTCCCAGACCTTTGAGGGTGTGGAGCAGGTGCGGCAGATCATCACCGAGCTTGCAGAAGAAGGTGACTAAGAAGCGACCTGCTTTTCATAAAAGCAGGTCGCTTTGCTGTGTGAAGTACCTGGGATGGCGGCTTTTTTGGAGGGAAAGTGATATGATAACGGGGCGATTTATGATGTATTTCTTGCAATCTTCATTTGATCATGTAAGACATGAACATGATAACTATAACAGAGAAGAATTGATTGCAAATACTGCAAAAATATTCGGAGAAACTATCTCTCACAGAGAATTAAAGACAAGAGCAAGACTTTGGTATGCTGCGGATCATTTAACAAACGTCAATTTATTAAACAGGCTATCCCATTCTCCATATATCGAAGTTCGGGAAAGTGTAGCAGCAAATGTACACACATCGACGGAAACTCTTGAAACATTACTGCGAGATAAAGATTTTCAAGTCAGAGAAGCAGCTATTTCAAATCAAAATACACCGTTATCAAAGATATATGAACTGCTTCATGATGATCATGAAGATGTTCGTAAGGCAGCGGAACGTAGGCTTCAATCAGAATAACTAACAAATCAGATTTGTTACGCATGCAACGTATCCTGCGTTAACCGATCCATCTTCAACTGTGACAGCGACTTCGGCGCATTCATGCAACACCGTGCAGGGCTTGGACGGCGTTGCCTAATATGCATGATAGCGCTACAATGCTTTGTGTAGGATTGTCACAATAGGCTTGCGGGACAGGCGGAAATGTGATATACTAATAATGTACTGCATACATTCTGCGGTACTGTCTGGATCGAAGGAGGAAAGGAAATGACCGGAACACAGTGTGCCCGGGCAGTATGCGACCGGCTGGAGCAGGTCTACCCGGATGCTGTCTGCGCACTGCATTATCAGAAGCCCTACGAGCTGATGATTGCTGCACGGCTGTCTGCCCAGTGTACGGATGCCAGGGTGAACATTGTCACAAGAACCCTCTTTGAAAAGTATCCCACCCTGGAGTCGTTTGCCAATGCAGAATTGACGGAGCTGGAGCAGGATATCCGGCCCTGCGGCTTTTACCACACCAAGGCCCAGAGCATCATCGGCATGTGCCGGCGGATTCTGGAGGTGTACGGCGGCGAGCTGCCCCATACCATGGAGGATCTGCTGACCCTGCCGGGTATCGGCAGGAAGACGGCGAATCTGCTGATGGGGGATGTGTACGGCAAGCCTGCGGTGGTGACGGATACCCACTGCATCCGCATTTGCGGACGGCTTGGTCTGACCCGACATAAGGAACCGGCAAAGGTGGAGGCGGATCTGTGGAAGGTATTGGAGCCGGAGCGTGCTTCGGATTTCTGCCACCGGATCGTGCTGTTCGGCAGAGAAATCTGCCGTGCCCGGCATCCCAGATGTGAGGGCTGCCCTTTGCAGGATCTGTGTCCGGATTTTCATGATAAATTCCCAAAAAGGCTTGACAAACAGGCGTAAGCATTGTAAACTTATGTTATGTGTTTGTGACTCGGAAAAAAGAAAACTAAGGCAGCACCGCATGGGGTCTGCACGGCAGATTCAGTGCGTGCTGTCCAAAGTATATAACAGTAAAGGCGGAAAATTGAATGGGTATTTTTGAACGCATTTTCGGCTCCTACAGCAAGAAGGAGCTGGCTCGGATCGAACCGATCAAGAACAAGGTGCTGGATCTGGAGGATGAATATAAGTCCATGTCCGATGCAACGCTGAAGGAACAGACTGTAAAGTTCCGGGAGCGGTTGAGCAACGGCGAGACCCTGGATGATATTCTTCCGGAGGCATTTGCAGCAGTCCGGGAGGCGGCTGACCGTGTGCTTGGCAAGCGTCCGTTCCCTGTACAGCTGATCGGTGCCACCGTACTGCATCAGGGCAGAATCGCCGAGATGAAGACCGGTGAAGGTAAGACCCTGGTGGCATGCGTTGCATCTTATCTGAATGCGCTGTCCGGCGAGGGCGTTCATGTCATTACAGTCAATGACTATCTGGCAAAGACCCAGTCCGAGGAAATGGGCAAGGTGCATCGTTTTATGGGGCTGACCGTTGGCTGCATCCTGCACGGGCTGAACAATGACCAGCGCCGGGAAGCATACAACTGCGACGTTACATACGGCACCAACAATGAGCTGGGCTTTGATTACCTGCGTGATAACATGGTCATTTATAAAAAGGACAAGGTACAGCGCGGACACAATTTTGCCATCGTGGATGAGGTGGACTCCATCCTGATCGATGAGGCAAGAACCCCGCTGATCATTTCCGGCAGAGGGGATAAGTCCACAGAGCTGTATACGGTTGTGGACAAATTCGCCAAGACTCTGACTGCCACCACCGTGGTGGAAATGGACGATAAGCTGGATCAGGATGAAGCCAACGAAGAGGCGGATTACATCATCGACGAGAAGGCAAAGACTGCTACCATCACACGCCGGGGCGTCCGGAAGGCAGAGAAGTACTTCAACGTGGAAAATCTGATGGATCCGGACAATATGACTCTGCTGCATCACATCAACCAGGCACTGAAGGCAAACGGCATCATGCACGCAGACATCGACTATGTGGTCAAGGACGGAGAAGTCATCATCGTGGATGAATTCACCGGCCGTCTGATGCTGGGCAGACGCTTCAATGACGGTCTGCACCAGGCCATCGAAGCAAAGGAAGGCGTGAAGATTGCCAACGAGAGCAAGACTCTGGCTACCATTACATTCCAGAATTACTTCCGTCTGTACAACAAGCTGTCCGGTATGACCGGTACGGCAATGACCGAGGAAGACGAGTTCAAGGAAATCTACAAGCTGGACGTGATTGCCATCCCCACCAATAAGCCGGTACAGCGTATCGACCACGAGGATCGGATCTACAGAACCGAAAAGGGCAAGTTTGAAGCCATCATCGACCAGGTCTGCGAGTGTCATGCCAAGGGGCAGCCGGTGCTGGTTGGTACCATTTCCATTGAAAAGTCCGAGCTGCTGTCCCGGATGCTGACCCGGAAGGGCATCAAGCACAATGTGCTGAATGCAAAGCAGCATGCCCGTGAGGCAGAGATCGTGGCACAGGCAGGCAAGCTGGGTGCAGTGACCATTGCAACCAACATGGCGGGCCGTGGTACGGATATTATGTTGGGCGGTAACGCTGAATTTCTGGCAAAGGCAGAAATGCGCAAGCAGGGCTACGAGGATGATATCATCAACGAGGCTGTGGGCTATGCGGATACGGAGAATGAGCAGATCCTGGCGGCAAGAGCTGTTTACAAGGAACTGTATGACAAGTTCAGTGCCGAGGTCAAGGAAAAGGCAGTGGAGGTCAAGAAAGCAGGGGGATTGTACATTCTGGGTACAGAGCGGCATGAATCCCGCCGGATCGATAATCAGCTTCGCGGACGTTCCGGTCGTCAGGGTGACGAGGGCGAAAGCTGCTTCTTCCTGTCCGTAGAGGATGACCTGATGCGGATATTTGCCGGGGAGCGTCTGGAAAACATGATGCGTACTCTGAACGTAGAGGAGAACATGCCCATCGAGAGCCGGATGCTCACCAAGATCATCGAATCCTCCCAGAAGAAGGTGGAGGGCAGAAACTTTGCGATTCGGAAGAATGTCCTCAACTACGACGACGTTATGAACAAGCAGCGTGAGATCATCTACGAGCAGCGTGCAACCGTGCTGAACGGAGACGATATCCACGAGTATATTCTCAAGATGATGGAGGAGCTGATCGACTCTACAGTGGATCAGTATCTGATCGACGACGACAACAAGGAAGACTGGAACCTGGTTGGGCTTCGTGACCACTTCATGGGCTGGATCACCGTGGACGGGGATCTGGAATACGAGGGTGAGGAGTATGAGTCCATCACCAAGGATGAAATCAAGAAGTTCCTGACGGAGCGCACCTTGAAGGCATATGCGGACCGGGAAGCCCACTACGGTGCAGAGACGCTTCGTGAGCTGGAGCGTGTGATCCTGCTGAAGGTAGTGGATACCAAGTGGATGGCGCACATTGACGACATGGACGAGCTGAAGCGGGGCATCGGTCTGCGGGCAATGGGCAACAAGAACCCGGTTGTAGAGTATCGGTTTGAAGGTATGGATATGTTCGATGCAATGATCGACTCCATCCGGGAGGATACTGTTCGCCTGCTGCTGACCGTTCAGCTGCAGCAGAACCAGGTGCCGGAGCGTGAGCAGGTAGCAAAGCCCGATGCACCCAATGCAGGCGCCGGTGACGGCAGCTTTTCCAATGCACCGGCAAAGAAGAAGATCGGCCCCAATGAGCCCTGCCCTTGCGGCAGCGGAAAGAAGTATAAATTATGCTGCGGAATGAAGAAATGATCGAACAGGGAAGGGCGCTGGCTGCGGACTGCCGGCGGGAGCTGACAGAGCATATCCTGCCCTTCTGGAATCAGCTTTCTGACCCAAGAGGGGGATTTTACGGCAGGATGGATGCGGCGCTGAAGCTGTATCCGGACGCCCCCAAGGGTGTGATTCTCCATGCCCGGATCCTCTGGGCATACTCCAGCGCCTATCTTGCATTGCAGGATCCGGCTCTGCTGGAGCATGCAGCACATGCCTACCGGTTTCTCCGGACATGCTGCTACGACAAAGCATATGGGGGCATGTTCTGGTCAGTCACGGCACAGGGGGAGCCCTGCGACACCATCAAGCATACATACAATCAAGCGTTCTGCATATATGGGCTGTGCGCCTATTACCGGGCGAGCGGGGATGTGACCGCCCTGGAGCTTGCAGAAAAGCTGTTCGACACCATTGAGAAGAAAACACCGGATGCCTACGGCTACGGGGAGGCATTTACCCGGGACTGGCAGCCGGCGGACAATGAGGCGCTTTCCGAAAACGGATTGTCTGCGGTGAAGACCATGAACACGGTGCTGCATCTGGTGGAGGCTTATACGGAGCTTTACCGTGTGACCCGACGGGAGCAGGTGGCACAGCGGCTGCGGTGGCTGCTGGATCTGACCCGGAACCGGATTTATGATCCGGAGCGGTGCGCACTGCGGGTGTTCTTTGACGGACAGTGGAATGAAATCGGGGATGTTTATTCCTACGGTCACGACATTGAGGCAAGCTGGCTTCTGACCCGTGCCTGTGACGTGCTGGAGGATGAAACATATACAGCGGCGTTTGCGGAGATTGCCGTCCGGATCGCCGGAAAAATTCAGTCCTGCGCCCTGGAGCAGGGTGCGCTGAATGATGAATATGCGGCAGGAAACATCAACAAAAAGCGTGTCTGGTGGGTGGAAGCTGAGGGTGTTGTGGGATTTCTCAATGCGTATCAGCTCAGTGGTGATCCTGCATTTTTCCGGACGGCTCAGCAGCTGTGGCGGTACATCCGTACATACCAGATCGACCGCAGAGAGGGCGGCGAGTGGCATGCGGAGGTGGCGTTTGACAACGTGCCCATGCAGGTGTTTGACATGGCTGGGCCTTGGAAGTGCCCCTATCACAACAGCCGGATGTGCCTGGAAACGATGCAGAGGATCCGGGCTATGACGCAGGGTTGATGCAACGAAACAGGAGGGAAAGAACAGCATGAAGGTCAAACTCAGCAAGCAGGTTCTCGTTGCGGCATGCAGTCTTTGCACTGCGGCAGCTATGGCGGCCACCACTGTAATGCCCGTTTTTGCGGACGCAGGGGAGAAACCGCCGGAGGTCACAGAAGAGGAACGGGTGTTCCCGGATCCGGACAGTTTCAGTTATGATGACGTAGAGATCAATTTTGCGAAGGCTTTGCAGTATTCCCTGTATTTTTACGATGCGAACAAGTGTGGCCCCGGCATCACCGGAGGCAATCTGGAATGGCGGGGAGACTGTCATGTGGAGGATGCTACCATTCCTCTCAAGCCCATGGGAGAGGATTTCAAGGGCACGAACCTGTCCCAGGAATTCATCGACGAGCATAAGGATCTGCTGGATCCGGATGGGGACGGACTCATCGACTGCTCCGGCGGTATGCACGATGCGGGAGATCATGTAAAATTCTGTCTCCCTGGCAGTTATGCCGCATCCACCGTAGGCTGGGGCTACTATGAATTCCGGGACGCTTATGTGAAAACCGGCACGCAGGAGCATGTGGAGGACATCCTGCACTGGTTCAACGATTTTTACATGAAGAGCACATATCTGGACGAAAACGGTGAAGTGGTGGCATACTGCTACCAGGTGGGCGAGGGCAATATCGACCACAATTACTGGATCGCACCGGAGCTGCAAAACGAAAATCTGCTGGACTTTGCCCGTCCCGCATACTTTGCCACAACAGAAACCCCTGCCTCCGACATGTGTGCCGGCACGGCGGCTTCCCTGGCCATCAACTACCTGAACTTCAAGGACACGGAGCCGGAGTATGCAGCCGAGAGCCTGCAAAAGGCAATCGCCCTGTATGACTTTGCAGTCAAGACCCATACCGAGACGGAGGGCTTGAAGGTCACCAGTCTGGGCTATGACGGGGGCTTCTACACCTCCAGCTATGACTACGACGAACTGGCGTGGGCAGCTGTGTGGCTGTATGAATGCACCGGCGAGTGGGACTATATTGACGACATCATTCATGTGGATGAAACCGTAACCGGGGACATGGGGGCACATCCCTACACCGGTTATCTGAAGCGGATCATCGCCGACACCGGAAACTGCTGGCAGAACATCTGGGTACACTGCTGGGATACGGTATGGGGCGGTGTATTTGCAAAGCTGGCGCCCATCACCAACATCTCCCGTGACTGGTACATTTTCCGGTGGAATCTGGAGTACTGGTCCGGCATGAACGAGCAGGATGCTGCGGCTGCACCTACCAAAGCAGAGAAAAACAACGTTACCATGGCGGCAAGCGTGCCTGCGGTGACTTCTCATAAGGACTTCGGTCTGGACGATCAGATCTGGAACACCAAGATCACGGCGGAGGAAATTGCGGATCTGCCCACCAAGGATGGCGCATTCCTGGCAAAGACGCCGGCTGGCTTCTCCATGCTGAACGAATACGGCTCCGCCCGGTATGACGCTGCCGCACAGCTTTGCGCATGCGTATACGCCAAGGAAACCGGGGATAACACCTTTGTAGACTGGGCAGAGGGACAGATGGAGTACATCATGGGCAAAAACCCCATGAACCGCCCCTACATTGTTGGCTATTCTCCTACGGCAGCAAGCCATCCCCATCACCGGGCTGCACACGGTTCCAAGACTCTGAACATGGACGATCCCCAGACCCAGACCCATGTACTCTGGGGCGCACTGGTAGGCGGGCCGGATGCCAGCGACTGGCACCGTGATATTACCAAGGACTACATTTATAATGAGGTTGCTGTGGACTATAACGCAGCATTCGTTGGGGCATGTGCCGGTCTGTATAACTTCTGCGGCACGGAGGATATGAAGCCCCAGTCCAATTTCCCGCCCTCCGAGGCTTCCATGAAGGGGGACATTGTGGAATACAAGCTGAAGGCTTCCATCGGTCAGGAAGACAACATGGCAACGCAGGTACTGGTGGAGATCGATAACTCCAGCTTCCTGCCGCCCCATTATCTGAAGGAAACCAAGGTGCGCTACTACTTCAGCATTGCAGAGCTTCTGAAGAACGGACAGACTCTGGACGATCTGACTGTCCGGATGGACTATGACGCAATGAAGTCCAATACGGACGGCAAGCATGAAGTCACCTACAATGTGGTGCAGTACAACGACAAGGGGGACTGCTACATTGAGCTGACCTGGACGGGATATGAATTCTACGGAACCATGCAGTTCCAGTTCGCCCTGATGGCACAGGTGCAGAATGAGGAGTATACCTTCATCTGGGATCCCACCAATGACTACAGCCGTTCCGGTCTGTCTACCTGTGATGAACTGGGTGTGACGCTGGCGGAGGCGCTGACCGAATACGATCTGATCACCATGTACGTGGATGGAGAGCATGTATGGGGCAAGGCGCCTGCGGATGCGCAGGAGGATGAAACCCTGTACGGAGATGTGGACTGCAATGGCACTGTGGAAATCGCAGATGTTGTGCTGCTGTCCCGGTATGTGGCACAGGACAAGGATGCAAAGGCGGTCACTGCACAGGGACTGCTGAATGCGGACTGTGTGAAGGACGGCACTGTGGATATGGAGGACATTACAGCCATTGCACGGTATCTGGCACACTTGATTGAAGCATCCCAGCTTGGAAAGGCATCTTAATCAAATACGCAAAATCAAACGGTACAGAGACTTCTGTACCGTTTTTTTGTTGAAATGGGAAATATGCAGGCGCAAAAAAATATAGATTCTGGATGCTTTCATCATTGACGCACCGATGATTGCGTGGTATAATCAAAATGTAAAGCTATGAGCGTATTAAAGTAACTTTGCACAAATGAAGTCTATAAACTTTGTGCAGTGTTGCTAAAAATGCATGTAGTTTTATAGTATTTTAAGGAAATGAGGCAGAATATGAGCATGTTCTTCAAACGAAGCATGTCTGCACTGCTGGCAGCCACCATGCTGACCATGGCGGCTCCATTCGACAGCCTGGCGGTCTTTGCGGAGGATCTGGAATCCACCGTAACCATCGGCTCGGCGGATGTCAACGGAGACAAGAAGGTTGACGAGAAGGATTGTGCGCTGATCCTGGAAGCGATCGGCAGCACGACCGGAACCGCTTCGGTCACAGCAGACAATGCGGCATTGAACGTGTACGGCGATGCAGTCATCGACGTGCGGGATCTGATGGCAGTGAAGGATGCCATCAATGGGATAAAGGCCTATGTGCCGGAGGAGGCGAATGTTTCAGAGCAGGTTGATCTGAACATCAGCTCCACAACCGGATACGCCGGGGAAAAGGCAACCTTTGCGATCAGCCTGGCGGACTGGGAAATGGACGTTGCCGCCTACGAAATGCGGCTGTCTCTGGACAATGCACTGACCGTGGAGGAGGTGTCCTGCAACGGAGATGTGCAGTATAAGCTGGACGGCAGCACACTGAAGCTGTACGGCATGTACAGCGGCTCTCCCGCATACCGGGGTACCCTGGCGACCATTACGGTTACACTTCCGCCGGAGGCTTACGGGGATTACGGCGTTTCCGTAGTGGGTGCAGATTTCTTCAACAGCGCTTACCAGGAGTATGCATACCAGGCTACCACCGGCGGCGTGACCGTGGATATGGAAACCAAGCCGGTTTATCTGCGGGCTTCGGAGCTGAACTCCAAGTCCCTGCAGTTGAGCTGGAGTATGCCCTTTGACGGGGACAAGGTGACCGGCTATATCATCAGCCGGGACGGAGAGGAGATCGGCCGTACAGAGGATCTGTTCTTTGATGATAAGGAT
Source organism: Ruminococcus champanellensis 18P13 = JCM 17042 (assembly GCF_000210095.1). Lineage (NCBI taxonomy): Bacteria > Bacillati > Bacillota > Clostridia > Eubacteriales > Oscillospiraceae > Ruminococcus > Ruminococcus champanellensis. The sequence continues at coordinate 944,456 of NC_021039.1, forward strand.
CTGGAAACCGGCAAGAGCTATCTGTATAGCGTGCAGGCATACGGCACGGACTATCTGTCCGCCCCTTCCCGCACCATTACAGTGACTCCCACTGCACCGGTGATCCAGTCCATCAGTCTGCCGGACGGAAAAAATGCGGTGGGCGGAGCATCCACCCTTGTGACCTGTCTGATGGAGCATGGGGTACGGGCAAAGACCTACACCCTGTACTGCACGGATGAGGAGGGCAACCGTACCGTCATCAGCGAAGGAGAGGACCAGAGCTTTTCTGAGCTACAGGTCAGATGGCAGCTGTCCGAGCTGAAAACCGGCACGTATACGCTGGGACTGACTCTGACGGATGTGGACGGTGCTGAAGTTTCTGCGGAGACCACTGCACAGGTGGATAACACACCGCCGGGGGAGGTGTTCGGCTTTACCGTCATTCCCGGGGATGAGCAGAACGAGCTGACCTGGGGCATTGCAGCGGAGCTGAAGGTTGTGGGCTATCGGATCTATCGCCGGACTGCCACCAGCAACTACAGCGAGCTTGCTTATGTGGAAGGACGTTCCACGCTGAAGTATGTGGACAAGGACGTGGAAACCGGTCTGGAATACTTCTATATCATTGCAGCCGTTGACAAGTACGGCATGGAGGGAACCTTCTCTGCGGAGGTCAGCGGATCTGCGCATGTGGATCAGACCATGCCGGAGATCACCCTGTTCCTGCCGGGCAGCGGTACCGTGCTTTACTCGGTGGTGACGCTGAATGTCAAGGCACAGGACAACATCGGCGTAGCGAAGATTACCTGCTTCCTGTCCGACGATGAGGGCGAGACCTGGAAGGAACTGTTTACCGCCAACGGGGACAGCGTAAGCTATCGGTTTGACACAAGCGCCTATGATGAGGCTTCCGTACAGATCAAGGCAGTTGCCTATGACTACGCCGGCAATGAAAGCAGCGGCGCCAACATCAATATTTACGCCATTGACAACAAGGGACCGGAGCAGGTGACCGGCGTAAATCTGAAGGCATCCGGCGCAACCACAGCTACCGTTGCCTGGGAGGATGTGCCCGACCAGGATCTGCACCACTTTGTGGTCAGATACGGTGTGACGGGAAGCAGCGGTTACAAAACGGAGAATATCTACCGCACCCTGGGCATTAACCTGAGCGGACTCAAGCCCGGAGAGAGCTATACCGTAGTGGTTGCCGCAGTGGATACATACGGCAACCAGGGCGAATTCTCCGAGCCTCTGATCTTCACCACCCCGGAGGACACCACAGCGCCGGTGATCGCTTCGATCTATCCGACCCCCAGCTATTTTGCAAAGTCCATTCCGCTGCAGGTAAACGCAAAGGATGACTTCTCTGTAGCGTCCGTAACGGTGGAGGCTTCCACGGATCAGAAGACCTGGAAGCAGATTGCTGTCATTGAAAATCCCGAACCCACGAAAAATTACTTCAATGCATCCTACACCCTGGATGTGACCGGCTATCCGGAGGGGACGCTCTATGTGCGTGCCTACGCAGAGGATCTGGCAGGGAACAAGGGTACGGTAGAGAATGCTGCTGTATATGAGTATATGGTGGATCGGACTGCCCCTGCCGCTATGGATACTCTGCGGGCAGTGGAGAACGATTCCTGCATCGAGCTGCTGTGGGAAGAAGCAGATACAGATGTGAATTACTACCGGCTGTACCGGGCAGACGGGGAGGACGGAGAATTCCGGCTGCTCTACGACAGAATCCGGTATCTGAATCATTTTGACCGGCAGGTGACCACGGATGTGCAGTACCGGTATCAGGTGACTGCGGTGGACATTGCCGGCAACGAAAGTGAACCCTCCAATGTGGTAACTGCAACCCTGCAGGAGGATACCACCGCGCCGGAGATCCAGAGCATCAGCCCGGAAACCGGCAGTGAACTGAGCCTGAATGACCATTCCATCGGCATTCTGGCATCGGACAACCTGCTGCTGTCCAGTCTGACAGTGGAGTATAAGACAGATCCGGACGCAGAAACCTATCAGACCCTCAAGAGCTTCACAGATCTGACGGACTACTATCTGTTTGCAACGGTGGAGATCCCCAACCTGCTGATGGTGGATGGTACCACCATTTATATCCGTGCCCAGGCCACGGACCGGAGCGGCAATGTGAGCGAGTATGCATATTCCGCATACAAGGTCAACAATGCAGTGACTGCGGTGACCAAAGTGACTGTGGAGCAGACGGAAACTGCCAATACCGTCAAGTGGACGGCGAATGAATCCGAGCAGACCAGCGGCTATCGGATCTTCCGGAAGATCGGCTCCGGCAGCTATGATCTGATCGCAACCCGTGCAGTGGAAAAGAACGGAGACGGCAGCTATGCATTTGCCGATGAGGATCTGCGCACTGCCGGAAGCTATACATATAAAATTGTTTCCGTCAACTACAACGGCAACACCTCCTCCCGTGTCAGCGGTTCTGTATCCGTACATACCAAGCCGGTTCCGGCACTGAACTGTGACACTGCTATGGAGCAGGGCGTTGCATATGTGTTTGACGCCAGCGGCAGTAAGGATCAGGGACTGCTCAACGCTCTGGTGATCGAATACGGGGACGGCGCAGTGGAAAAGGCGACTTCTCCGGAAACTGCAAAGTTTGAGCATACTTACCAGGAAACCGGCGTGTACCAGGTGAAACTGACCTGTACCAATGAGTTCGGACTGGTCAGCGTTCTGACCCGTTCCGTTCAGGTAGTGGAGCGTCAGCTGCTGGGGACTGTCACCGTTCAGGTCAAGACCACTGACGGCAAGGCAGCTTCCAACATTGGCGTATACATGGACTTCGGCACCGATGCCCAGACCAAGTATGTGGCAGACAGCCGGGGCATCGTGACCTTCCAGGCACCTGCCGGCGCCCACGATATCGGCGTATACGGGGACGGCTATCTGCCCCAGGTGAAGAACTGCGTCGTGACTGCCGGAGAGGAGAATGCCTTCTCCTTTGCAGTGGTGGAGCAGTACATCGTTTCTGCGGAGTTTGAGATCAAGCGTATGACCCTGGATGAGATCATTGCCGCAGGCATCGATATTACCCAGCCGGAAAACCAGCAGATCGTACAGATCAATGTGGATCTGACCTATGAGATCACCACGGACAGCGGCAAGAAGACCCAGTCCATGGCGCTCTACGTAAACAACCGGACCAAAACCATCATTTCCTCCCATACCACCAAGGGAGACACCAGTGTCCATTACGAACCGGTGTTTGTACGGTATAATGAGAAGACCGGAGAGGTCAGCACCGTTGCAATGCTGAGTGTGCCGGTGAATGTAAGCTATCTGAAGGAATTCTTCGATGTGCAGCTGCATATCATCAACAACGCAGATGAGCAGTTCAATATTTCCGACAGCACCGTGAGCCTGAATGTGCCCAAGGGGCTGACGCTGATGGAGTCTGCCGCAAGCTGCGACAGCCGCATTGTGAACATCCCCAGCATTCCCGGCAAGAGCCAGAAGACGCTGTCCTGGATTCTCCGGGGCGATCACAAGGGTGAGTATTACCTGTCCGCAGATTTCAGCGGCACCCTGGATCAGTTCAACGAGAAGATCGAGACTACATTTGTCAGCGAGGAAGCGATCAAGGTTTATGGCGAAACCGCTGTAGGGATCACCATCAATGTGCCCAGAGCTTCCAGAAACAACAAGACCTATTTCGATGTGCAGATGAAGAACAACACGGACAGCTCCGTATACAACGTGGGTGCTTCCGTGGGTACCATTGTTGCACAGATCATGGAGCATGAAAAGTACACCCTGGAGGGCAAGCCTTTACAGGCTCGGATCATTTCTCCGCAGGGCGAAATGGAACTGATCGATCTGACGGAATCCATTGAGGAGCTGCGCCCGGGTTACACCCTCAGCGTTGTGTACTCAATCCGTAATATCGTACCGGGTACATTGTTTGCTCGTTCTACGGTGCGCCTGGTGGATGCCACCATCCGTTCTCTTTCCGACAGCAATTTCCCTGTATCCCTGCGCTGGGTGGACAGTATCAAGCTGTTGGAAGACGGCGACTATGACGGCATTACCTCCAATGTCCGTGTGGACAAGGATGTGGACTTGTCCAAGGAATATGTGATCGCAGTGGTCAATGCAGCAGGAAACTGGGTACCCAGTGCAACGATTGAAGTAACCTATCCGGACAAGACCACCAAGACCTTTTCTGCGGATTCCTTGGGACGGGTCAGATTCGATCGGCCGGCAGGCGGCTCTGAAACAGTGGGCATCCGGGTTTCCGCCGATACCTATAAGACCCATGAAGACAGTGATTATTATCTGAAGTACCGGGGCACGGATACTGTGATGCTCAACGGAGAATCCAGCAGTGATTATGCCCTGACCAAAGCAATGTATAAAAAGGCTGGTTCCTGGAACCTGCTGACCGGCTATAAGCGCCTGAATATGGGCAACAAGGTTCTGGATTTTGCCATTGAGTGCGCTGTGGCTGCAAAGGACGCCGAAAGCTGCCAGCTGCTCCAGAACGGTAAGATCATTCAGGAAGTGAAGCCCAGCGGCAGCAAGTTTAGCTTTACCGGCTTGAATGTCAAGGATTTCGAGGAAATGGGAGATGGAGAGACGCTGACTGTCCGGGTATACCAGCCCAACGGCGCATACTACGACAGCAAGATCAATCTGACCATTCTGCCGGATCCCACCGTGGTAGAGCCCAGCTTTGAGTTCTCCGGCGACGCATTTACCTTTGGCATCAGCGATTCCATCCCCTTCTTCGGCGGTTCTTCCGTGAAGATCCCGTATCCTCCCATCCTGGAGCATCTGAATATCTGCATGGATGAAAACAAGATCCGGATCGGTATCAATGTGGATCTTCCGATTGTGTCAACGGATAAGGAGGACAAGGCGGCATTGGATAAATTCGTAGAGGATTTTGAAAAGCTGAAGACCAATTTAAAGCGTTCTCCTTCGGATCTGCTGCACGATAAGTCCATCAACACCGGAAAGATCAGCCTGGGCAAGGCTGAGGTCAAGGTGCTTGGCGGCGGCTATGTGGAGGGTGACTTCTCCGAGAGCGGGAAGGCGATCCTGAACGGCTACCTCTATATCGGCATTGAAGCCGGCGTAAACTTTGATTATCAGACTGTGGTATGGGTAATTCCGGTAACCGCAGAGCTTGGCCTGACCGGTAAAATCGTAGCAGGCACCACCATTAAATTCACCTACGACTTCGATCATGCATGGCAGCTGGATGCCAAGGTCACCGCACAGGGCACCTTCGGGGTGGAAGTATTCGGCGGTGTAGGCTTCTCCAGCATTGCAGCCATTGGCGTGTACGGCGGCGCAGAGCTGGATCTGGATATGCAGCTGTACGATACCTCCGATGATTCCGGTCCCCGGATCAATACCCTGGATCTCACCGGCGAGTTGGGCTTCCGGGCATATGTGGGACCCTTTGAGTATAAGAAAGCCTGGGCGAGCCAGACATGGCATCTGTACACCAATCCGGAGCTTGCAAACTCCGAACAGGATGCAGCACCCAGCTATCTGGCACCCCTGTATGACACCGCAGCCTACAGCGTAAGCGAGGAGACCCAGGAGGTTTCCAAGTGGCTGGGAGGCAGCAAGCTGGAGCCGGACAAGGTGCAGACTCTGCTGACCAATGCCAACAATGGGGCGGATCCGCAGCTTGCAACCGATGGCACCAACTATGTGCTGGTATATCTGGAAAAGGATCCGGCACGGAGCATATACGACGCATCCAGACTGATGTACGCTGTATACACCGCTGAAACCGGTACCTGGAGTGATCCGAAGCCGGTGGATGAAAACGAGACCGGCGATTATCAGCCCGCTCTGTTCGGCAATGCAGACGGCATTTACCTGGCTTACCAGGAAGCAAACCAGGCATTCGGTGCGGACAGCGAGCTGACGGTGGATGCCTATGCAGCATCCCTGGGGGTAACCTGTGCAGTCTTTGACGCTGAGCAGCAGAGCTTCGGGGCTGTAACCACCATGACTGTTCCGGAAAACAGCTGCAATTCCATTCCCACTGTCTTTGAAGACGGCGGACTGGTATATGCAGCCTGGGTATCCAACGCAAAGGGCGATTATTTCGGCACAGAGGGTGCAAACACCATTTTCTACAGCATCTGCACAGAGGGCACCTGGAGTGAACCGGCTGCACTGGCTTCTGACCTGACGGCAGTGACCGGATTGCAGATCGGCAAGCTGGAAAGCGGCGTGTCCGTTGCATGCATCACCGACGGGGATAATGTTTTGATCACTGCGGATGACCGTACCTTGACTCTGATTGCAGCAGACGGCACACAGCAGCAGGTAGTGACCGGCTGTGTATCCGCACCTGTCTTTGCACAGCCTGCATGGTCTGAATCTCCGCTGCTGATCTGGTACGATACCTATAACCTCAGCTGCACGGCGGACGGCAAGGAAATTGCACAGCTCTTTGCACAGGGCATCAGCGGTCTGACCGACGCATACACCCTGCTGCCGGACGGAGTCGTATATACCAGCGCTGGCAAGGACGGCAGCGATCTGTTCCTGATCCGTTACGATGCGGCACAGCAGGCATGGGGCGCACCGGTTCAGCTGACTGATACAGAGGGCTATATCAACGGCGCAGGGGCTGCAGTTTGCGGCGATCAGCTGCTGATGACCATGCTCCGGCAGAACGTCACCATTACAGAGGATGATGTGCAGGTAGAAAGCACATTGTGCGCACTGCTCCGCAGCACCTTCAGCGACCTTTCCGTTGACAAGGTGGACTACGACTTTACGCAGATCCAGCCCGGCAGTCAGCTGCCTCTGGATGTGACTGTCACCAATCACGGGAACAGCACAGTCAACAGCGTGACCATCGGGGTATACACCAAGGACGGCACGCTGATCAGCACACAGGACGTGGAAACCACACTCCTGTCCGGTACGGCACAGGTACTCGCCGCTTCCTTCCAGGTTCCGGAGGATATGAGCACCACGGAGTATCAGGTGATTGTATCCGTTCCGGATACAACGGATGTAAACGAAGCAGACAATGCAGCAGCGTTCAGCATCGGCTATACGGAGCTTTCCTTGACAACCGATCAGTTGATTACCGCACAGGGCACAAAGCTGCAGATTTGCGTGACCAATGAAAGTCAGATTCCCACCGGCGGTATTCTGGATCTGTATCACTATGATGAATCCCAGGATCCGGTTCTTTCCCTGATCGTAGAGGAGCTGCAGCCTGGTCAGAGTACCGTATACACAGTGGATGTGGACGATTCCATCATCTCTGAGGACAACCGGTATGTGATGGTCAAGCTGACTGCGGATGAAGCGGAGTATGATGAATCCGATAACGAGGAGCTGGTTGCTGTTTATCTGAGCGGAAGCCTTCCCACCGTAACCATCGGGGATGTAAACGGGGATGGGGAAATTACCGTCAATGACGCCGTTATGCTCCTGGATGAGTGTGCAGCCCGTGCAGTGGGAACCACAACCCTGGACGAAGCACAGCGGAGTCGTGGAGACGTAAACGAAGACGGTTCCATCACGCTGACGGATGCCATTCTGATTCTCAATTACTGTGCGGAAAAGCTGGTAGATCCGGAGCTTACGTTTGCGGATTTTCTCAAGAATGCAGGAGGAAACAATGAATAAGTATATCAGACGCTCTATGGCAATGGCTGTTGCGCTGAGTATTGTGGGCGCACAGATGAACCCTGAGTGTACCAACCTTGTAAAAACTGCGGTGATGCATATCACCGCAGAAACCCTCACCGCTGAGCAGTATACCTATACTGTGAATGAGGACGATACAGTTACCATTACCGGCTATACCGGCACAGATGCAGTGCTGATTTTGCCGGAAACCATTGATGGTAAGCCCATCAGTGCCATCGGTGCCAGAGCTTTTTACAGACATACGGAGCTGACCGGTGTGGCAATGCCGGATACGGTTACATCCATCGGGGAGTATGCATTTTATGCATGCAGTCAGCTGGTTGATATAGATCTGGGCAAAGGACTGGTTACAATCGGCAGTTATGCGTTTGATAGCTGCAATAAGCTGGTGAATCTGAAGCTGCCGGATACCTTGACGATTATTCCGGACTATGCATTTAATGGGTGTTCATCCCTGCTGAGTGTAACGGTACCTAAGTCTGTGACTACCATCGGTCGCAACGCCTTTAACAAGTGCTCCGGTCTGACCCGTGTCAGCCTGCCGGCAGGTGTATCCGTAGGAGACTTTGCATTTTATGAATGCGGCGGTCTGGAGCAGCTGGAGCTGCCGGAGGGTATTCAACTGGGCAGATACGCTTTCTCCCAGTGTGAAAATCTGCGGCAGGTGCTGTTTAACGGGGAACAAGGCACCATCGGCACCTATGCGTTTTATTCCAATGGCTCTCTGGAATCCGTGGTATTCCCAACGGAACTGACAGAGATTTCCGAAGGCGCGTTTTCAAGCTGCAATAAGCTCAAGACCGCTGTGCTGCCCAAATCCGTCGCTGTGATCGGAGATAAAGCATTTGAACGGTGTAATGCACTGGAAAAGGTTGAATTTTCCGCAAATCTGAAAAGCATCGGCAGGGACGCATATAGCTATTGCACTGCTTTGACCCAGGTAGAGGTTCCGGCGGGTGCTGCCCTTGCAGGCGGCTGCTTCTATGAATGTGATGGACTGACAACAGCAACCATTGGTGACGGTATCACAGAAATGGGGAATGGGAATTTCTATGGATGTGAAAATCTGACCTCTGTGAAGCTGCCGGATACCTTGACCGAATTGCCTCAGACAACATTTGCATACTGTACGTCTTTGACGGATGTACAGATGCCGGAGGCATTGACCATCATCGGAACTTCTGCATTTTACCATTGTACCGGCTTGACAAGTCTGACAATTCCGGGCAGTGTGACCACAATCCGGGCGTCCGCCTTTGAGGAATGCTACAAGCTGGAGTCTGTGGAACTGCCGGATTCCATTACCGAAATGGGCAGTTCCGTATTTGATAACTGCCTTGCTCTGAAGTCTGTTACCCTGCCCTCCAAGCTGACTGTAATCAGCGATAACATGTTCTACTATTGTATCAAGCTGGAAAGTGTCGTGATTCCGGATTCCGTCAAGAGCATCGGCATCGGTGCCTTTGCACACTGTGTCGCTCTGACATCCATACAGATGCCGGCAAGCTTAGAGACCATCGGCCAGGAGGCATTTTACAACTGCCAGGGGCTTACAGAGGTTGCACTTCCGGATTCCGTAAAGACCATAGGCATTAGAAGCTTTAGCCGCTGTGTCAATCTGACGCAGCTGAATCTGCCGGATGATATACAGGATCTTGGCAACGATGCCTTTTCAGAAACCAAGTTGGAGGTTCTGACAATCCCCAAATCCATGACCGAGATTCCCAATTACATGTTCTCCAACATGAGCAGCCTGAAGGAGATCCAGATCCCGGACACGGTTACAAGCATCGGGTATGGTGCGTTCAGCAACTGTACCAGTCTGAAAGAGGTTGTGATCCCGGATTCGGTGGTGTCCATGGATAAACAGCTGTTTTTGGGCTGTACCAGTCTGACCAATGTGCAGCTGCCGGCCAAAACAGAAACGATTCCTTACAGAATGTTTGAAGGCTGCAGCTCCTTGAAGAGCATCACCCTGCCGGACACTGTAACTAAGATTGATGAAAACGCCTTTTATGGCTGCTCCTCCTTGACCAGTTTAGAGCTGCCGGAGGGGCTGACCACTTTGGGATACAGAGCGTTTGGCGCAACCGGCATCCAGAGCATTACCCTGCCGGAGGGAATAACCAGTCTTCCCAATATGCTGTTCTCGGATTGCAAGGCGCTGACGCAGGTTGATCTGCCATCGAATATTACTGCAATCAGCATTGGTGCATTTTATAACTGCTCTGCTTTGAAAACCATTCAGCTGCCGGATAGTATTACTTCCATTGGCAATGATGCATTTGAGGGCTGTTCCGCTTTGACAGATATCAAGCTGTCGGAGAACATTACGGAGATTGGATCCTATGCGTTCATGGATACGGGATTGGAACAGCTGGATCTGGGTGCCACTAAGATTACAAGCCTTTCACCGTATCTTCTGCAGTCCTGCAGTAATCTGAAACAGGTCACCTTGCCGGATTCTTTGACGTACATTGGAAACCAGGCGTTCTACAACTGTTTCTCACTGACAGAGCTGCAGCTGCCGGATGGGGTGAAAACGATTGAGTATGGCGCATTCGGCAACTGCAAAGCGTTGACCAATCTGGAACTGCCGGATTCCGTTACATCAATTGGAAATTTTATGTTCCAGAGCTGTACCGGACTGGAAACTGTGAAGCTGCCGGCAGGCTTGACTGACATTTCCGCTTACATGTTCTATAATTGTTCAAGTCTTTCGGAGATCACCATTCCGGAAACTGTGACCAGTATCAGTTCCTATGCCTTCTTCGGCTGTTCCTCTTTGCATGAGATCACCATTCCCCGCACTGTCACAACAATGGGAGAGCATGTTCTGGGTTACAGTGCAAAGGAAGGGGAAACCATGGATCTGACCGTTCTGTGTGCCCCCAATTCCACTGCACACATTTATGCACAGAACAATGAGATCAACTTTAAGCTGGTGACTGACCGGGATTACTCCAAGTGCCCGGTTGGATACTACATTCAGGATGACGGGGCTCACATTACCGACTGCGATCCGGAAGCCATCAACCTTGAGATCCCTGCCACTGTGGAAGATGTACCGGTGGTCGCCATTGAGAAATATGCGTTCCGGGATTGTGCGCTGGAGTCCGTTGTGATTCCGGATACGGTGACAACGATTGCGGATGAGGCGTTCTACGGCTGTGGGCGGCTCAAGGAGATCCAGCTGCCTGCAAGCGTCACCAATCTTGGCAGTCGTGTGTTCGCACAGTGCACCAGTCTGACCAGTGCGGACTTGTCTCTGCTGACGATCACACGGATTCCCTCCTACACATTCAACAGCTGTACTGCCCTGACGACAGTGTCCTTCCCGAAAACGCTGGAGTATGTAGGCATGAGTGCGTTCCAGCACTGTACTGCTCTGGAGGAGTTGACCTTCCCGGACAACAGCATCACCTTTGATGACAACTGCTTCTACAACTGCTCCTCTTTGAGCGACGTGACCTTCCCCACAAAGTATTGCTACTTTGATTATTACAGCTTTGGCAACTGCACCAAGCTGCTGGACATTACCATCAGCGGTGATTCCGCTCTGTATTACAACAGCATCGGATTTTATGACGATGGTACATCCGGTACCGTGAAGCAGGTTCCGGGCGTTACCTTCCATGTGCCCTTCAACAGCAATGTGCAGAATTATGTTGCCCCCAAGGAAGCCTTTATCCTGATGCCTACGGACGGTGTGAAATACACGGTGCTGGAGGATCAGACTGTGCGGATCGATCAGATTTCTGTAAAAAGTACGGGGATCACGATTCCAGCCCGCATTGAAGGAATGCCTGTATCTGCGATCGGCACACGGGCGCTGAAGGGCTTGTCCAGCGTGACAAGCATCACCCTGCCCAATACCTTGACCAGCATCGAGGATTATGCGTTCATGAACTGCACCAGTCTTTCCGGCTGCAACATTCCCGCAACCGTTACCCGGATCGGCAGCAATGCCTTTTACAACACCAAGCTGTCTTCCAACTGGAAGTCCAGGGAGTTTGTAATACTGGGTGATGGGGTGCTGTATCAGTACAACGGCAAGGCTCAGGAGATCACGGTGCCGGATACTGTCAAGGTGATCGGCGAAGGGGTATTCGCTTATCAGACAAACCTGCAGAAGGTCATCCTGCACGAAGGCTTGACTGAGATCGGAGACGGTGCGTTCCTGTATTGTCAGAGTCTTGCAAGCGTGGAGCTGCCAGATACGGTGACATGCGTGGGCAATGCTGCATTCAGCGGCTGCACCGGTCTGAAGCGGTTCACCTGCGGTACGGATCTTGCACTGATCGATGAATATGCGTTCTTTGACTGCACCATTGAGCTGTTCCGGGGCGAGGATGGCTCCTATGCGCAAGGCTATGCCAAGGACAACGGCTATACCTTTGAAATCCTTACAAAGGAAGAGCCGGAGACAGATGCATAAGCTCAACCGGTTTATACTGAAAACGGATCCGATACCAGTTGATATCGGATCCGTTTCGCTTTGAGAGATAAAAAACAGGTCAGCCGCAGATGCAGCTGACCTGATTTCTTTTAAAGACCGCCTTGCCGTCGTGTCGTGTATAAAACCCGCACGAAGCAGGTGGGTATCCGCCCGGAAGTCTCTCGCTCCCTTCGTCCACCGAATGGTGGGAGGTCTGCAGTCCCCAGCCGGAGCTGAATTCCCTTTTAAAAAGTGTTGGATTATAAAAGCGACTCTGATTCGAACAAGGCAGAAAGGTTGGAACCTTTTCGTTAAGGATAGTATACCACAGTGGGGTCAAAAATGCAAGTGTAAATTTTGTGGATTAATCCTGGTGATCGTGACCGCAGCAGCCGCAATCGCAGCCGTCATCCTCACAGTCGCAGTCATCGTAGATCTCATCCAGACGCTTGAGGAACAGCTCGCCGATCCGGTCGAACTCATCATCGTCCTCAATGGAAACCAACATTTCCTCTCCGTCCACCATATCGGACTTGAGGATCACCAGCTCTCCGTCATCCTCGATCATGGATTCCGGATCAGCCTGGTAGGGGATCAATGCGAAATACCGCTGGTCATCCACTTCCATTACGTCCAGCATTTCAAAGGTCTGCTCGTTGCCGTCTTCGTCCACCAGTGTGTACAGATCCGGGGTGTATTCATTCATTTCTTCAGACATTCTAAACTCCTTCTGTCGGAACTCCGACGGTTTGTATGGATGGCTTAAAAGCCCTCGTACATTTTCATTTTACTACGCCAATATGAAAAAGTCAAGCATCAAATTGTTAACGTGATATTAAACAAAAAATCCGAAAAAAATTTCAAATTTCTATTGACAAACGCTAAAAGCTGTGGTATTATATACTCAAGGAAAGAGAAAGACGGTAGATCAACCAAGTAAGCGCAGTGTCAAAGCTGCCAACGACAAAGAAAAGATCAATCCTTTCAATGTACAAAAGTTTACCGTGATTTTTCTTCACATCCGTTTCCGTCAGGGTTCGGAGCAACTGCTCCGTTTCGGAAACAATCAGATGACAAAGGAGTTGAGCCCGATGGATCAGGCAGAGCAGCAGTTATTGGCTATCATTGATGGCTCAGGTGCACAGCGCTGAGACGCCGGATGACCAAGAGGGAAGCACACATAAATATTCAGTGAATCTTCCATAGTATTGAAAGAATAGATTCCGGTTCACAGCCTATGACTGTATGCTAAAACGGACACAAACGCTAATTCTTCAATGATTAGCCAAAACTAGCAACGTCAAATGATGGGGCCTTTGGAGCGGATGCTCCGGTTTACAGACCTTGGGTCTTTGACATAGATTGCTAGATCAATTATGAAAAGGTGGTTCCAATGAGACACTGAGTTTTCGCACAAGCACCAATGCTGATGAAAAAGGTGGTACCAATGTACGATTACTGATTCTTCTAAGCGCAAGGCGCTGATCTCACAGGAAGGATATCGGTGGAGGCCAATGGAAAATTAACGTTTTGAATATCCAGTTACGTTGATAGAATACGTACAAGGAGTGATGCAGAATGAAATTCATGCAGCATCGACCTGACGCAGGGAAGCAAACGTAAAGGGGTGAGTCCAAAGGGTAATTTCGCTAAGTGATGAAAGTCGCTTAAACATTTGGATTAAAAACAGAGGGAGGATTTCGTATCCTCCCTTTTTGTATTCTGGCGCAATTTCTGTGAAAAATACGCTAAGGCTATTGAAAAAATAATTTGCGTATGGTATAATAAACAATGCTGAAAAGGCAAATAAACGAGCAGAGGAGCATGGCAGAACACGTTGTGCCCTCTTTTTTTAAGGAGAATCCCAATGGCAGAGCAGGACAAGAAAGCAGAAGAAATCACCGGGCATGAACCGGAAAAGCAGGCCGGCGGGGAGAAGAAAAAGGGGAAAAGTCTGTTTGAAACCGCCCGGGAGCTGGAACAGGCGGAACGCCGGAAGCAGGAGCTTGCGGAGCGGGAGCACCAGAAGCAACAGGCTGAGGCGGACTATAAGGAACGGGAAAAGTACGGGGAACAGCTGGAAGCGGATAAGCGGGAATTGATCCGCCTGAAGCAGGGGATTGCTTCAGACAGCGATACCATCTTTGAAGAAAAGCAGGAGAAAAGGCATTACACCCTCCGGCAGCGGATCGGGAATTTCTTTTACCACAATAAGTGGTGGCTGGGAATCGCCGCCTTTTTCGCCGTTGTCATCGGCGTGCTGATCTACGACGATGTGACCACGGTGGAGCCGGACATGATTATCCTGCAATTGTCGGCGGATTCGGAGCTGGCACTGCGCACGGAGGGTACGGCGCAGTATTTTGAGCAGTTTGTGCCGGATCTGAACGGGGACGGACAGGTCAAGGTGGCTGTATACTGCATTCCGGTTACGAATGATCCCAACAACAGTACCAACTACTACAACGGGGACAGCTCCAAGCTGGTGGTGGAAATGCAATCCAGCTCTGCTATGCTGGTGCTGGCGGACAGCGCATGCAAGGACACCATTATGCCGGAGCAGACATTTCAGGATCTGTCCCAGCAGTTTTCAGACAATCCGCTGGTCAGCGGCTACAGCTTTGATCTGACCAAGACGGACTTTTTAAAGAAGATCGGGTATGAGGGAGAACTGGATGACCTGTATCTGGGCATTCGCAAGGTGCAGAAGCTGATGTTTGCCACGGAAGAGAAAATGCAGGCAAGCTACGATCAGGCTTTCCCCGTACTGGAACAGGTCATCAGCGACCTGTCTAAATAAGCAGGCATGGAGGTAACACCTTGGCAAACCAGAACATTCGCAATTTTTGCATCATCGCACACATCGACCACGGTAAGTCCACGCTGGCAGACCGGATCCTGGAGAAAACCTATACGGTTGCTGCCCGGGATATGGAGGAGCAGCTGCTGGACAATATGGACATCGAGCGGGAGCGTGGCATCACCATCAAGGCACGGGCGGTGCGGCTCAATTACCGGGCAAAGGATGGGCAGGAGTACTGCTTCAATCTGATCGACACACCGGGTCATGTGGATTTCAACTACGAGGTATCCCGTTCCCTGGCAGCATGCGAGGGTGCGATTCTTGTGGTGGACGCATCCCAGGGTATTGAAGCCCAGACCCTTGCCAATACCTACCTGGCACTGGAGCATGACCTGGAACTGGTGCCGGTCATCAACAAAATTGACCTGCCCTCGGCAGATCCGGAACGGGTGAGTGCAGAGGTGGAGAAGGTCATTGGCATTCCTGCCATGGACGCACCCCGGATCTCTGCGAAAATGGGCATCAACATTGAAGAAGTGCTGGAGCGGATCGTCACGGACATTCCGGCACCCGAGGGGGATCCGGCTGCTCCCCTCCAGGCACTGATTTTTGACAGTTATTATGACGCATACAAGGGCGTTATCATCTACATCCGGGTGAAGGAGGGCACGGTGCGCATCGGGGACAAGATCCGGCTGATGGCTACCGGGGCGGAATTTACGGTGGTGGAAACCGGTTATATGAATGCCACCAATCACATCAACACCGGGGTGCTGGAGGCTGGCGAGGTTGGCTACATTGCCGCATCCATCAAGAGCATCGGGGACACCCAGGTGGGGGATACAGTGACCAATGCGGAGAATCCCTGTGGGGAGCCTTTGCCCGGTTACCGGAAGGTGAACCCCATGGTGTTCTCGGGTATTTATCCGGCGGACGGCGCCAAGTACGGGGATTTGCGGGATGCTCTGGAAAAGCTCCAGCTGAACGATGCGTCCCTGAGCTTTGAACCGGAAACCTCCACTGCCCTGGGCTTTGGCTTCCGCTGCGGTTTTCTGGGATTGCTGCACATGGAGATCATCCAGGAACGGCTGGAACGGGAATACAATCTGGATCTGATTACCACTGCTCCCTCCGTTGTATACAAGGTGAATCTGACGGACGGTCAGACTGTTATGGTGGACAATCCCTGCAATTTCCCCGATCCGGCGCTGATCGCTTCTGCGGAGGAGCCTATGGTGAAGGCGGATATTCTGGCTCCTTCGGACTATGTGGGTAACATTATGGAGCTTTGCCAGGAGCGGCGGGGTACTTTTAAGAATATGGAATACCTGGACGACAGCCGGGTGGATCTCCACTATGAGCTGCCTCTGAATGAAATCGTCTACGACTTCTTTGATGCCCTCAAATCCCGCACCAAGGGCTATGCTTCCTTTGATTACGAGCTGCTGGGGTATGCCCAGTCCCGTCTGGTGAAGCTGGACATCCTGCTGAACGGGGAAGTGGTGGATGCCCTGTCCTTTATTGTCTTTGCGGATGCCGCATACAACCGGGGCAGAAAGATTGTGGAGAAGCTGAAGGAAAACATTCCCCGTCAGCTGTTTGAGGTTCCCATCCAGGCTGCCATCGGCGGCAAGATCATCGCCAGAGAAACCGTCAAGGCACTGCGGAAGGACGTACTTGCCAAGTGCTATGGGGGCGATATTACCCGGAAGAAGAAGCTGCTGGAGAAGCAGAAGGAAGGCAAGAAGCGTATGCGTCAGCTTGGCTCCGTTTCCGTGCCTCAGAAGGCATTTATGAGCGTGCTGAAGCTGGATGAATGATGCTGTAAGAGGTGTGACCATGAGTATTTACGATTGCCCCCACTGTGGGGAAAAGACCTTTAACCCTTTGACCAAGGCGTTGGCAGGGCCTATGAATTCCAAGGGGAGAGCCTGCAAGGCATGCGGCGGAAAGTGCGTCAACGGACAAGCCTCAGCTGTGATCCGTATGATCCTGTCCCTGCTGATGGGTGCGGCGGTGCTGGCGTGTATTCTGTGGATCGAAAGCACTGTGACTGCCATGCTGTGCATTCTGGGGGCAGTGCTGCTGTATGTTCTGCTGACCGGACTGGTCAATGCATTTTTCTTTCCGCTGATCAAAGCGGTGCGCCGGGACGCATGAGTACCCCGGCTGGACTGTATGTGCATGTGCCCTTTTGCGCAGTGAAGTGCCCATACTGTGACTTTTACTCCAATCCATACCGGCGGGAGCGGGCGGAAGCCTATGCTGCCCGGGTTGCGGAGAACCTTGCCGCATACCCGGCGGAGCTGTCGGTGGATACGGTGTATTTCGGAGGGGGGACTCCCTCCATTTTGCCGCCGCCGCTGCTGGGTCAGATGCTGCATGCTGCCCGCCGGCGGTTTTCTCTTGCTGCGGACACGGAGATCACTCTGGAGGTGAACCCACTGACCGCCACCCCTGCCGCCCTGGATGCCTGGAGGGGACTTGGCGTCAACCGGCTGTCCTTTGGTATGCAGTCCGCTGTGGATGCGGAGCTGCACCGGCTTGGCAGACGGCATACCGCCGCCCAGGGGATTGCCGCAGTGGATCGTGCGGCGGCAGCGGGCTTTCAGAATATCTCCTGTGACCTGATGCTGGGCACGCCGGGGCAAACCGGAGAGAGTCTTGCACAGTCCCTTGCGGTGTATGCCCAGTTGCCCATTGCCCATGTTTCCGCCTATCTGCTGAGTATCGAGCCGGGCACCCCCTTTGACACGGAGGCAATGCGCAGCCAGGTACCCGATGGGGATGCAGCGGCGTTGCTGTATGTACAGATGGCGGAATGCCTGGAGCAGCATGGGTTCCGGCAATATGAGATCTCCAACTTTGCCCGTCCCGGCTTTGAAAGCCGGCATAATCTGAAATACTGGCAGTGCGTGGATTACATCGGCATTGGCCCGGCGGCGCATTCCTGCTTCAACGGCAGACGGTATGCGGTGCCCTCGGATCTGGACGGTTTTTTGCAAGCACCCCGTCAGCAGGAGATCCTGACGGACGAGGAACCCTATACCCCGGAGGAGCGGGTCATGCTGGGTCTGCGGCTGGCGGAGGGCATCCGGCAGCAGGACTTTTCAGAAAGCTGCTGGGCAGGACTGCTGCGCCGGGCAGAGCCTTTGCAAAGGGCGGGCATGCTGTGGATAGAGCCGGATCGGATCCGGCTGACCCGGCAGGGCTTTTTAGTATCCAACAGCGTGATTTGCAGTTTGGTGGAGTAAAGCTGGCTGGATGGCTTTGCGCAATATCTGCCATACATCCCCTGTGTGGTGTTGCCTAAAAGAACAGGGCAGGTATCCTTTCGGACACCTGCCCTGTTTGCTGTGACAGCAGAAATCAGCCTTCCATAACCACCTTGTGGAATACCTTTTTGCCCTTGCGGATGATGAGTTCCCCCTCCGGCTGGAGCATGGTCTGGGGATCGGTGATTTTTGCGTCATTGACGCTGATGCCCCCCTGCTGCACCAGTCTGCGGCCCTCGCCGTTGGACGCTGCCAGACCGCACTTCACCAGCAGAGTGAGAATGCCAATGCCGCCTTCAGGTATATCCTCCCCAGACAGGGTGGTAGTGGGCATATCTGCACTGTTTCCGCCGCTGAATACCGCCTTTGCCGCAGTATCCGCCTTATTGGCTTCCTCCTCGCCGTGCACCAGCTTGGTCAGCTCGTATGCCAGCAGCTCCTTTGCCTTGTTGAACTGGGCACCTTCCATATGCTGTTCCATATCCTCGATTTCCTCCACCGGCACAAAGGTCAGCATCTTCAGGCACTTGATCACGTCTGCGTCGTTGACATTTCTCCAGTACTGGTAGAACTCATAGGGGGAAGTCTTAGCAGGATCCAGCCATACAGCGCCTTTTTCCGTCTTACCCATTTTCTTCCCCTCGGAATTGAGCAGCAGGGTAATGGTCATGGCATAAGCGTCCTTGCCCAGCTTCTTGCGGATCAGCTCCGTACCTCCCAGCATATTTGCCCACTGGTCATCTCCGCCAAACTGCATATTACAGCCGTAATCCTGGAACAGGCGGTAGAAGTCGTAGGACTGCATAATCATGTAGTTGAATTCCAGGAATGTGAGCCCCCGCTCCATTCTCTGCTTATAGCATTCAAAGGTCAGCATCTTGTTGACGGAGAAGCATGCGCCCACGTCCCGGAGCACGTCCACATAGTTGAGATCCAGCAGCCAGTCTGCATTGTTTACCGCCAGCGCCTTGCCCTCGGAAAAATCAATGAACCGGGACATCTGCTTCTTGAAGCATTCGACATTGTGCTCAATGGTTTCCCGGGTCATCATCTTCCGCATATCGGTCTTGCCGGACGGATCTCCGATCATGCCGGTGCCGCCTCCCAACAGAACGATGGGCTTGTTGCCCGCCATCTGGAGTCGCTTCATCAGGCACAGCGCCATAAAGTGGCCTACATGCAGGGAATCTGCGGTGGGGTCAAAGCCGATGTAGAAGGTTGCTTTGCCGGCGTTGATCAGTTCCTTGATCTCCTTTTCATCGGTGAGCTGTGCCAACAGCCCTCTGCGTTTCAGTTCTTCAAATAACGTCATATGATCGCTCCTTTACATAATAAACGTCCCCTGCCGCCGCAGCGACAGAGGACGAATTGACTCGTGGTACCACCTCAGTTTATTCTGCATAAAGCATGCAGAACCTCGGACAGGATAACGGCTGTGAACCGTATGCCCCTACCCGACCGGGTGCAGCCTTCAGGACATCCGCTCAGAGGTGTATTCACGGGGCATCCGCATCTCCTCGCACCAAACGGAGACTCTCTGACCGGATGGGAATCCGCTACTTCTTCTCGTCAAAGCGTTTTCAAGTATCATACCACATATTTTTCAGATTGTCAAGCCATGCGGCTGGTTTTACGCAGGATTGCCGGACGGGTTTATGCTCGCTGTTCGCTGAGCATCCGGCGCATCAGCACCAGATCCTTTGCATCGATCACGCCGTCCTCGTACAGGTCTCCCTGCTGCCAGTCGGTCAGCGTGCCGCCCCGGATCAGATACTTCTGCATCATAACCAGATCCGCAATACTAAACTGTCCGTCTGCGTTTACGTCGCCCCGGATGCCGGATACGCCCGGATCCGTATCGTCCGCTGCTTCACTGCCGGAATAGGTGATCTGGGGCTCTTCCACTTCCTTGAAATAGAAGTTCATGTAATCCACAGCGCCCTTGAAGTTCCGGTCCGTCATGCCTTTCCCAAGGAATGCGTAATCGTCCTGGGCTGCGCTCATAACAGCCAGAGGCGTCAGCGAGAGTCTGTTGCTGTCAGCCTGACTGCCGTTGATCAGCAGGGTGCCCTTGCCGTCTATAATGCGGATGGTGATCTTGCTCCATTCTCCCTTGACAAGCGGCGCAGAAGCGGTAAGATGCTCCGTGGTCTGCCCGTCAGTGATGGTCAGCTCTGCCACGCCGTTTTCATTGCAGGGGGTGAATGCCATGTATGCGGTTTCATCACCGAACCAGAACAGATTCTGCTTGGCGGTGCCGCCCTTCCACAGCGCTGCCAGGCTGATCTGCAGATCCTTGGAACGGATCACCGTATCGTCCAGCATCACATAGTCGTCCGCTCCGTCAAAGGACAGCACGCCGTTGGCGGAGGTGCGCTGGCTTTCCCACTGGGCGCCCTGCTGCAAAGCGTTTGTTGCCGCATAGGTATCCTGTGCCCAGGTGTCGGTCTTCTCTGTAAAGGTGTAGCCCGCCAGGATTCCGTCCTCCGTGTCGTGCCAGCCGTAATCATCCAGCCAGCCAAAGCCTACACCGCTGTTTTTGGTTTGTTCATTGGAGTAGTCGCCGTCAACGATTGCCTGACCGGAGTAGCTGCCCTTGCCGTACAGGTAGGCATTGCCCTTGATAACCGCATTGTCGCTGACGGTCACTGCCTCCGCCAGAAACGCCTTTTGCAGGATCTTGGCGTTGCCGGACACTTTACAGGAGTTGGAGACTACCGCACTGTCGCCGATGAGGACATTGCCGCTGAGGGCCACGCTGCCGAATACCCAGCCGTTGTCATAGATCATGCCGCCGCCGTCTACCACTGCGTGACCGCTGATGATGACCTGATCCGATGCGGTGACGCTGTTTGCCACAATGGCATGATCCTCCACCCGCACGTTGCCGGTAAGCGTGGCGTTGCCCAATACCATAGCGTCCGGGCCAACATAGACAGAATCGGCAACAGAAGCACTGTCAGCCACCCAGCCGCCGCCGTTGGCATGTATATGTCCACTACCCTTGCTGTAGCCGCCGGACTGCTGCACCTGTGCGCCGGTGAGCTTCACTGCGTAGGGATAGCGCTGCCGCTCCGTGCCGGTTTTATAAGAAGAAACATTGTCCTTATGGAATGCGTTGATATCATACAGATCCTTGGGGGTACCGGTGACAGTCAGGTATGCGGAAACTGCTCCGTTGGCGGATACGGTCATGCGTTCACCGCTGTCGAACAGATCAGAGTAATGCTCGTTGCCCGCTTGATCGACCGTGACGATGCATGCCCGCCAGCCGGCGTTGCTGTCATTGGAAAGGCCCTTCAAGTCCACGGAAATGGTATCTCCGGTGATGGTCAGAGGCATAATGTTGATACCGGACTGCATGGGAGCCTCCTCCTGGGGAGACTGAAGCCAGCCGTCCCCGTTGTCCTCCAGCACAGTGTAGAACAGATTCCAGAAGAAGGGGGATTGACTGAGTTTGCTTTGGAACTGACTGCGGTATGCGTCTTTGGCACCGAAATTAAAAGTCGCCATGCGCTTTGCGTAATGCCCCAGTACGTCCTGTGCGTCCGTGCCGAACAGGCGTGTGATGGTGTCAAAGGGGTATTCACCGGGCTGCGCCTCGGAAATCAGGCGCTTGACCGAGTCGATACCCAATCCGCTCAGATTGTCCGGGTTGTAGGACATATACACCAGGAATGGCCATACCTCATAGTAATTCCGTCCGTGGGGCAGGGTCAGGCTCAGATTGCGGATGTATGGCTCAAACCAGCAGGTCTGGGTGGTGCCGTCGTAGTATTCGCTGCCCAGATACATTTCCCGGAACCAGTTTGCCAGCGGCTCCCACCAGGCACCGGTAATGTCCTGATCTACCCACGCCTTCTGGTGAAGGGTCACTACATGACCGAATTCATGGGCGATGGTCAGTTCGTCCAGCATGGCGTTGGGGCTGATGATCTCGATCCCGTAGCCGTCCTCCGCACTCATGAACGCCCAGCCGTCCGGGTACTGATCCAGACCTGTATAGGTCAGGTATACGTTGGTTTTATACTTTTGGGTGCTGTTCCCGTACATATCCACATTCAGGTTCTCCATACTCAGGTACTGGGTGTAGCACTGCCAGAGCTTTTCGTAATCCGCCAGATTCCGCTGTAAAAATGCGTCATTGACCTGACCGGTGGTGTCGTTGTTTCCGTAGAAAATAACGAAATGCTCGGATTCCACATAATTTGCGGTGGTACAGTAGCCCCATTTGTCACGGATCAGATACGCTTCGTCCGCGGCAAATACGCTTGTGGGCATCAGCTGGAGCATGGATGCTGCCAGAATGCCGCTGGTCACAATTGCTGTTGCTTTGGTTTTCATAACCTTTCTCCCCCTGTTTCATGCGGACAGCATGGCGCTTGCTCTGTGATTATGCGCAATGCTGCCTTTGTGGTCCGCTGCGTTGCGGATGATACTGCAGGCACAAGCAGGCAAGCCTGCCCAGCGCAGAATGGTATTCGGGCAGCACTTCGTAAACTTTGCGTGGTGCTGCCCCGGCTCGTACACTGCATTGTACGCTGCGAAGAATACACGCACTTTATTGTAACTGATCATTCATACAATGTCAATGATTATTTATAACACAGTTCATGATTTATTGTGATATTTTCATGAAACGCCGCACAAAGACTATGTGGCGCTGTTTTATAAATATATGAAAAACAGGGGCTTGAAAAAAAGACGCAGATGTGGTATGCTATATCTTGTGTAGGTGTTTGTATACAATACCTACTTATGCAGACCCGAAGGAAAGGAACACAGGTATGGAACAGGAAATCCAGACAGTCCGGGAACGGCTTGCCGCATCCGATGAACAGCCCCTTGCCATGGTGCAGAGCTTTGGCTGTCAGCTGAATATGACGGACGGAGAGAAGCTCAAGTGGTTGTTGCTGTCCATGGGCTATGGCTTGACAGAGGAACCGGAGCAGGCGGATCTGATCCTGCTGAATACCTGTGCAGTGCGGGAGCATGCGGAGGATCGGGTGTTCGGACACCTGGGACAGTTAAAGCCCTATAAGCAGAAAAAACCAGGGCTTATTATTGGACTTTGCGGATGCATGACGGCGGAGGAGCCTGTTCGGGAAAAGCTGAAGGCATCCTACCCCTATGTAAATCTGGTGGTGGGTACCGGGGCGCTGGAGCGCCTGCCTGCGATGCTGCTGGAGATCCTGGGGGGAAAAAAGCACAGTGTGGACGCTACCGTCCAGTCCGCCCCCTCCGAGGAGCTGTCCCAGGTGCGCAGCTGCTCCTTCAAGGCGTCCGTGCCCATTATGTACGGCTGCAACAATTTCTGCACCTACTGCATCGTGCCCTATGTGCGGGGCAGGGAGCGGAGCCGGGATCCGAAGATTATTGAGCGGCAGGTACGGGAACTGGTATCCCAGGGCTGTAAAGAGATCTTCCTGCTGGGGCAGAATGTAAATTCCTACGGGAAGGATCTGCCGGATGGCATCCGCTTTCCGGAGTTGCTGCGTCGGCTGGATGCCATTGAGGGGGAGTATTGGATCCGATTCATGTCCTCCCATCCCAAGGATGCCACGCCGGAGCTGATCGACGTGATCTGTAACAGCCGGCATGTGGAAAAGCATCTGCATCTGCCGGTACAGAGCGGCAGTGACTCGATCCTGCATGCCATGAACCGGTGCTACACGGTGAAGAAGTATCTGGAAACGGTACGGTATGCCCGTTCCCGTGTGCCGGATTTTGCGCTGACCACGGATATTATCGTGGGATTCCCCAACGAAACAGATGAGGAATTTTCTGCGACTCTGGGTTTGCTGGAACAGGTGGGGTTTGATAATGTATATTCCTTTATCTACTCACCCCGCAGCGGCACCAAGGCGGCACAGATTGCGGATCACACCCCGGCGCAGGTGAAAACTGTCCGGATGCAGCAGCTGCTGGCGCAGCAGCGTGAAACCTCCACAAGGCTGTACCGGCGGTTTCTGGGCAGGACGATGCAGGTGTTGTTTGAAGGGGTCAGCCGCAAAGGCGAACCCTGGCTCACCGGGAAAAGCACAGAAGGCGTGATCGTGGAAGCAAAGGGGGATCCCTCCCGGATCGGAACCTTTGCGGACGTTCACATAGAGGAAACGAAAAATTGGGCAGTGCTGGGAACGATCCTGGACTGACCCGAAGATAAGGAGTCTTTGAAATGGAAAACGAACAGATGGATATTATTGCAATGACCAGAAAGCTGGGAGCTATGCTCCAGCAGGATGACCGGTACACCGCATATCACCTGGCAAAGCAGGCAAATGACCAGGACGAGGATCTGCAGAAGCTGATCGGGGAATTCAACCTCAAGCGCATGGAGCTGAACTCGGAAATGTCCAAGCCGGACAAGGACCGGGACAAGCTGACCGCTCTGGACGGCAAGATCAAGGAGCTGTACGGTCAGATCATGGCAAACAAAAACATGGCGGTATTCAACAACGTAAAGAATGCCATGGATGAGCTGCTGTCCCAGATCAATATGATTATTACCATGAGCGCCAACGGCGAGGATCCGGCAACCTGCTCCGTGGAGCATAGCTGCGGCGGAAACTGCAGCAGCTGCGGCGGCTGCCACTAAGGACGGCGCCGTATAACGGCAATACACCCAAGCGGCGGTCATATTCTTATGACCGCCGAATCCAATTATGAAAGGGCTTTCTGACATGGAGATCGACACCACAAAATTATCCCCTATGATGCAGCAGTATATGGCGGTCAAGAAGAAATACGGCGACGCCATTCTGTTCTTCCGTCTGGGAGATTTCTACGAAATGTTCTTCGATGACGCTGTGCTGGTATCCAAGCTGCTGGAGCTGACCCTCACCGGCAGGGACTGCGGTCTGGAGGAGCGTGCCCCCATGTGCGGCGTGCCCTTCCACAGCAGCGAGATCTATATCAAACGGCTGATCGGACTGGGGTATAAGGTGGCGATCTGTGAGCAGATGGAGGATCCTGCCCTTGCCAAGGGATTGGTGGAACGGGACGTGATCCGGTTGGTGACGCCGGGTACCCTCATCGAAAGCAGTATGCTGGACGATGCCTCCAATAACTTTCTGGGGGCTGCATACAGAACCGGGGACAGCGTTACCCTTTGCTTTGCGGACATTTTCTACCGGAGAGGTGTCCATGCACACCCTGGAGGGCAAGCAGCTGGAGGGGGATGTCATCAACCTTCTGTCCCGGTATACCCCGGCGGAGCTGCTGTGCAACGAAGCCTTTGTGCAGCTGGGAGGCTGCGGGGAATTTGTGAAGAACCGGCTTCACTGCATGCTGACCCTCCGGCAGGATAGCTGCTTTGATCCGGTGCAGAAGCGGCAGATCCTCTGCACCCAGTTTTCCGTGGAGGATCCGGCGGTGCTGGGTCTGTCGGAGGATGGGCAGGACTGCGCCTGTGCCTGCGGCTTGTTCGATTACATTGCGGACACCCAGAAATCCCTGGTAGGCAGATTTACGGATATCCGCATCCAGGGGCAGAATGCGGCGATGGGGCTGGATCTTACCGCCCGGCGGAATCTGGAGCTGACGGAGACCCTGCGCAGCGGAGAACGCCGGGGCAGCCTGTTGTGGGTGCTGGATCGCACCGGTACCTCCATGGGCAAGCGTCTGCTGAAAGGGTGGCTGGAGCAGCCCCTCATCAGCCCTGCCCGGATCATGGAGCGGCTGGACGCTGTGGAGCAGCTTTGCAAGAAAAGCGCCGTGCAGATGGAGCTGAGCGAGATCCTCCGGCAGGTGTACGACCTGGAACGGCTCATGACCCGGGTCATGTATAAAACCGCTACCCCCAGGGATCTGAAATCCCTGTCGGTGACCGCATTGCAGCTGCCGGCGCTGAAGGCACAGCTGGAGCTGGTGTCGGATTCCAAGCTGCTGGCACGGCTCAACAACCACATTTCCACCCTGGAGGCGGTATCCGACCTGGTGGAAAAGGCGATCGTCGAGGAGCCGCCCATTACCGTGAAGGACGGAGGGGTCATCAAGGACGGGTTCCATCCGGATCTGGATCAGCTGCGGAGCCTGATGGGCGGCGGTTCGGATCTGATTGCCCAGATTGAGCAGCGGGAGCGGGAATCCACCGGCATCAAGGGGCTGAAGATCGGCTTCAATCGTGTGTTCGGCTATTATCTGGAGGTCACGAAATCCTACTACGATCTGGTGCCCGCCCACTACATACGCAAGCAGACCCTGGCAAACTGTGAACGTTTCATCACCGAGGAGCTGAAGAATGCGGAAAACACCATTCTGGGCGCCAAGGAAAAGGCGCTGCGGATGGAGGCGGAGCTGTTTGCCCAGGTGCGGGATTTCCTGGCGGGACAGCTTGCCCAGGTGCAGGAAACCGCCGTATCCGTGGCGGCGGTGGATGTGCTTTGCTCCTTTGCAAAGGTTGCCCAGGAGAACAACTACACCAAGCCGGAGATTGCCATTGACGGGGTCATCGACATCAAGGACGGCAGGCATCCGGTGGTGGAGCAGGTGCTGCAAGAGGAAGTGTTTGTGCCCAATGACGTGTACCTGGATCAGAAGGGCAGCCGCATGGCGATCATTACCGGCCCCAATATGTCCGGTAAGTCCACCTACATGCGGCAGGTGGCGCTGATTACGCTGATGGCGCAGATCGGCAGCTTTGTGCCTGCCAGGTACGCCAAGATCTCGGTGGTGGATCAGATCTTTACCCGGGTAGGCGCATCGGACGACCTGGCAGCAGGTCAGAGTACCTTTATGGTGGAAATGAGCGAGGTTTCCGCCATTCTCAAGTATGCCACCAAGCACAGTCTGGTGATTCTGGATGAAGTGGGACGGGGTACCTCCACCTTTGACGGGGTCAGCATTGCCCGTGCTGTGGCGGAGTATATCGCCAACAGCCGGCTCATTGGCTGTAAGACCTTGTTTGCCACCCACTACCATGAGCTGATTGCCCTGGAGCACAGCGTGGAGGGTGTGCGGAATCTGAGCATTGCCGTGAAGAAGCATGGGGACAGCATCCGCTTTTTGCGGAAGATCGTGCCAGGCGGCGTGGATGACAGCTACGGCATTGATGTGGCGAAGCTGGCAGGGCTGCCGCCCAGGGTGGTGACCCGTGCCAAGGAGCTGCTCAAGGAACTGGAAAGCCAGGCGCCTGTCCGGCAGGAGCAGCTGCCCCAGGACGGGCAGATCAGCTTTGCTGTCGTCAGCCGGGATCAGATTGCCGACCGGCTCCGCAAGACCCATCTGGATGAGCTTAGCGACCGGGAATGCCGGGAACTGCTGGAGGATCTGGTGCAGCTGGCACAGGCGTAATGCAGAGAAAGGAACAAGCATGTCGATTACGGTTTTACCCAAGGAATTATCAGAGCTGATCGCCGCAGGAGAGGTCATCGAGCGGCCTGCCTCCGTTATCAAGGAACTGGTGGAAAACTCCATAGACGCAGGCGCCAGCCGGATCACTGTGGAGATCCGGAACGGCGGCTCTGTGTATATGCGCATCACCGATGACGGCTGCGGCATTGCACCGGAGGAGGTGCCCACCGCCTTTTTGCGGCATGCCACCAGCAAGATCCTGGAGAAGGCGGATCTGGACAACATCCACACCCTGGGCTTCCGGGGCGAGGCATTGGCATCTGTGGCGGCTGTGGGCAGGGTGGAGATGCTCACCAAGCAGGCAGGGGCGGAATACGGCGTGCGGTATCAGATCGAAGGGGGCACAGAGTGCGGCATGGAGCGCACCGGATGCCCGGAGGGTACCACCATCGTAATCCGGGATCTGTTCTTCAATGTGCCTGCCCGGCAGAAATTTCTGAAAAAGGACGTGACGGAAAGCAATGCGGTCAGCGCCATTGTGCAGAAGATTGCCCTGTCCCATCCGGAGATCGCCTTTACTCTGATCCGGGATCACCGCCGGGAATTCCATGCCGCCGGGGACGGTACCCTGTATTCCGCCATTTATGCGGTATACGGCAGGAGCTTTGCCCAGGATCTTCTGCCTGTATCCTATAGTGAAAACGGCATCAGCCTGGAGGGCTATGTGATCAAGCCCCTGTACGCAAAGAACAACCGGTCCCTCCAGACCTTTTTCATCAACGGCAGATATGTGAAATCCGTGACCTGCTCGGTGGCGTTGGAGGAGGCATACCGGACATTGGTAATGACAGGAAAATTTCCGGCTTGTGTGCTGATGCTGACCGTGCCCCCGGAAACTGTGGACGTGAATGTACATCCGGCAAAGGCGGCGGTGCGGTTTACGGATGAAAAGCGGGTATCTTCCGCCGTGTTCTTTGGGGTAAAGAATGCACTGATGCAGAATGGGCTGATCTATGAATTTCAGATGCGCCCCACTGCCGACTGGCAGCATGCTCCCAAGGAGCAGGAGCCGGGCTTTGCGGATGCGCCCCTGCCTCCGGTGCCTCCCCTGGAGTCGGTACAGCCGGCAAAGCCTGCCCCGATGCCTGCGCACCAGGAGGCTCCCGTTCCGGTGGCGGCTGTCAAGCCCATGCCGGTGGGAAATGTGCAGGTGACAGTGCACGCTCCCGAGCCGGAGGAAGCTCTGTATATGCACTCTCCCAAGCTGGAGTATGGGGCGGCGCCCGCTGCTCCGGAGCCGATCCGGGAACCTGAACCCCTACCGGAGACATCGACTGTCTTTGCCGGATTTGATCTGTTGCAGGATACCGCTGCGGCAAAGCAGGAGGAGCCGGTGCAGGCTCCGGTTCCGGCACCGGAGGAGCAGCCGAAGATCCGGGTGATCGGGGAGGCGTTCACCAACTACATTCTTGCCCAGGCAGGGGACAGCCTGTACATCATCGACAAGCATGCCGCCCACGAACGGGTGCTGTTTGAACAGTTCCGGGATGCAAGCCGCACCCCGGACAGCCAGATGATCCTCAACAGCAGTGAGCTGCTGTTGTCCGTGGCGGAGTTTGACGCTTTGCAGGCCAATCAGGAGGCGTTGAAGCAGCGGGGCTTTGCCTTTGACTTCTCCAATCCACCCTATGTGGCGGTATGCGCCGTGCCGGTGGTATGCGCTTCTCTGAATCTGGACGAACTGGTGCTGGAGCTGGCGGAGAATCTGGTACTGGGCAAGCAGGATCTGGCGTCCACCCAGCTGGAGGATGCCCTGCACACTATGGCATGCAAGGCGGCGATCCGGGCAGGGGATAAAAATGATCTGTCAGAGCTGCAGGCTCTGGCGGAGGAAGTGTTCGGGAACGAGCGGATCCGGCATTGTCCCCACGGCAGACCGGTGTTGTTTGAACTGACCCGGCACGAGATCGAAAAGCAATTCAAACGGGTGTAGGGAGGCGTCCATGGAGCAGGAAAAAATACCAGTTCTGGCGGTGGTTGGCCCTACCGCATCCGGCAAAACAGCCTTGGGCATCGCCCTGGCACAGGCATACGGCGGAGAGATCGTGTCCGCCGACTCCATGCAGATCTATCGGGGTATGGACATTGCCACTGCCAAGCCGACCCCGGAGGAGCTTGCAGCGGTGCCCCACCATCTGATCGGCTTTCTGCCCCCGGAGCAGTCCTTCAGCGTGGCGGATTATGTGGACGCTGCCCGTCGGGTCATCGGGGACATCTACAGCCGTGGAAAGCTGCCGGTGGTGGTGGGGGGCACGGGACTGTATGTGACCTCCCTCTTGGAGCATGTGCAGTTTGCTCAGATCCCTCGGGATGACGCAGTCCGGGCAGCCTTACAGGCACAGGCGGCGCAGGAGGGTACGGCGGGGCTGTATGCCCAGCTGTGCCAGGTGGATCCGGACAGTGCCGCTTGCATCCACCCCAACAACGTGCCCCGGCTGGTGCGTGCCATGGAGGTGTACCGGCTGACGGGAAAGCCTCTGTCCGCATTCAAAGCGGAGAGTCGGCTGGAGCCTTCCCCCTACCGTACCCTGTGGCTGGGACTGTGCTATCCGGATCGGCAGCAGCTGTATGACAGGATCGACCGGCGAGTGGATCAGATGGTGCAGCAGGGCTTGGTGCAGGAGGCGGCAGCGGCTTATGCGGCAGGGGGCATGGGCACAGCGGCGGCAGCCATTGGCTATAAGGAGCTGATCCCTTACCTGGAGGGGCAGGGCACTCTGGAGGACTGCATTGCCCGGATCAAGCAGGAGACCAGGCGCTATGCCAAGCGGCAGATGACCTGGTTTAGGAAAAATGAGCAAATTCAGTGGATTTCACGCACGGAATTTGACGAAGCAGAAGAAATTTTGGCTATCTGCAAGAAAAAGATAGCCAAGGCGGCTTTTTTGTGATATAATTTAGTGTGGTAGCTTAGGACAATTCTTTGCAGCCAAAACCAAGCCGCAAGAGCGGAGAAGGGATAAGCGAAATGAACAAATCGTTGAATTTACAGGACGTTTTTCTCAATCAGGCACGGAAAGAGCGTATGGTTGTGACCTTTTATCTGACAAACGGATTTCAGTTCAAGGGGGTCATCAAGGGCTTTGACGGTTTTACCGTGATTTTGGACAGCGACGGCAAGCAGCAGCTTGTATACAAGCACGCCATTTCCACCATCATTCCTATGAAGCCCATTTCCATTCTGGATGCTGCGGAAAAGGAAAACTAAACCATGAGCAGTTCGTGGATGTTGCGCATTGTGCGCTGGCTCCTTGCCGTAATGTCCATTGTCTGTGTGTTCAGTGTGGTGTACCATTTATACAACCAGCAGTACGAGACCGAAACCGCCATCTATGCCACGGCGGATGAGTCCGTGGCGTTCCAGGGGGTGTATGTGCGGGATGAAACACCCTGCACCTATTCCGGTCAGGGGGCGGTCTGTTACCAGGTTTCCGATGGGGGAAAGCTGGGCGTGGACTCCGTGATCGCCCATATCTATGGGGACGAATCCCAGATCGACCTGCTGCAGCAGATCAGCGCACTGCAGAATGAACTGGCGCTTCTGGAAAAGATCCAGAACCCGGGCACCAGCGAGTCGGCGCAGCCTGCCAATCTGTCCGGACTGATCCAGGAGCATTACAAGAGTTTGATTCTCCACCGGGAACGGAATCAGCTGACGGCGCTGGAATCCGAAAAGGAACAGATGCTGATCCTGATGAGTACCTACCAGCTGATTACCAATGTGGGAATGGATTTTACCCCCCGGATCAATACCATCAACGCCCAGCTAACCGCTTTGCAGGCAAGCCAGAAGGCACCGATGGATACGATCTATTCCGACCGTTCCGCCTATTTCGTCAGCTATGTGGATGGGTATGAGGATACCCTCACCAAGGAATCCATTGACGATCTGACGGTGGAGGAAATCCGGGCGGTGACGGACGATACCAGTCAGTCGGACAACCGGGTCATCGGCAAGCTGATTGACGGGTACGAGTGGTACATTGTCGGTGTGATCGACAACGCCAAGTCCCTGTTTGAAACAGATATGAAGGTCACCTTCAAGTTTGAATCCACAGCGGAAACCGTTACCGGCGTGATCGATTCCATCCGTGCTACGGACAACCCCAACGAAAGCATCGTTGCAGTGCGCTGCGACCAGTTGACCCATGACCTGGTGCAGCACCGGACGGAGCGGGTGGAAATGATCAAGGGGCAGTACGAAGGCATCAAGGTCAACCGGGAGGCTGTCCGGTTTGCACAGGTGGAGGAAACCGTAAAGGATCCGGAAACCGGTGAGGAGCAGACCCAGACAGTGGAGGCTCGGGGTGTGTATATCCTGCTGGGTGAACAGCCTGCCTTCCGCCGGCTGGACGTGATCTATGAGGGCAGTGATTATCTGCTTACGAGTCTGAACGCAGGCGAGGGCTATGTGTCCCTGTATGATGATATTATTGTGAATGGAGTGAGCGCAGATGGAACGTAGTGCAGAGCAGGTGCGGGAGAATTACAAACGCATTACGGACCGGATCGGTGAGGCGATGGCAAAGTACCGGAAGCCGGAGGAACAGGTTCAGCTGATGGCAGTGACCAAGACTGTGGATCCGGCGCTGGTAAACGTGGCAGTGGAATGCGGCGTGCGTCTGCTGGGGGAAAACCGGGTGCAGGAATATGAATCCAAAAAGGCACAGTATGACCCCAGGGCACAGGTTCAGTTCATCGGACAACTGCAGACCAACAAGGTCAAGTACCTGATTCCGGAGATCTCCATGATCCAGTCTGTGGATTCCCTGCATCTGGCAAACGAGGTGGAGCGGATCGCCGCCCGGGCAGACAAGGTGCAGGATATTCTGCTGGAGGTCAACATCGGCGGGGAGGAAAGCAAGGGAGGCATTCCGGCGGAGGAGCTGCATGGTCTGCTGGAGGAGGCTGCCCGGAAGCCCCATCTGCATGTGTGCGGACTGATGACCATTCCGCCCAAAACCGACGTTGAAAAATATTTTTTCCGGATGCAGAAACTTTTTATTGACATTTCGGCAGAAAACATGGATAATATAGATATGCATGTACTATCCATGGGAATGTCGGGGGATTATGTCGAAGCAATCAAGTATGGTTCCACACTGGTACGGATCGGCAGTGCGCTGTTCGGTGCAAGAGGATAGATGTATGGTTCCGTGCTGCCGTTTCCGCTGAGCATCAGGCAGCCGGAGAGAGACGGGCTTGGCGTTCCGGTACACGGGATGCAGGAGCGTGTCTCAAGGCAATATCGTACAGAATATGGCACGTTGTTGCCGCAAGAATTCATGCGGAGAAAAGGAGCAATGGTGATACTTATGAAGCTGTTAGATGACATTAAGAATTTTTTCCTTCCGCCAGAGGATGAAGGCTATGACGAGGGAGAGACTGTCAGAGAGAAGCCTGTACGCCGTGAGCGGGAGTATGACCACGACCGGGACAGAGACCGGGAGCACAGCCGTGACCGGGGTCGGGATTACGATGAGGATCCGGAGGAAAAGAGAAATAAGGTTGTGAATATTTCTGCCACTGCACAGCTGCAGGTGGTTCTGGTGAAGCCGGAGGTATTTACCGACGCAAAGCAGATCGCAGACCATCTGATTGCAAAGAAGACCGTGGTTCTGAATCTGGAAACGGCTTCTGCCGAGAACAAGAGAAGAATCATTGACTTTCTGGTGGGCGTTGCCTATGCAAATGGCGGCAGTCTGAAGCCGGTTGCGAATCTGACCTATATCATCACCCCCTATAACGTAGGCTTTATCGGTGAGGATCTGGTAGGCGAACTGGAAAACAACGGCGTTATCATCTGATGAACCGGGAGGATGGGGAACTGATCTCTGCCCGGGCAGCGGATCTGCTGAAAGCCTGTGACCGCAGCAATGCGCCCAGGTTTACCGCATTTCTCACAGAGGGGGAGTGCGCACTGGCGCAGCAGACTCTGGAGCGCCTGCACGGAAGCTTTGCGTTCTTTGGCGGGTATGCACAGGCACAGCGGCGCATATTATGTGTGCATCCACCGGAGTATGCCCCGGAGGAGCAGGCGTATCCCATTGCCTGCGTACATCTGACCTATCGCCGGGCGGATCATCTGACCCATCGGGATGTGCTGGGTGCTCTCATGCATCTGCGGCTGCGCCGGGATGCGATTGGGGATATTCTGCCCCAGGAGGGATTGACCCAGGTGTTCCTGCATAAGCCGGTGGCACAGCTAGTCTGCGATGAGCTGCGCAAAATCGGCAGAGTAGGGGTTCGGGCAGAGCTTGCCGCCTACACAGGCAGCTTTGTGCAGGAGTTTGAACCCATCGAAGGGACGGTTCCCTCCCTGCGTCTGGATGCAGTGGTGAGTCTGGCAGCCCGGATCAGCCGGGAAAAGTCGGCGGTTCTCATCCACGGCGGACAGGTCACAGTGGGCGGACTGCCGGTACTGACACCTTCTGCCCTGATCGGACAGGATGCGGTATTTTCTGCACGAGGTTTCGGAAAATTCCGCCTCGCACAGGTATCCGGCATCACAAAAAAGGGCAGACTGCATATAACCATTGAGAAATTCAAGTAGACAATTTCAGAAAGGAGTGGATCTTCGTCACAGCACGGAGATCGGTCTTGTTATGATTACAGCAAAGGACATTAAGAACAAGAGATTTGAGAAGGCTGCATTCGGCTATAAGCAAGAGGAAATTGACGAATACATGCAGCAGCTCGAGGCGGATTTCAGAGCCATGGAGCATGACCTGGAGGATGCCAACGCAAAGATCCAGCTGCTTGCGGACAAGGTTCGGGAGTATCGTGCGGATGAGGATGCCCTCAAGGACGCTCTGCTCGGTGCGCAGAAGCAGGGCAAGCATGTGATCGCCGAAGCCAACGAAAAGGCGGCAGAGATCCTGCAGGAAGCACAGGCAAGAGCAGAACAGCTCAACGACGAGGCTACCCGTCAGCATGAGCAGGCAATGGCGGCAAACCGGGCGGAGATCGACCGGGAGAAGCAGGCACTGATTGTTGCGCAGAATCAGGTCGCTGATTTCAAGAAGAACCTGTTCGATATGTACAAGGCACATCTGGAACTGATTTCCCAGATGCCGGAACCGGATTACGATGCATCAGCAGAGCCGGAAGCGCCCAGTGAGCCGGAGCAGCCGGAGGCGCCTGTACAGACTGATGAGGAACCGATTCTGGAGGATACACCCAAGCGGGATCCGTTTGCTACCTCTCAGTTTTCTGCAAAGACCATCCGGGGAGAGTATGATTCCCGGTTCGGAGATCTTCATTTCGGACAGAAAAATAACAATGCAAAGGATGAATGACCGTGCCACAGGATTATAACCAGACATTGAATTTGCCCAAAACCGATTTCCCGATGCGGGGAAACCTGCCCAAGCGTGAGCCGGAGACCCTGGCGCACTGGGAGGAAGAAAATCTCTATCGGAAAATGGTTGCACGCAACGAAGGCAAGCCCAAGTACGTGCTGCATGACGGTCCGCCCTATGCCAACGGCGAGATCCATCTGGGCACGGCGCTCAACAAGGTGCTCAAGGATTTTATCGTTAAGTACAAGAATATGAGCGGCTTCTGCGCCCCCTATGTGCCCGGCTGGGACACCCACGGTCTGCCCATCGAGCTGAAGGCTATGAAGGCGATCGGCGTGGAAAGCGGTGCCATTGAACCGGTGGAGCTGCGGAAGCACTGTGCGGACTATGCCATGAAGCATGTGCGCAACCAGATGGCGCAGTTCAAGCGTCTGGGCAGTCTTGGAGATTACGATCATCCCTATCTGACCCTGCGCCCGGAGTATGAGGCACGGCAGGTGAAGGTGTTCGGCAAGATGGCGAAGGACGGGTACATGTACAAGGGCCTTAAGCCTGTATATTGGTGCCCGGATTGCAATACGGCGCTGGCAGAGGCGGAGATCGAGTACGAGAACGATCCTTGCAAGTCTATTTATGTGAAGTTCCGTGTTACGGATGACAAGGGCGTGTTTGCGGCAGCCGGCATTACCGGGGACATCTATTTCGTGATCTGGACCACCACCACCTGGACGATCCCGGGCAACCTGGCGATCTGCGTGGGACCGGAGTATACTTATACCCTGGTGCATGCCAACAACGAATATTATGTAATGGCGCAGGAGCTTGTGGCGGAGACCATGAAGGCTGCGGGCATTGCGGAATATGAAACCATCGGCGCCTTCAAGGGCAGCGAGCTGGAATATATGCAGACCAAGCACCCGCTGTATGACCGGAATTCCATGGTCATCGTGGGGGATCATGTGACACTGGAAAGCGGTACCGGATGCGTCCACACGGCACCTGGCTACGGCGTGGAGGACTTTGAGGTCTGCAAGAATTATGACGAGATCGGCATTCTGGTCTGCGTGGACGACAAGGGTCGTCAGACCGCAGAAGCTGGTGAATTTGCCGGACTGGATACCGCAGAAGCAAACAAAGCCATTGCGGCACGGCTGGTAGAGACCGGTGCGATGTTTGCCAGTGCGGACATCGTGCACCAGTACCCCCACTGCTGGCGTTGCCACAGCGCCATTATCTACCGGGCAACGGAGCAGTGGTTCTGCTCGGTGAATGGCTTTAAGGATGAAGCCATCAAGGCTATTGAAAGCGTGAACTGGATCCCTGCATGGGGTGAGGAGCGTATCAAGGGCATGGTGCGTGACCGGAGCGACTGGTGTATTTCCCGTCAGCGTACCTGGGGCGTGCCCATCCCGGTGATCTACTGCAAGGACTGCGGTAAGCCCATTATCACGGACGAAACCATTGAAGCTATTTCCGAGATGTTCCGGAAGGAAGGCTCTGATGCATGGTACACCCGTCCCCTCAGCGATTTCATTCCTGCATCCGTTGCCTGTGCATGCGGCTGCAAGGAATTTGAAAAAGAACATGACATTATGGACGTGTGGTTCGACAGCGGTGTATCCCACACTGCCGTACTGGATGAATATGACGAGCTGTATGCGCCCTGTGACCTATACCTGGAAGGTGCGGATCAGTACCGGGGATGGTTCCAGTCCAGTCTACTGACCTCCGTGGTATACAAGGGCTGTGCGCCTTACAAGAATGTCTGCACCCACGGCTGGGTGGTAGACGGTCAGGGCAAAACCATGCACAAGTCCCTGGGCAACGGCATTGATCCCAGTGAGATCACCGACAAGTACGGAGCAGACATTCTCCGGCTGTGGGTGGCTTCCTCGGATTATCACTCCGACATCCGGATCTCCAAGGAAATTCTGGGGCAGCTGTCCGATGCGTACAAGAAAATCCGGAACACTGCCCGGTTTATTCTGGGCAACCTGAGCAACGGCAAGGGCTTCAACCCGGATGCGGACAGCGTATCCGATGACCAGCTGACAGAGCTGGATCGGTGGGCACTGATGCGGCTGGATCAGCTGATCGACAAGGCAAATGCAGGCTATGATGCCTTTGATTTCCACATTGTATTCCATGCCATCCACAACTTCTGCGTGGTGGATATGTCTAGCTTCTACCTGGATATTATCAAGGATCGCCTGTACTGCGAGGGGGAGGATTCCGTGCTGCGCCGTGCTGCACAGACCACCATGTATCGGGTACTTTCCGGTCTGGCAAGACTGGTCGCTCCCATCATGAGCTTTACCGCAGAGGAGATCTGGAGCTACCTGCCCCATGCGTCCTCTGACCAGGCGGAAAGCGTGTTCCTCAACGATATGCCCCAGAAGAGCGGTCTGACCTTTGCGGCGGATTTTGTCCAGAAGTGGAGCCGGATCTATGAGCTGCGTCTGGTTGCCAACAAGGCACTGGAGGAAAAGCGCAACGAGAAGCTGATCGGCAAGTCTCTGGAAGCAAAGCTGACGGTTGCCTGCCGGTTCGATGAGGATTACAATATGCTGTCCGGCATGCCGGAGGCGCTGCGTGATATCTGCATCGTGTCCGACCTGCATGTAATCAAGGATGAGAGCCTGCCTACGGATACACCCTTTGCGGTGACAGTGGAGAAGGCAGTGGGCGACAAGTGCGAACGCTGCTGGGCATACTCCGAAACAGTGGGTACCGTTCCGGAGCATCCGACCCTGTGCGCGCGGTGTGCAGGTGTTGTAAAATAAGAACTTGATGACAGCTTGTCACTCTGGATCCAAAGGGCGGCAGGCTGTCTTTGTTGGGAGGCATGTGCATGATCCTTGCGGTTGCAGCCATGGCGCTGCTGGTGGCTGTGGATCAGCTGATCAAATATCTGGTGGTTCGGGACTTTGCCCTGGGAGAATCCAGGCGTTTCCTCCATTTCGGCGATACGGAGCTGATGAACCTGACCTATGTGCGCAACAACGGAGCTGCATTCAGCAGCATGAGTGGACAGCGGGCGATCCTGATCGGTCTGCCGGTGATTCTGCTGGGCATCTGCGTCTGGGCCATGTGGAAATACGGCCGCAACAGTCCGTTCCTCAAGTGGAATCTGACATTGGTCATGGCTGGGGGGATCGGGAATCTCATCGACCGGATCTTCCGGGGCGGAGATGTGGTGGACTATCTGGATATCCGGCTGTTCCACTTTGCAGTTTTTAACTTTGCCGACTGCTGTATCTGCATCGGGGTATTTCTGATCTTGCTGTACATGCTTTTTGACAAGAGCGGCAAGGAATCCCCCAAGGAGCAACCCCATGCGTGAGGTCATGCTGACGGCTGACGGCAGCGGCATGCGGTTGGACAAATGGCTTACAGAGCAGTTGCCGGAGTTGAGTCGTTCCGGGGTGCAGCATCTGATCGAGCAGGGCGCAGTGCTTTGCAACGGGAAACCGGCGGCAAAGAATCTGAAGCTCCGGGAAGGGGACGGCCTGTTGGTGCAGATCCCGGATCCTGCCCCACTGGAGGATGTACAGCCCCAGAACCTGCCGCTGGAGATCGTATACGAGGATGAAGCCCTGCTGGTGGTGAACAAGCCCAAGGGCATGGTGGTGCATCCGGCGGCAGGGCATCCGGACGGCACATTGGTGAATGCCCTGCTGTATCACTGCCAGGGTAGACTGTCCACCATCAACGGGGTGATCCGTCCCGGTATCGTGCACCGGATCGACAAAAACACCAGCGGTCTGCTGATGGTGGCGAAAACGGATTTTGCCCATCAGCATCTGGCGGAGCAGATCAAAGGCCACAGCTTTACCCGGGAATATGAAGCCATTGCCTGCGGACGGTTCCGGGAGCCTTCTGGCACGGTGGATGCTCCCATCGGCAGAAGCACAGCGGATCGGCAGAAAATGTGCGTGACGGAGAAAAATGCCCGGCATGCGGTGACCCATTATGCAGTGCTGACCCAGTTTGCAAAGCATGCTCATATCCGGTGTCGGCTGGAAACCGGGCGCACCCATCAGATCCGGGTACATATGCGCTACATCGGGCATCCCATTTACGGAGACGATGTGTACGGCACGGCTGTCCCCGGTCTGGAGGGACAGTGCCTGCATGCCAAAAAGATCGGGTTTGTGCATCCGGTTTCCGGCGCATACATGGAGTTTGACAGTGCGCTGCCGGATTACTTTGTCCAGGCACTGAAAAAGGTGGAGCATATACATGTTTAAAGATTTGAAGCATTTGCTGCTGATATCGGATCTGGACGGCACTCTGCTGCCCTCCGACAAGCGGATTCCTCCGGAGGATCTGGAGATCATCCGGCAGTTTCAGGCTGCGGGAGGACGGTTCACCATTGCCACCGGCAGAACTTATGAGGCAGCGTCCGTTTACCTGGAGCAGGTGCAGCCCAATGCGCCGGTGATTCTCTACAACGGTGCAATGCTGTTTGACCCGGTGAAGAAGCAGCCCATTGCTACTCTGCCCCTGGCATTCTCTGTCCGGCAGATTGTCCGGGAGCTGCTGGACTGGAACCCGGACATGGGTGCGGAGATCCTGACGGCGGATGGGATCTATGTGATCCGGCTTAATGCGGTGGAGCGACAGCATATTGCCACCTGCGGCGTGTCCCCGGTGTTCACGGATCTGGCGCATGCACCGGAGGACGGGTGGCTCAAGGTGCTGTTTGCCCTGGAGCCGCCGGAGGTGGATCGGCTGGCGGCGTATGCTGCGTCCCGGCAGGATACGGAAGTGGAATATGTCCGGTCGGCGGATGTGTTCCTGGAGATCCTGCCGGCAGGGGTATCCAAGGGTACAGCCATTGCCCGGTTTCGGGATCGGCTGGCGGACAGGGACACCCAGATTGCCGCAGCCGGGGATTACGACAATGATCTGACCATGCTGCAGCATGCGGATGTGGGCATCGCACCTGCCAACGCCCAGCCCAATGTGAAGGCGGCGGCGGATCTTGTACTGCCGGATACCTGTGACCAGCATGGGCTGCCAAGGCTCATGCAACAATTGATGGAACGAACTTGAGCATGGCTCATGGAAATAATGGAGGTATATTCATGGACGCAACGATTGAAAAACGGCTGCAGGCCACTGCCTGCAAGGTGCGGATGGGCATCATCGAGGGCACCTACTGCGCAAAATCCGGTCATCCCGGCGGATCATTATCCATTGCAGATCTGCTGACTTACCTGTATTTTGTAAAGCTGAATGTGGATCCAAAGCATCCGGACATGCCGGAGCGTGACCGCTTTGTGCTGTCCAAGGGGCATACGGCACCGGCTTTGTATGCGACCCTGGCACAGCGTGGCTTCTTCCCGGAGTCTGAACTGAGATCCCTGCGGCACATCGGAGCAATGCTTCAGGGTCATCCCTGCATCCACATTCCCGGCATCGATATGTCCAGCGGCTCCCTGGGACAGGGTATTTCTGCGGCATGCGGCATGGCACTGTCTGCAAAGTATAACCAGAAGGATTATCGGGTCTATACCGTTCTGGGAGACGGTGAGATCGAGGAGGGACAGGTCTGGGAGGCTGCCATGTTCGCAGCCCACTACGGACTGGACAATCTGACTGCCATCGTGGACAATAACGGCTTACAGATCGATGGCCCCATCACAGAGGTCAGCTCTCCGGAGCCCATTCCGGATAAATTTGCTGCATTTGGCTGGCATGTAATTACCATGGATGCACATGACTTCCAGGATATAGAGCGTGCTTTTGATGAGGCAGAAAAGATCAGCGGCAAGCCCGTTGTGATCGTGCAGAAGAGCGTCAAGGGCAAGGGGGTTTCCTTTATGGAAAACCAGTGCAGCTGGCACGGCACTGCCCCGAATCAGGAGCAGTATGAACAGGCAATGACTGAATTGCGGACGCAGCTGTCCGGACTGGAGGGTTAAGCAATGGCTGATGTAAAAAAGAAGGCGACCAGAGAAAGCTACGGCGAGGCGCTGGCAGCACTGGGCGAAACCTATGAAAACCTGGTGGTTCTGGATGCAGATCTGGCGGCGGCAACCAAGACCGGCATTTTCAAGAAGAAGTATCCGGAGCGTTTTTTTGACTGCGGCATTGCCGAGGCTAATATGATGGGCGTGGCAGCGGGTCTGGCCACCACCGGCATGATCCCCTTTGCAAGCACCTTTGCCATGTTTGCGGCAGGCCGTGCCTTTGAAATCGTGCGCAATTCCATCGGCTATCCCCACCTGAACGTGAAGATCGGTGCCACCCATGCGGGCATTTCCGTGGGAGAGGACGGTGCTACCCACCAGTGCAACGAGGATATTGCCCTGATGCGCACCATCCCCGGCATGACCATCCTCAACCCGGCGGACGATGTGGAAGCCCGGGCAGCGGTGGAGGCTGCGGTAAAGTATCAAGGCCCGGTGTACCTGCGGTTCGGCAGACTGGCTGCTCCCATCTTCAACGATCCGGCAACCTATCACTTTGAAATGGGCAAGGGTATCACCCTCCGGCAGGGCAAGGACGTGACCATTGTTGCCACGGGACTGATGGTTTCCGAAGCACTGGAGGCTGCTGCGACCTTGGCAAATGAAGGAATTGACGCAGGGGTCATCAACATTCACACCATCAAGCCTCTGGATACGGAGTTGATCTGCAAGGCGGCACAGCAGACCGGTCTGCTGGTAACCGTGGAGGAGCACAGCATCATCGGCGGTCTTGGCTCTGCGGTGGCAGAGGCAGTCACCGGCTGCTGTCCGGTACCGGTGGTACGGATCGGTGTCAATGACGAGTTCGGATACAGCGGCCCGGCGGTGGAACTGCTGAAGAAATTCGGCTTGTGCGCATCCAACATTGTGGCTGTTACCAAGGCAGCCATGACAAGAAAGCAGAAGTAAGAGAAAAGGGCGGCACCGTTAAGATGCTGCCCTTTTGCATGGGGGTACATATGGGAGACTGGATCTGGTGCATCTGCATCGGCACCATCGGCATGTTCTTTGTGGCGATGAACTATATTGCCATGTTTCAAAGCAAAAAAACAGGCAGATTTATCTCCGGATTTCCTCTGATCGGCGGTATTCTGCTGTTTCTTGCATTTTTTCTTTCGCCGATCCGGTGGCTTT
This sequence comes from Ruminococcus champanellensis 18P13 = JCM 17042, assembly GCF_000210095.1. NCBI lineage: Bacteria > Bacillati > Bacillota > Clostridia > Eubacteriales > Oscillospiraceae > Ruminococcus > Ruminococcus champanellensis. The sequence continues at coordinate 986,410 of NC_021039.1, forward strand.
CGGTAGTATGCCTGCTGGATTACGGCATATGGATGCTGCCCTTTGTTCTGATCCGGGAGGCGATTCGGAACAAACGCCGGAGCAGGCAGGCATCCTCAGACAAAGAGGAGCCTCATAATTAGGGCAACATTCCGCAAATCTTGCGAGATTCTGCCTAAAAAATCACCCGGGACAGGATGCGTTCCGGGCGATTGTTGTATGTCTTAAGAAAAGCGTTGATCTGAAACGGGAGGGTTTTGTGGAATACGTAATCAGAAAAATAAAGCAGGAAGAAACCAAAGTGTTGGATACTTTTTTATATGAGGCAATTTTTATTCCGGAAGGAGTAGAAGCTCCGCCCAGGGAAATAATCAACCAGCCGGAATTGCGTGTGTATGTTGATGGCTTCGGAAGCAGAGCAGGTGATATTGCCTTTGTTGCGGAATCGAATGGGATTGTAATCGGAGCTGTATGGGTTCGTATTATGAATGATTACGGGCATATAGATGATGAAACTCCATCCTTTGCAATCTCTCTTTTGAAAGAGTATCGTAATTATGGGATTGGCACAGAACTAATGAAAACGATGTTGCATGAATTGAGAGACTGCGGTTATAAACAATCCTCGTTAGCCGTTCAAAAACAAAATTATGCAGTGAGGATGTATAAAAAAGTGGGATTTCAAATTGTTGATGAAAATGAGGAAGAATATATTATGGTCTGTAGGTTGTAATGGTTCCTATAGGGCTATAGATATCAATAGTGGAAGGTACTTCCGCCGATAAACTCCCGCACCAGGGAGATCCCCGGCACCAGATCCTGGGGCACCGGCTCCAGCGCCTGGAGAAATGCGGCGATGTCCGCATACTGGGCGTAGTCCGGGTAGGTGTCTGCGATATTTAGCAGATCCGGCAGGAGGATGGAACGGTATACGCTTGGCTCGTAATCGATAAAGGTGTCGATCTGATAGGCTGCCCGATGCTTAAAGGGCATGATGTACTGATGCTCTCCCCGGCTGACGCTTTCAAACAGCCGGAAGGTGTCCACCGGCTCCCTGCCCCGGAAAAACCGATCCCGTATCAGACGGCGCATGAGCCGGATCTTGGAGGGATGCAGCAGAGCGCCGTCTTCTGCCTGGAGCCGTGTGCGGACGCTGACATAAATGCAGGAGGCAAAGGCACCTGCATTGCCGGTGACCTGCGGATTCAGCGCATGGATCCCTTCCAGGATCACCAGTTCATTGGGTCTGCGCTGAATGGTCTTGCCTGGTTCCCGGCACTGCTTTGCAAAATTGAATACCGGCAGATGGATGGGCTCACATCGGGAGAGCCTTTCCAGATGTTCATTCAGCAGGGGGATATCCAGCCGGTAGGGGGATTCGTAGTCGACGACTCCGTGCTCGTTCAGTGCTTGAGGAGTCTGGGATTCCGGCAGGTAGTAATTGTCCATGGACAGTACCATAGCAGCGCATCCCCAGCCCTCCAGCAGCTGTTCGATCCGCAGGGCGGAGGTGGTTTTGCCGGAGCCGGATGGACCGGACAGCAGCAAAATGGGCTTTTCCTTCCGGTGCTTCAGAATATCCAGAGCGATCCGGGTCAGCTGCTGGGTGTAGCGCTGCTCGGATTCGGCAATGGCATAGATCAGGTCTGTATGCATTTGCTGATTCAGCATGGAAATTTCCAGTTTTCTCATAAGATGTCCCTTTCTGCACGCAGGTAGCATGCGTTATCGGTTCATCTTACAGTATAGCATGTTCCGGAGAAAATGACAATAGACACTGGGCGGCATTTGTATGGCAGACGGAAGTTTGAAAAAACCTCTTGACAAGCCGCAGACGCTGTGCTATACTGTAGAAAATTAAATAGGTTGCAAACCGTTGAAGCGGAGATAACGGTAATCATGATTTCACAGAGAGTCCGGGCAGGTGGAAGCCGGGCAAACCCCAGATTATCAAATGGACCGCTGAGGGCGCAGTCAAAAATACAGCATTTCTGTGTTGAGTATTCTGCGACGTGTGGGCATACGTCAGTTGCCGGGGATATGTTGGTATCCTGCTAAGCGCACGGCATATGCCGTGAATCAAGGTGGCACCGCGGATAGAAAAGTATTCGTCCTTGACAGATCGTTGGATTCTGTCAGGGGCTTTTTTGCTGCACAAACGCTTCTTCGACAGGATCGGGGAAGCGTTTTTTGTTTGTCGGAGGTGCCATATGAAGTATTCACCAAGCCTGGAAACCATCAAAGCCTATGCGGAAAGCGGCGCATATAAGATCCTGCCGGTCAGCTGTGAACTGCTGGCAGATCTGTGTACGCCCATTGAGGCCCTGCGCAGGCTCAAGCAGGTATCCACCCATTGCTATCTGCTGGAGTCGGTGGCAGAGCGGGAGAAGTGGGGGAGATACACCTTTCTGGGGTTTGATCCGAAGCTGGACATTACCTGTTCCGGCAGGGACATGAAGATCGGAGATGTGCGGATCAAAACGGAGCATCCGGCACAGCAGCTGCGACAGATCCTTGCAGAGTATAAAAGCCCCCGACTGCCGGAGCTGCCGCCCTTTACCGGCGGATTGGTGGGATACTTCTCCTACGACTTTTTGAAGTATGCAGAGCCGTCCGTGGATCTGGAGACCCGGGACACGGAGAATTTCAAGGACGTGGATCTGATGCTGTTCGATAAGGTGATCGCCTTTGACCACTTCCGGCAGAAGATCATCCTCATTGCCAATATGTCTTTGGAGGATCCGGAAACCGGGTACAACAAGGCAGTGATGGAACTGGAGAGCATGGCGGCGCTGCTGAAAACCGACATCCCCAAGCAGGAACAGCCCGGGCATCTGCTGGGAGACTTTACGCCCCTGTTTGACCGGGAAAGCTACTGTGACATGGTGGAGCAGGCAAAGCATCACATCCGGGAGGGGGATATTTTTCAGATTGTTCTGTCCAATCGGCTGGCTGCTCCTTATACAGGCAGCTTGCTGAACACCTACCGGATCCTGCGGACGTTGAATCCCTCCCCCTATATGTTTTACTTTTCCGGCATGGACGTGGAGATCGCCGGTGCTTCTCCGGAAACATTGGTGAAGCTGGAGGATGGGGTGCTGCACACCTTCCCCCTGGCAGGAACCCGTCCCCGGGGAAAGACCGAAGGGGAAGACAAGGCGCTGGAGGCGGAGCTGCTGGCGGATGATAAGGAACTGGCGGAGCACAACATGCTGGTGGATCTGGGGCGGAATGACCTGGGGAAGATCAGCCAATTCGGCACTGTGCAGGTGGAAAAGCTGCACAGCATTGAGCGATACTCCCATGTGATGCACATCGGCTCTACCATCCGGGGGCAGATCCGGCAGGACTGCGACGCACTGGATGCAGTCAGCGCCGTTTTACCCGCAGGCACCCTGTCAGGGGCGCCTAAGATCCGGGCATGTCAGCTGATTGCCAGACTGGAACAGAATAAGCGGGGCATTTACGGAGGCGCCATCGGGTATATCGATTTTACCGGGAATCTGGATACCTGCATTGCCATCCGGATCGCATACAAGAAAAACGGCAAGGTGTTTATCCGCAGCGGCGCAGGCATCGTAGCAGATTCCGTGCCGGAAAAGGAATACCAGGAATGCATCAATAAGGCGGCGGCAGTGGTCAATGCCCTGAAAGCGGCAGAGGAGGCGGATGTATGATACTTCTGATTGATAACTACGACAGCTTTTCCTATAACCTGTTTCAGCTGGTGGGAGAATTGGAGCCGGACATCCGGGTGATCCGGAACGATGCGCTGACCGTTGACCAGATCCGGGAGCTGTCACCGGATCGGATCATTCTTTCCCCTGGTCCCGGGCGGCCGGAGGATGCCGGGGTCATTGTGGAGGCAGCCGGAACATTGTCCCGGCGCATCCCCACTTTGGGAGTGTGCCTGGGGCATCAGGCAATCTGTGCCGCATACGGAGCCAGGATCACCTACGCAAAGCAGCTGATGCACGGAAAGCAGTCCATGGTGCAGTTTCTGGGGGATTGTCCTCTGTTCCGGGGTTTGCCGCAAACCGCACCGGTGGCACGGTACCATTCTCTGGCGGTGGATCCGGACAGCCTGCCGGATTGCCTGACAATCACAGCAGTGACGGAGGACGGGGAGATCATGGGGATCCGGCACAGGGAAACCCCATTTACGGGGTGCAGTTTCATCCGGAGTCCATCATGACCCCGGACGGCAAACAGATGCTGAAAAACTTTATTCAGGGAGGAAACGATCATGATTAAGGAAGCTATTGTAAAAATCGTGGACAAGCAGGATCTGACCTATGACGAGGCGTATGCAGTCATCAGTGAGATTATGGGAGGGGAAACCTCCCCCACCCAGAATGCAGCCTTTCTTGCCGCCCTGTCCACCAAGAGCACCAAGGCGGAGACCATTGAGGAGATCACCGGCTGTGCGGCGGCTATGCGGGACAAGGCGACCCGGCTGCATCATAACCTGGATCTGACGGAAATTGTCGGCACTGGCGGAGACGGCGCCCACAGCTTCAATATTTCCACCACTGCCGCTTTGGTATGCGCTGCTGCCGGGCAGAAGATCGCAAAACACGGCAACCGGGCTGCATCCTCTGACTGCGGCACGGCGGATTGCCTGGAGGCGCTGGGGGTCAACATTAACCTGGAGCCGGAAACCTGTCTGAAGCTGCTGGAGCAGGTGAATTTCTGCTTCTTCTTTGCCCAGAAATACCACACCTCCATGAAGTATGTGGGGGGCATCCGTAAGGAACTGGGCATCCGCACCGTATTCAACATTCTCGGCCCGCTGACCAATCCTGCAAGCCCCAAGCGGCAGCTGCTGGGGGTATATGATGCCTCTCTGGTGAATCCCCTGGCGCAGGTGCTGATGAAGCTGGGAGTGGAAAAGGGTATGGTGGTATACGGACAGGACAAACTGGACGAGATCTCCCTGTGTGCCCCAACCACGGTTTCCGAGTTCCGGGACGGCTGGTTCAAGAACTATGAGATCACCCCGGAGCAGTTCGGTTTTGCCCGGTGTACCCGGCAGGATCTGCAGGGAGGTACGCCGGCGGAGAATGCAGCCATCACCCGTGCCATTCTGGCAGGGGAGCAGGGGCATCGGCGGAATGCGGTGCTGATGAACGCAGGGGCTGCCCTGTACATCGGGGAGCTGGCGGATTCCATGGTGGATGGGATCCGGCTTGCAGCAGAAACCATTGACAGCGGCAAGGCGGCGGCATTGCTGGACAAGCTGATCGTCGCATCCAATCAGTGAGGTGCAGTATGACGAGCCTGGATCAGTTGGCGCAGCATGCAGCAGAGCGTGTTGCCGCCGCACAGCAGCGGCTGTCCCTTAGGGAGCTCAGGCGTCAGGCGCTGGCTCTGCCAAAGGGGAGGTTTGCCTTTGAGCATGCCCTCCAAAAGCCGGGTATTTCCTTTATCTGCGAATGCAAAAAGGCATCCCCCTCCAAGGGGATCCTTGCAGAGGATTTTCCCTATCTGTACATTGCCAGAGCGTATGAAGATGCAGGAGCGGACTGCATTTCTGTGCTGACGGAGCCGAAATGGTTCCTGGGGTCGGATGCCTATCTGCAAGAAATCGCTGCCGCTGTGTCCATTCCCTGTCTGCGAAAGGATTTCACCATCAGCGACTATCAGATCTATGAGGCAAAGCTGTTGGGGGCACAGGCGGTGCTGCTGATTTGCAGCATCCTGTCCCCGGAGCAGCTTCGGACGTATATTCAGCTCTGTGATGAACTGGGACTGTCCGCACTGGTGGAAGCCCACGATGCAGCGGAGATTTCCATGGGGCTGACCGCCGGGGCAAGGATCATCGGGGTCAACAACCGGAATCTGAAGGATTTTTCCGTGCATACGGACAATAGCTGCGCGTTGCGGAAGCTGGTGCCCAAGGAGGTTCTGTTTGTATCGGAAAGCGGTGTGCAGTCAGCGGCGGATGTGGAAAAGCTCCAGCAGACGGGAGCGGATGCAGTACTGATCGGGGAAGCGCTGATGCGTGCTCCGGACAAGAAAGCCCGGCTTTCTGAGCTGCGTGGCGCATGACCCGGATCAAGCTGTGCGGTCTGACCCGACCCTGTGATATTGCATACGCCAACGCCCTGCTGCCGGAGTACATCGGCTTTGTGTTTGCGCAAAAGAGCAGCCGGTATCTGTCCCCGGAGCAGGCGGCAGTCCTTGCAGCACAGCTGGACAGCCGGATCACCCCGGTGGGCGTGTTTGTGGATGAAGCGCCGGAACGGATTGCTGCTCTGGTGCATGCCGGCACCATCCGGGCAGTACAGCTGCACGGCCATGAGGATGCAGCGTACATTGCCCGTTTGCGGCAGCTGACCAACTGTCCGGTGATCCAGGCGTTCTGCATCCGGACGTTGGCGGATATCCGCCGTGCCAACCGATCTCCGGCGGATCTGATTCTGCTGGATTCCGGAGGCGGCACCGGCAGAGCATTTGACCATGGGCTGCTGGAGGGCATTACAAGGCCCTACTTTCTTGCAGGGGGACTGACTGTGGAAACGGTGGCACAGGCGATCCGCAGGCTGCATCCCTTTGGGGTGGATGTAAGCTCCGCTCTGGAAACAGACGGGGTGAAGGATGAACAAAAAATGACAGTCTTTGTAGGAGCTGTCCGAAAGGAATGAGTATATGAAAAAGGGAAGATTCGGCGTTCACGGCGGACAGTACATTCCGGAGACCCTGATGAACGCTGCCATAGAACTGGAGCAGGCATATCTGCATTACAAGGATGACCCCGCATTCAACCGGGAACTGACGGAGCTGATGAATGAGTATGCAAACCGTCCCTCCCGGCTGTACTATGCAGGGCAACTGACCAATGCCCTGGGTGGCGCAAAGATCTATTTGAAGCGGGAGGATCTGAACCATACCGGCTCCCACAAGATCAACAATGTGCTGGGGCAGGCTCTGCTGGCAAAGAAGATGGGAAAGACCCGGCTCATCGCCGAGACCGGTGCCGGACAGCATGGTGTGGCAACTGCTACAGCTGCTGCCCTGATGAACATGGAGTGCGTGGTATTCATGGGGGAGGAGGATACCCGGCGGCAGGCGCTGAATGTGTACAGAATGAAGCTGCTGGGTGCACAGGTGGTGCCGGTGACCAGCGGCACGGCGACGCTGAAGGATGCGGTCTCCGAGGCCATGCGGGAATGGACATCCCGGATCGATGACACCCATTACTGTCTGGGTTCCGTTATGGGGCCTCATCCCTTTCCTACCATTGTCCGGGATTTCCAGGCGGTGATCTCCCGGGAGACCAAAGCGCAGCTCCTGGAGAAGGAGGGCAGGCTGCCGGATGCAGTGATTGCCTGTGTAGGCGGCGGTTCCAATGCCATGGGCAGCTTTTATCATTTCATTGACGATCCCACCGTGCGGCTCATTGGCTGTGAAGCGGCAGGCAGGGGCATCGATACCTTTGAAACCGCTGCAACGATCAACACCGGCAAGCTTGGCATTTTCCACGGGATGAAATCCTACTTCTGTCAGGATCAGTACGGTCAGATTGCCCCGGTGTATTCCATTTCCGCCGGGCTGGATTACCCGGGCGTCGGACCGGAGCATGCGTACCTGCATGACATTGGCAGAGCGGAATATGTGCCGGTGACGGATGAAGAAGCGGTAGAAGCCTTTGAGTATTTATCCAGGACGGAGGGTATCATTCCTGCCATTGAATCCGCCCATGCGGTTGCCTATGCCATGAAGCTGGCTCCCACCATGCGCCGGGATCAGATCATTGTAATTACTGTTTCCGGTCGTGGGGACAAGGATTGTGCAGCCATTGCCAGATACAGAGGGGAGGATCTGTATGACTAAGATTAGAGCGGCATTTGAAAAGGGAAAGGCGTTCATTCCCTTTATTACCTGTGGGGATCCGGATCTGGAAACCACAGCAGCGGTTGTCCGAGAGGCTGTCCGGAATGGGGCGGATCTGGTGGAACTGGGCATCCCCTTTTCCGATCCCACCGCAGAGGGCCCGGTGATCCAGGGGGCAAACATTCGTGCGCTGGCAGGGGGCATGACCACGGATCGTGCATTTGCACTGGTGGAGAACCTGCGGCAGGATGTGACCATCCCTTTGGTATTCATGACCTACGCCAACGTGGTGTTTTCCTACGGGGCGGACGCCCTTTTTGCCAACTGCGCAAAGGTGGGGATTGACGGCATCATTCTGCCGGATCTGCCCTTTGAGGAAAAGGATGAATTCCAGTCCGTAAGCCGGAAGTATGGGGTGGATCTGATCTCTCTGATCGCTCCCACCTCTCACCAGCGGATCGCTATGATCGCCAGGGAGGCGGAGGGCTTTCTGTACATTGTATCCAGTCTTGGCGTGACGGGTACACGCAGTGAGATCACAACGGATCTGGCATCCATCATACAGGTGGTGCGGGAAAATACAGATGTACCCTGCGCCATCGGCTTCGGCATATCCACTCCGGCGCAGGCAAGACAGATGGCGGAGCTTGCAGACGGGGTCATTGTCGGATCAGCGATCATCAAGCTGCTTCAGCAGCACGGCACACAGGCTGCCCCGGTAGTGGGCGCATACGTCAAAGAAATGAAGCAGGGGATCATGGATCTCTGACAGAAAACAGCCCCTCACAGGATTCGTGAGGGGCTGCGTTTTATGCCTGCCGGGTACGCCGTGACATGGAGTCGGCAGCAGTGGTGGTCAGCTTGCCGATCAGCATGCCGATGCTCAGGGAAGCCAGTACATCCGACGGGAAATGCACATACAGATACAGCCGTGAAAAGGCGATGAGTGCCGCCAGGGGGATGGCTGCCAGACCGAATTTTCGGTTTGCTGCGGTCAGCATATACGCACCGATCACGGAGCAAAGGGTATGCCCGGAAGGGAAGGAGTAATCCGCTGGATTCCGGATCAGCAGGCTGACCTCCTCCTGCCAGCAGGGGCGGGGTCTTGCCACCAGAAGCTTCAGGCACACATTGCCTACCAGGACACCGGCTGCCAGTGCTCCCAGCATCATGCATCCGTACTTCCGGTATTTCTTTGAGAGCATCAGTCCGAAGGATGCGGCAAGCCAGACAGCTCCGCCATCTCCAAGCATTGTGATCTTTGGCATCAGCACGTCCAGCGGGTCGCATTGCAGGGTATCCCGGATCCCGTGGAGGATCGTCCAGTCCAGTTCTTGAATCAGTTGCAGCATAATGGTTCCTTTCTGGGTTTATCCCCATGCGCTCTGTGTGCGCTTTGGCATGATGGGGCAGACGAAACAACCTGTATGCGGAGACTTCTGCACAGGCTGAAGCATGCTTCTGTGATATAGCGGCAGTCCGTTTGACAGGAAGGGACTTCGGACAGATACCGCCGGTGGAATCGGGATAGCTCCCGGGTTCCTGCCGGGAATATGGCGTCTGTACGGTTCGGTGTGCACGCTTGCAGATATCGGGTAAATACCCGGTGGAGCCGATGCTCATAGCTGCGGTGCTGCTTCAGATTGCCGGAAAAGATTCTGTTGTGAACAAAGGTAAAACTGTCCGCCAGATAATGGAGGGCGGCACCGAACCGGAACCATTGCAGCGGCGACTGCACATCGCTTTTATGCAGCTTTTGCGTCAGCCGGGCAAGGTGCTTGCCGGCGTTTTCCGCGTTGTGTCCATGCAGAAACCGATGGTGCAGGGAACCTCTTGTATAGGTGACTGGATTCAGATCCGGCTCCACACAGCCCAGCAGAAACAGGCTTTTGCGCATGGGATCCAGGAAAATGTCCTGCTGTCGGAGCAGAAAGCTGCCCAGCAGTCTATGATCTTTCGTTTGCATTCAAGCGCTCCTTTCTGTCCGGCTGTCTGCCAGCTCTCCCATGGATATATGTCTGCTGTGGGCGATGGGTTTCCAGTCCGGTTTGCATGTCAGCGCAGCCACAGTGACCGGCAGATAGGTCAGCATAAATACCGGGAAGGTAAGGGTGAACAGGAGCTTTCTGTGGGGGCTGCAATTGATCTGCTTCCATTCCGTGATGGTGGTGAGGAGTCCCAGCGCAAACATGGTGCAGCACAGATTGACAAGACTCTGGGTGATGGAGAGCAAAACGGTCATAACGTCCATTCCGTTGACCATGCACAGCACAGCGAAGGTCAGATTAATCAGAATGCTGACCCAGGCGAGAATCGCCGCCGGCGCAATGTTCATCAGCATATCAAAACAGGAGAAGTTCCCCTGGAAACTGCCCTTGATCACCTTGCCGCCGTACCGGTGCAGCACCTGTAAATATCCCTGTACCCACCGGGTTCTCTACCGGATGGACTGCCGGAAGCCGGTGGGCTGCTCATCATAAAAGACGGCACTGGGGCAATAGCCGATTTTTTCGCCGTTTACGATGTTGTGGGCGGTAAATTCAATGTCCTCAGTCAGGGAGAAAAAGTGCCAGCCGCCGCATTTCTGAAGAATCCGGGCAGAAAAGAGAAATCCGGTTCCGGATACACCGCAGCTTGCGCCGATGGAAGCACGGGGACGGTTCAGATACTGGGCTTCCCGCAGAAACCACAGCCCATACCCGGCACTGATCCAGTTGTCTCCGTAATTTTTAGTGTTTCGGTAACTGGTCACAATATCATACCCGGTGGAAAAAGTCTTGTTGATTTCCTGGATGTAATCAGGAGCTACCAGGTTGTCCGCATCGAACACCAGGTAGGCATCATATTTTTTGCGTATCTTTCGCAGCAGAAAATCCAGAGCATAGCCCTTGCCTGTGTGCGTCTGGTCGAACCGCTCAAAAACGGCGGCTCCGTGGGCGTTTGCCACTGCGGCGGTGCGATCCGTGCAGTTGTCGGCGACCACATAAATATCGATCAGTTCCGCAGGATAAGTCTGTGTGTTCAGGCTGTCCAGGAGATCCCCGAGGACGGATTCCTCATTTCTTGCAGCGATCAGAACCCCAAAGCGGTGCCGTTTCCCCTTCGGCAGGGGCTTTTTCTTTTTCAGAAGCGCAATGGGTATGTAGAGAAACTGATAGGCGTAGCAGGCGAAAAACAGTACCATAATTACATAGTTAATAATCTTGATGGCTTCCATGGTGATGCCTCCTTTAAAGTGCAGCTTTCCTTTGCTGGCGAGGGATCTTCAGCAACACAGCGATCAGAATGCCGGGAATGGCAACAAAGGGCAGAAGCATAGCGCCTCCCGTTGCCAGATGGGGCAGCTGGAGCAGCGGCGCAAACAGGAACACTGCGCAGAAGAATCCAAGTACGAACGCAGTGCTCAGAATGCCGTGCAGCAGGTTGAACGGCAGACTTGCCTTGACCACCCCTGCCAGGCTGATGCAACCGACAGTCAGATACATCAGCAGGCTTGCCTGTGCCCGATCCATGCCTATGCCGGGAGCAATGAGGAAAATGACAGTGCAGCAGAGGAAAATGGCAATGCTGTTTGGCAGGGCGGAACGGATCGCACTGCCCAGGAAGGTTCCCTCCACCTTCCGGTCATTCCGCTCAAAGGACATGAAGAATGCCGGAAAGGCTTCGATTACTGCGTCGATGAGGGTAATCTGAATGGGGATAAAGGGGAAATCCGTATTCAGCAGCAGGCACAGAACGCACAGCAGGACAGAGTAAATGGTTTTGATGAAGAACACTCCTGCGGATTTCGTCAGATTGTTGATGACCCGGCGCCCTTCGGAGATCACATCCCGCAGCACGGCAAAGTCCGAATCCAGCAACACAAGCTGTGCCGTCTGCTTGGCGGCATCGCTGCCGTTCCCCATGGCGAGCAGATCGTTGACTCCATCACCAGTCATGGCTACCTTATGTCCCTGCCTTTGCAGGGCGGCGATCAGGGCACGTTTTTGTTCCGGCGTGACTCTGCCGAAGACGGTGTAACGTTCTGCGGCATGCTCCAGTTCTGCATCCGTCAGCCGGCTTGCGTCCACAAAGCGTTCTGCGCCCCGGATGCCGGAACGCTTTGCAACCGCAGAGACTGCCAGGGGATTGTCGCCGGAAATCACCTTGACATCCACGCCCTGCCTGTAGAAATACCGGATGGTGGGGACAGCATTCTTTCGCAGTTTGTCCGCAATGACAATGGTGCCCATGGGCTGGATCTGGTCGGGGGTGACGGTTCCGCTGCACAGACCTACAAACAGGATCCGCTTGCCCTGCGCCATTTGCTCCTCCATGTCCCGGGGAATCTGCGGACACAGCTTTTCCGGAGCGCCCAGCACCTGGGTGCGTCCGTCCTCCAGGGTGACGGAGGACCATTTGCGTTCGGAGGAGAAGGGGACAGTGCTTCTGACATTATATGCATCCCCGGCGGGAAAGTAGTTTTTCAGCGCCTGGAAGGTGGAATTGTTGTCATCCGTGCCAGCCAGATAGGAGGCAATCAGCTTTTTGAACTCCCCTTGTCCGTTTGCGGATGGATGCTTTCCACCATCAGGCTGCCCTCTGTGAGGGTGCCGGTCTTATCCAGGCAAACCACATCACAGTGGGCGAGATTTTCCAAAGAATGCAGCTCCCGCACCAGAACATTCTTCTTGGAAAGCCGGATGACGCCCACTGCCAGCCCGATGCTGATCAGCAGAACCAGACCCTTCGGCAGCATGCCCAACAGCCCGGCAGATGTGGCGACCACCGCAGCGTCCACAGCGGCGCCCCGGAAGAAAAATGCCTGTACGAACAGCAGCACTCCCAGGGGTACGATGAGAAAACTTGTGAACCGGGTGACCTTTTTCATGGATGCCAGCAGCTCGGAGCTGCCGCTTTTGGTTTTTCTGACCTGATCCACCATTTTTGCAGTAAAGCATGCCTCTGTTCCGCAGATTGCTTCTGCAAGGCACTTTCCGGCGATGACGCTGCTGCCGGAAAGCAGCTTGTCACCAGTCTGCTTGATCACCGCCTCTGATTCCCCGGTGAGAATGGACTCGTTGACCTCCAGCTGCCCTTCTTGCAGGATGCAGTCGGTGCAGATGGCACTGCCGGCAGTCAGTACCAGCAGATCTCCCTTGCGGATCTCCTCCGACCGGATGTTCCGTTCCGTGCCCTCCTGCAGAATGGTGACAGTGGGTTGTGCCAGCAGGGTCAGCCGTTCGATCTGCCGCTTGGCTTTGATCTCCTGTATGATGCCCACAACGGTGTTGATGAGAATGATCGCAATAAAGAGAATGTTTTTCCACGCACCGACCGCAGCCAGGGAAACTGCAATCAGCAGATTCAGCAGATTGAATACCGTGCAGATATTGTCCCGCAGAATCTGTGGGATCGTTTTTGTCGAATTGTTCATGAAAACTTCTCCTGACCTTTTCTTTTCATTTTCTTACACGCTGCATCAGTGGAAAGGTTGGAGAAAAGGATAAGATCCATCCGGGTCGTCTTGACAGAATACTGCGGATGGGATATAATACATATACCCCCAATGGTAAGGAGGCGTGTGCATGAGACAGTGTATGGATGGGGATAACCTGCACAGAAGACTGAAAAAAATCATCGGACAGGTGCAGGCGATCGATCGTATGATCGATGAGGATGTGCCTTGTGAGGAGATCCTGTCACAGCTGAATGCTGCAAAGTCGGCGCTGAACGGCTGTGGAAAGGTGGTTCTGGAAGGGCATATCAAGCATTGCGTCCGGGACGGGATCGAGCATGGCGATGCGGAAAAGACCATTGAAAGCTTTACCAAAGCGGTGGAGCGCTTTGCGAATATGCAGTAGGTGCTGCCGAAAAAAATCAGTCCAGTGGGGCTGATTTTTTATTGTCCTTTTGACAACCTATACCCCCATATGTATAATATACATATACCCCTACAGGTATAGAAAGGAGCATTGTGTATGAAGCATGCATTGGAAAAACTGGAGGGACTGCTGGAGAAAGGCGGAATCAAAAAGGATATCATTCTGCTTGTGATTTCCGGCGCAGCCGTCATTTGCAGTCTGCTCAAGGTGCAGCCTCTGCCCTTTGATATGGCATGGATCGCCATTGTGCTATGCGGTGTGCCCATCATTCTGGAGGCGCTGATCGGACTGGTGACCCGTTTTGACATCAAAGCAGATGTGCTGGTTTCCCTGGCGCTGATCGCTTCGGTGTGCATCGGAGAGGACTTTGCCGCCGGAGAGGTGGCAGTGATCATGCAGCTGGGGGCTTTGCTGGAGGAGCTGACTGTGGCACGTGCCAGAGACGGCATTGAAAAATTGGTGCATTTGACACCCCGGACAGCCAGGATACTGAAAAACGGCACGGAGGTCATTGTGCCGGCAGAACAGGTGCAGGTGGGGGATCTGCTGCGGGTACTGCCCGGCGAGGTGATCCCGGTGGATGGGGTGATCCTTTCCGGGCAGACCTCCGTCAACCAGGCGGTCATGACGGGAGAATCCCTTCCTGTGGATAAGGAACCGGGAGATGCAGTCTCCTCCGGTACGGTTAACCAATTTGGCGGATTTGAGATGCGGACGGCAAGAGTGGGGGAGGACAGCTCCATTCAGCGAATGATTCGGCTGGTGCAGTCCGCAGATGCCGGCAAAGCCAAAATTGTGGGGCTTGCAGATCGGTGGGCAACATGGATTGTGGTCATTGCGTTGACTGCGGCAGCCCTGACCTGGCTGGTGACTGGTCAGATCATCCGGGCTGTGACGATCCTGGTGGTATTTTGCCCTTGCGCCCTGGTACTGGCTACGCCCACTGCCATTATGGCTGCCATCGGTAATGCCACCAAGCACGGATTCCTTGTGCGGCAGGGGGATGCCCTGGAGCGACTTGCCGGCGTATCCCGGATCACCTTTGACAAAACCGGAACTCTCACCTGCGGAAAACCCAGAGTCGTCCGGGTACAAAGCATGCTGCCCCAGCTGTCGGACACAGACCTGTACCGCCTTTGCGGTGCAGCGGAGCAATTTTCAGAGCATCCGCTGGGTAAAGCTGTGGTTGCTTGCTTCCGGGAGAAGCATGGTGACTTGCCGAATGCTGAGGCATTTCAGATGATTCCCGGGCGTGGCGTGAGTGCCGTTGTGGATGAAAAGCACATCCTCGCAGGAAATCTGGAGCTGCTGCGGGAGCAGGGAGCAATGCCGGATGCTGAAATCATTCAGGAGACGGAGTATTTTTTGTCCCGGGGCTGTACGGTGATTTATGTGGCAGTGGACGGGGTGCCTGCCGGCTTTCTGGCTTTGTCGGATACTTTGCGGCAGGAGAGCGCTCCGATGATCCGATGCCTGCATGATCTGGGGGCAGAGCCGGTTCTTCTGACCGGAGACCGTGAAACAGCCGCCGCTGCCATTGCACAGCAGCTGCATATACAGGAGGTGCATGCCAATTGTCTGCCGGAGGACAAACTGAACTATATCAAGGCATACCAGCAGGAGCACCGGCAGGTCTGCATGATCGGGGACGGGATCAACGATGCCCCGGCTCTGAAGGCGGCAGATGTAGGCATTGCCATGGGAGGCGTGGGCAGCGATATTGCTGTGGATGCAGCGGATATCGTACTGGTTGACGATGAGATCCGGGAGCTTCCGCATTTGATCGCTCTGTCCAAGCGGATGATGCAAACCATCAAGCTGAATATGACCTTTTCCATGACGCTGAACTTCCTTGCCATTACTCTTGCTGTGATTGGTACGCTGAATCCGGTGGTGGGGGCGCTGGTGCATAATGCCGGGTCTGTGCTGGTCATCACAAATTCTGCATTTCTGCTGAAACGGAGCAGGAAGTAATATTCGTTCCACAGATGCATCCGGTTGACTTTTCAATTGGCCTGTGCTAAAATAAAAACAAGATGATTATCATTTTTACACAGGAAGGGACGTTCATTATGGAGCAGAAAAGAGCAAGATTCCATATGCCTGGGTTCACGATCAATGCACAGTTCAATCTGGTGTTCCTCAATATGTATCGGAATATGCCGCAGTTTTTCCGGGAAGAAGCGGAGATTGCCTCTTTTTACGATGCATTCTCTCCAGCAGTGTGGAACGGCGGCCGAACCATCGGTGGGTACAGCTGTGACGAGGCTACCATTCGCAATATTCTGGCGGCATTCAACGACCTGGGCATGCCACTGCGGTTCACCTTCACGAACCCTGTGCTGAAGGAGGAACATCTGAAGGACGAATACTGCAATATGATCATGCGCCTTGCCAATAATGGACTCAACGAGGTAATTGTGGCGTCCCCCTTGCTGGAGGCTTACATTCGGGAAAAGTATCCGAAATATAAGATCACCAGTTCCACCTGTAAGCGACTGACGGATCCGGAGCTGGTGCGCCAGGAGTTGGAGAAGGACTACCATGTGGTGGTGCTGGATTATGATCTGAACAATCACTTTGATATTCTGGAGCAGCTGCCCCACAAGGAAAAGTGCGAGCTGTTAATTAATTCCTGCTGTGCGCCCAAGTGCCCTTTCCGGAGCGAGGAATATCGGCTGGTGGGCTTGCAGCAGATCGCCTACAACGAGCATATGAAGAAGCATCCGGATAAGCCCTTTAATATGTCTGATTATTCAGTGGATACGGTGAAGAAGAATATCAAATGTCCCTCCAGGGGCAATAACATTTTTGACAGTATGAAGTGCTCCCATCACATCAGCCCGGATGCCATCCGGGAGAAGTACCTGCCTATGGGGTATCATCAGTTCAAGATCGAAGGGCGTACCGCCAGCAAGCTGTTTTTGCTGGAGAATTATATGTACTATCTCATGAAGCCGGAGTGCCGGGATGAGGCACGGTTCTTGTTCCTGCATAATCTGGAGCGGAACGGACTCATCAAGATTGGTTAAGGCAAAATAAAAAGCCCCGATTTGATCGGGGCTTTTGTATCATGTGAGAGGACTATAAAAAAGATTTTTTAGCCTTTTTAGGTTGGTATTTGTACCCTTACAAAAAATCTTGAACTTTCAAGGTTAAGGGCGGAGGTGAGTCGCTGTCATTCGGTCAGCGGCTGCACCGATTTGAGACCGCCTTTGAATATTACGGTGACCTGTTCTTTTGAGTCGACCACTATGCATTCGAGCAGTTGGCGGACGATTTGGTCATCGTATTCCATCGGATGGTTTTTTATGCCGTCCAGTATAGTATAGATATCATCGAGTCGGGATTTTGTGTTTTCACGCCGTTGCTCAGCGTCGGCTATGTTGTCGAGCTGCTGTTGCAGACGGCTTTTTTCGTTCATGAGCCGAGTTGCAGTTTCCTCGTCAAAGGCTTCCACTGTTTCTGTGGATACTCGATCAAGCATTTTTCTGAACTCTGCGTCAATTTCGGCAATCCGCACTTGCAGGTCGAGGCTGTTGTCATTGCTCTTTTCTCTTTCGATTTCAGTGTGGAGGATCTGGCGGAGGATCTGACGAACGAATTCCTGACAGAGCACTTCGGCGATTCATACAAGTATTTTGTGTCCCCGTTGGCTTGCGATGTCAAGATGTCAGAAATGGAAGACGGCAAGTTTCAGTGGAAGTACGGCGCAAGCAATCGTATTTTTCTGCTGGAGGAATTGTGTAGTGTTGACAATCTGGAGGAATTTGCGGTCGAATATGCACAGTTCTTGTATGACCACGAGCTATTGGGAAGACATAGGATAGAAGTCCTCAGGGAGTTTCCCGAAGATGAAGCCATATGGGCAAGGAAAGGAGGGGGATATATGGAAGTCCGGACAGGTGGAGCACAGGATTTTATCTTTTGAGCTCTAATGGTTATAAGTGGGGACCCACGGTATATCATACAGGTTATGTTAAATACGATCTGAATGCAGAATGGTATCTAGCACATGAGTTTGATATAACCAGGGACTATTCTGTCGATGAGTTTTTATCAAAATATAATTAATAGGAGGATTTTAAAATGATCAATCTGACGGACATGGAGCTTTGTATGCTGGAGCAGCTTCGGCATTTGAGCAGAAGAAAACGACCATACAGGAGCATTGCTACTCTTGTATGGTCGTTGTTTCTTTTTTACCAGCTGTAATGCTTTTAGATTTTAAGTAACCTGTATTGCCATCCTGTTTATAGCAATCCTCCACGCATGGCATCATTTGTTCTTCCACGCAGCAGCGCAATCGGTCTGCATCGCACATAGTGCCACAGGATTACCGTATCCATTGCCAGAAACACCAGAAGCAATGCTCCCAGCGTCCATCCGCCGATTTGCAGATATCCCCGCAGCGGCAGGGCAAGATGCATATGGATCAAAGCATATGTAATGCGGTCAATCACTGCGAGCGCCCCAAAGGACACAAACAAGGATAGAACGGTGGATATCAGCAAGCCAAACAGCAGTTCCAGATAGGAAACCAGCAGCAGACCGGGAATGGGCATGCCAACTGCCCGGAGCATACCGTATTGACGGCACTTGTGATTCGCCTCCTCCGCAAGAATCCGGTACAGATTCAGCAAAATTGCCAGCAGCACCAAGCAGCCAAACACAGACAGCAGCCGCTCTATGATCAGATGGATCGCATTGATATTATAATAGTACTTGGCACGGAGCCAGGAGAAATGGTTGATGAAAATGCCCTGATCCTCCAGCCGGGACAGCACATCCGTAATGTGATCGTAGCTTTTGATGGGCAGCTTTACTACGGCAGAATCCAGCTGAAACAGCCTGGTTGTGTGCTCGTTGCCCTGTACGAAAATCTGGGGCATCTCCGCAAGTCCTGTACACCGGAACAGATCCCGGTTGATGACTCCTGTCAGCCGGTAGGATTCCAACAGGGGCTCTCCATCTACAAGTATGGAGAGTTTCGCTCCCAGATACTGTGCCGGATCCCCCGTAAGGCCGAACTTCTCCAACATATAATCGCTGATGAGGAGATCTCCTTGCCCGAGCTGCGCCGTACCGCACAAAAGCCACTGGGCATCCGGATACCGGTATGCGAACTCTGTCAGATCATTTTGAGAAACAATCTGCTCCGAATAGACCGCCCATATACGAAAGGGCACCGTAGTCGGTTCAGCCTCCCGTCCCGCCTCGAAGAAATCGTAGGAATAATCATTGATGCCCGGATGGGCTGTCCCGTCCAGCATCAGGGTCACGAGCCGATTGTTTACAAAGATCCACTCCTCCTGCCGCCCCAGCACCTGTACCAGATCCGGCTGGGCAGCAACCACCGGCTGGGCGATCTCATCCCACTGGACGGCTTGCTGCAACGCCCGGCTTTCTATTGGCTGACCGGATGCATCCAGGCTCAACATTACCGTTTCATAATTGGAGGAAAGTGTGCCGTAAATATATGCATCGTGTGCACTGCGCAATGCGGTGGTCAGTACCAGCCACACCACCAGCGCACAGGAGATCAGCAGCATATTGATAAAGACCCGCAGAGTATGCCGCTTTTTTCCCAGCATCGTATACGCCGCAATTCTGGCGCAATGTGTTATACGCATACAGTCCCCCCCCTATTGGTCTTCCTGCCGGATCAATTCCACCAACTCCGGCGCAGCGTATGTCTTTTGAGAGAAAATACAGGTCAGCCACAGCAATCCGGAGGTGATCAGAAGGATCAGCAGGGAAAAGGGATTCCACACACGTTCAGAGATTTTCACATCCGTAAACAGTTCATTCAGCAGATTGCCTACATATCGGTTCAGATAGGGTGCAAGCAGCATGGCTGCAAGAAAAGCCACACTCAGCAGCGCCTGCATGAGCATGCACACCGTCAGAAGCATGCTCCGGTTTTGCATGCCCAGTGCTTTGCACACGGCGAAAAAAGCAGTTCGTCTGTGAAAATAGCTTCGTGAAATGGTGAACACCATGCCGACTTCCAAAATGCACAAAAATACACAAACTACATATAAAGCGTAGACCAGAAGCATCACACTGTCCATAAATTCCTGGGCTTCATCCGGAAAGATCCGGTTTGCCCGGAGTTCCGCCAGAACATTCTGATAATCCTTCAGATTCAGCGGTGTAAGGATCACCTGCATGCTCTCCACTGTATCCAGGGATTGCAGGTACAAGGGCAGGCTGACATAATAGGTATACAAATAGATGTTCTGTTGATAGATCCCTGCAATCTGACAGGAAATGCTCTGCGCCGCCGTACTGTCTGCACAAAAGGACACGGTATCTCCGCATACTGCACCCAGCTGTGCCGCTGCATCCTCTGACAGCCAAATGGCAGCATCTGCATCGTCCTGCCGTGCCGGTGCTCTGCCGGCAATCAACTGCTGCTCCATCTGTACGGCGTGGAACGAGTGCTCCTCCGGCAGCCAGCGGATCACGCCTCCTTGAAAGGGGAGGCTGCATGCGTCGCCATTCTCCAGTACCTTCTGGGGGCTCCAGTTGGAGGGTAATCCGATGGCCGTTGCCTCCAGAAAGGAAATATGATAGTCCATCACCTTCACCGGCATCGCATCCACAACGGAAAGCTGATCCAGGGGCAGTCGCTGAATCACGATGTTGCCCTCCCCGGTGGCTTGCATATACTCTGTGATCTCCCCGGGCACACGCCTTGCCAATGTAAAGATGGAGATCACAGCGGACAATAAAATGGCGGAGATCACCCCGAAGAAAACAAATCCCTTCCACTGGGTGCGTAATTCATACCAGGCGAGGATGCCAACCTTACAACAGCGTTTCATGCAGCACACGACCATCCTTCATTGTAAGTTTCCGTTCTGCCCGGTTGGCGTCCTCTTCGCTGTGAGTAATCAGAACAATGGTTTTCCCCGTCCCATGCAGCCGGTCAAACAGCTCCATGATAATGGCAGTATTCTCGGAATCCAGATTTCCGCAGGGTTCATCTGCAAGGAGCAGCTTGGGCTGATTCACCAGCGCTCTTGCAATGCTGACCCGCTGCTTTTCGCCGCCGGACAGAGAATCCGCCCGCTGCCGCACCTTTCCGGATAATCCCACTTCCTCCAGCGCAGACAGGATCCGACTGCGCCGTTCCGCCGTTCCATATCCGGCAATCAGCAGGGGAATCTCGATATTCTGGTACACCGTATAGCTGGGCTCCAGATAAAACGCCTGGAATACATAGCCGATCATCTGGTTCCGCAGCTGCGTCTTTTTGCGCTCCGGATAACGAAGCACCTGTTCCCCGTTCCAGATCATGCTGCCGCCGGTGGGGGTATCGATCAGCCCCAGCATATTCATCAGGGTGGACTTGCCGCTGCCGGATTTTCCTACAATGGCAACGTACTCTCCCTGCTCCAGGCTAAAATCTACATGATTCAGTGCCATCTGACTCTGCGTACCGCTGCGATACTCCTTTTGCAGATCCTTACATGTGATCCAAGGCATACTGTCCTCCTGTTCCGTCATATAAAAAGGCAGCACCTCCAAGCACGCCCCGGAGGATGCTGCCAGTTTTATGTTTGATTACTCTTGCAGTACATAGTACCCATCTCCGAAGCCGATGGTTCGATCGTCCCCGTAATAGGTAAGCTGCAATCCCCAGATGGGTTCCCCGTTCTCGTTTTCTGCAATCAGATTTACATCCGGTTCCTCCATCCTTTCTAGATAATACGGCACTGAAGTCTCGTCATATGCTGCATAGTCAAAACTGTTGGCTTCTTCAACAATCTTATTTTTTTCTTCATCCGACAGCGAATAGCCTTCTTTGTGCTGCTCGCCCAAAGCGGCAAATAACCGCCGACCGGCAGCAATCTGTGCACAATAAGAATAGTCTCCATTCTGGATCCGGAAGGTGTGCGCATCCACAGTGATCTGGGAGGTGCTCCCGTCCTCATAGGTGTACACATAGGTGCCGAATGGGACTGACGCACTCTGCTGTTCCGAATCCGTCTTGCCGCATGCGCTCAGACATAGAATCGCTGCAAGGCAAAAGAGCGGCAGCCGTTGAACTCTGTTCTTCATATGAAAACTCCCTGCTTGATTCGCAATCAATCATAATAGAAGACTGCCTTGCCCTCTTTATTTCCATCTCCATCCAGATCAAGAGACGTCCAAACAACTCTTCCAGTAAAAGGGCTGAAAGAACTGCCAGCTCCCCACTGCAAACCGCTTACCGAAGTGTAACCACCCTTCTTGGGTGTTCCACTCCAAGTTGCTCTAGAAGGGGCGATTACTTTATAGTTTCCTGCAGTGCCCAAGTCGATATAAAAGTCGGTTACCGAAACCTTCTCTCGTTGTCCGGTTGCTTGCGTCAGAACCATCTTGTTTGCATGACCAGGCACAGTGTCCCCTCCGGAACAATGTGCTGTAAACTGATACACATAGGAAGTGCTTGTTTCTGAATCACTGTGAGATGCTTTGCCATTACAGCCTGCCAACACACCACCTGCGATTGCAACGAGCAGCACGCTGATGCATAATTTTCGATACCTCATAAATTTTCCTCCTTGATGTCAATACAATGTCATAATTAAATGTTTGGATTGCGCGATCCATTCTGATTATATATTATTATCGGAAAATTGTCAATAGGAAAAATAAAAACACACGCATTTTATTGCAGCACTATCATACATCTTGGACAGCGGCAGAAAAAGAGCCGCATTATCTTAGTGTCAACACTCCCTGATGTGATGTCTGGTTTATCAGGTTCAGTGGAAGTGAAAATCGGTTATGCGATACTTCCTCGATCCGATTGTAAAGGGATTTACAGCCGCTTTTTTGACGGACGCTTTCCATTATGACCGTCGCCGCTTCATCCTCGCATTTAATATCACCAGATATGAGGCTATTTTACGGTTACATGCGTAAGAGGATGCTGCCAGATTTATGTTTGATTACTCTTGCAGTACATAATACCCATCTCCGAAGCCGATGGTTCGATCGTCCCCGTAATAGGTAAGTCCCAGTCCCCAGATGGGTTCCCCGTTCTCGTTTTTCGCATTCAAGTTGACATCTGTTCCGTATAACTCTTCCAGATCATATGGAACCTCCAGTCCATCATATGCCGCAAAATCAAAGTGATTGGCTTCATCGATGATCCTGTTTTTTTCCGCATCTGAAAGTTGAAGTCCCTCCTTCTTCACTTCTGCTGACGCAGCAAAGATACGGCTGGCAATTGCAAACGAAGCACAGGAGGAATAGTCCCCATTCTGGATCCGGAAGGTGTGCGCATCCACAGTGATCTGGGAGGTGCTCCCGTCCTCATAGGTGTACACATAGGTGCCGAAGGGGACTGACGCACTCTGCTGTTCCGAATCCGTCTTGCCGCATGCGCTCAGACATAGAGTCACTGCAAGGCAAAGCATTGCAAACTGACGCTTTTTCATGTATCTTCCTCTTTCATGTCAATACAATGTCATAATTAAATGTTTGGATTGCGCGATCCATTCTGATTATATATTATTATCGGAAAATTGTCAATAGGGAAAATAAAAACGCACGCATTTTATTGCAGCACTATCATACATCTTGGACAGCGGGAGAAAAAGAGCCGCATTATCTTAGTGTCAACACTCCCTGATGTGATGTCTGGTTTATCAGGTTCAGTGGAAGTGAAAATCGGTTATGAGATACTTCCTCGATCCGATTGTAAAGGGATTTGGAGAGAGCTTGAAAGAAAATTAGAATAGTATACGAATAGGCGGCTGTGAGATTTATAGCCGCTTTTTGGGCGGACGCTTTCCATTATGACCGTCGTCGCTTCATCCTCGCATTTAATACCACCAGATATGATGCTATTTTACGGTTACATGCGTAAATTGAGAGGGATCCAGGTCAGTGTGCTCTATAAAGATACGCCTGATCTGTTTATAGATTGGGCGTTTTCCTTTCGACTCCTTGTCGTATTATGCATTGATGCCTACATGCAGCTATACTTCCCAAATGCACTTTATACAAAAAATGTTGTGAAACATCATCTTTATGTTACGATTTTTTATTGACGTGCTTTTAATATCAGTGTAAAATAAAGAAAAATACCAAAAAGGAGAATTCCCATGAACACTCACACATTCCATCAGAAGACTGCTGCGTTTCTTGTGTCAAGTGCAATGCTGATGTTCTTAGGGGCTGTCCCCAGTCTGGTAAGCACGAAAGCAGATGCCGCTTCCAACAAATCCCGTGTATCCGTACATGACCCATCTGTAATCAAGCTTGCAGATGGCAGCTATTACATCATTGGTTCACATCTTGCTGCCGCACGCTCAACGGATCTGCAAAATTGGACATGGACGGCAAACTCAAATTACGGCACGAAAAACACCACGTTTTTCCGGGATATTTACACGGATCTTGCGAAACCTGCCGGATGGTCCGGCACCAGTGAAAATTATGACCTTTCCGGCAACCTGTGGGCACCCGATATTGTCTGGAATCCCGATATGCAGAAGTATTGTATGTACCTCAGCGTGAATGGGGACAACTGGCATTCTTCAATCGTACTTTGCACGGCTGACAACATCGATGGCCCGTATCAATATTCCGATACCATCGTATACTCCGGGTTTGAAACCAATCCTGCCAATGGGGCAAACCATTATGCAAACACAGACGTGGAAAAAGTCCTCGGCAGTCATCCGGATCTTAGCCGGTATCTCAACAGCAGCGGAAAGTGGAACGCCGAATACGGCACAAATGCAATTGATCCCTGCACGTTCTATGATGAAGAAGGAAATCTGTGGATGGTATATGGTTCCTGGTTCGGCGGCATATATATGCTGGAACTGGATGAAAAGACGGGGTTGCGTGATTATACGGTGCAGTATAAAACGGAATCTTACAATGGCGCCGTACAGTCTGATGCGTATATGGGCGTTCATGTTGCAGGCGGACACTGGACTTCCGGTGAAGGGCCATACATTGAATATATGAAGTCCCCGGGTGCAGAAAAAGGATATTATTACATGTTCCTTTCCTATGGTCATTTCAACAATAAGGGCGGATACAATATGCGTGTTTTCCGCAGTGAAAACCCACAGGGACCTTATGTTGACCAGAACGGCAATTCTTCAATTTATGCACAAGCCATGGATAATATTGCAGGCAATATCGGAGAACGCCTTATGAGCAATTATCAATGGAGCTGCAATACAAAGCCAAATACAGCACAGGGACACAACTCGGCGCTGATGGACGACGACGGCAAGCTGTTTTGCATCTATCATAACAAATTTGACGATAATTATGGTGGGCATGAAGTGCGTGTACACCAGATGCTTCTGAACGAGGACGGATGGCCGACTGCAACCGCATATGAATACTCCGGCGAAACGCTTTCAGCAGACGGGCATACAATGGAAGCAATTGTCGGCAACTATGAGTTGATCTGGCACAACCCGAATCAGAAATTTGAAAATGAAAAATCCGCCGATGTGGAAAAGCCGATTCACATTACGCTGAATGCGGATGGAACTGTCACCGGAGATATTGATGCAACGTGGAAAATCACAAAGAACGGCACGCCGTATATGAGCTTCACCTGGGGTGGTGTGACTTATAAAGGCGCATTTATTGTACAGGAGGACGAATCGGATACGCCGGTCAGGAAAATGACTTTTACTGCAACAGGGATAAACATCTGCATCTGGGGCAGCAAGGAAACGGCATATAATCCTGTGGAGGATATCGTCAATTTGACACCGGTTGCCGATGGAACCTATACCATACAGAATGTCAACAGTGCGTTGTATATGCATGCAGACATGGATATCAAGAATGGCAGTGCAGAACAGAATACTGATGCACAAATCTGGAATATTACCGCAGTGGATAACGGGTGGTATACGATTCGCACCACACATGGCAAGGCACTGACTGTTGAAAATGCAAGCGCTGAAAACGGCGCAGATATTGTGATTACAGATTACATCGGCGATGCCTCACAAAGGTTCAGATTTCTGGATACAGGCGGCGGACAATATGCGCTGCTGACCGCAGTTTCAGGGGGCAATTCCTGTGCGGACGTCTACAATATCAGTAAGGATGCCGGTGCGAATATCTGCCAGTGGGAATACTGGGGCGGCGATGGGCAGAAATTTATTTTAGAGCCTGCAGTGCCGGAAAAAACGGTGCTCGGTGATGTGAATGCAGACGGCAGCTTCAACATTGCAGATGCGGTTCTCCTCCAGAAATGGCTGCTTGCAGTGCCAAACACAGAGCTTGCCGACTGGAAGGCAGGAGATTTTTGCGAAGATGACAGGCTGACAGTTTTTGATTTATGTCTGATGAAACGAGCTTTGATTCAAAATAAATGATTTTCATTTGGTGCCAAAGGCAACACCGCAATCTTTGTGCGGTGTTGCCTTTACTTGTGGGAAAAAGACATGGTTGAGGAACAGGGGGAGAACGTTGTTTTTGCTCAAAAACGTTACATTTTTGAGCAATTAATGCATTGCCTAGCTTCTGAATTCATTGTATCATTATATACAGAAAGAACTGCATCTCGGGCTTCTTACCGATATATTTTACAGATTCCTAAGGAGGGATACTATGAAGAAAGTGCTCAATTTAAGGTTGTTTTCTATAGCATGTGCGTTTTTAGCGATCATCAGCATTTTGTTTACCAATGCTTTCTCTCCTGCGATTGCTGAAGCTGTTTCTGCTGATTATCCTGCCGTTTTGCTACGGATAAGTACTCATGATAATAGTAACCATACAAGCCTTTATAACTATGGCGGTGCTGCTGAAACTGTCAAGATGCATTGTTATGCTGATACAGCAAAAACTAGTTTGGATAATACGCATTTGAGTCATGCAGGAGCATTGAAAATTGCACGAATGATCGCAGAGGAAACGAAAAAACTTGATCTGAAAATAGGAGACAAATTGCGATAACAGGTTGGGCAGCATTGCACCGAGATTCTAAACGATAAAAGATATTGCGGAGGGAACGATTATGAGAAAAAGGAAAGTTGGAATAATGCTGCTTGCCCTTGCAATGCTGGCGAACATAGCGGCGGTTGTACCGACTGGCACAGCTGCTTATGCCCAGCAAGGGACAGGGAGTTATACGATGGAGCATCTGGGTCGGGATGATTTGCTCAAAAACGTCATTTATTTGATCGATTCCTGCATTTGTTTTTTTACTGTTTTATGTTACGATAGAACCAGAAGAAAATCTGCTTGTTTCTGAAGCGGATTTGGCAGCAGGATTATATCATCCAGAAGAATGGCTGAAAAGGAGTGTGCATAATGAAACTACAGAAATTGTTCAGGAAATCGGTTTCTGCATTGCTTGCAATGGTGCTTGGAACGGGAATGCTAGTCAGTCCATCTGCTTGTCCGGAGCCAACAGCAGCGGCAGTTGGAAACACTATTTACAACGATACGTTTTGGAAGGACACATCCGGAAACAACATCTATTCTCAGGGCGGCGGCGTATTTCAATTCGGGGATACTTATTACTGGTACGGCGTGCACTACAACGGCGCAGACACATATGCCGCAAATCCGACCAAAAAGGTGAACGATACTTCCTTTCGCTCTGTGACTTGCTATTCTTCCAAGGATCTTGTGAACTGGAAGTTTGAGAACGATGTTCTGACGGCAAATACCAAGAATTTTGGCTGGACCTACTGGGTTGGACGCATGGGCGTTGCCTACTGTGCAAAGACGAAAAAGTATGTACTGGTGACCCAGTACAATGACAGCATCCTCTTTGCCTCCTGTGATACGCCTACGGGTAATTTCCAAGTGGAAACCGTGCAGGATCAGATTCAGAATGTGCTCAAGCAAGGCACTGGGGATCAGACTTTGTTCGTGGATGACGATGGGCAGGCGTATCTGGTTTGCTCTAATAAGGGCGGCAGAGGACATCAGTATATTTCCAAACTGCGGACATCGGATTTCCTGTATGCTGAACCTGCAGTGGAAGTGGCGAAGGGAAAGGGCAGAGAAGGTAATTGCCTGTTTAAATACAAGGGGAAGTATTATTTCTGTGCATCGGATCTGCACGGTTGGAATGCATCCCACAGCTATTACATGGTTGCCGACAAGATCACAGGCCCATATTCAGACTGGAAGGTGATGGAGGGAACGGATGAAGATTTCTCCTATGTGACCCAGACGGGCTTTTTCTACACTGTGCATGGCAGTAAGCAGGAGACAGTTCTGTATTGTGGCGATCGTTGGAGCGATTTTGCCGGAAACGGAATTGGCTATAACCAGTGGGTGCCACTGACGGTGAATGGTGACAAGGTGACATTCCATTCCCTGAGCGAATGGAGCCTGAATGCACAGACCGGTGAATGGCAGGTGGGCGCAGGCAACAATTATATTCTCAACCCCACTTTTGAAGCAGATCGGGTGTCCCAGACTACGCTTGCAGGCTGGAAGGCATCCGGCACCGGCAACAGCAACAAAAAGGGCGGACGTACAGGCAACTGGTGTGCACGGCAGTGGAGCGATAGCGCATACAAGGCTACTATGACACAGGATGTCAAGCTCCCCAACGGAACCTACACCATGCGGGCATGGGTAAGAAGTACGGGTGGTCAGAATTCGGCTATGCTGTATGTGCGGGGTGCCGGCGCTGATAAGATTATCAATGTGAATCGAAAAATAGACAATTGGGAAGAGGTCACTATTTCTGATATCCAGGTCACCAATGGTACCGTACAGATTGGAATTTATTCAGATGCCAAGGCGGGAAATTGGCTGCTAGTGGATGATTTTTCCTTGGTTCGGGATTCGTCTCAACCACCGGTTGTGGAACCGGATCCCATCCCCGACGGGAAGCTGATCAAGAGTCTGAACGTATATGACAAGGAGAATGCAGGCGATTGGTCAATTCAGTCCGGGCTGAATGTTGGCAGCCAGGTATTTGGGGATAGAACCTGTAAGTTTACCGCAGTGCCGGAGCTTCTGCAGGATGCAGAGTGGATCCGGACAGCTTGTGATTCAAAAAAATATGCGGGCGAGGAAGCATGCTTCACGGCAGCGAAGGATCTGACAGCCTATGTGGCAGTGGATACCCGGGCAGAGCAGAATGCGTCAGCATGGCTCAGTGGCTGGGAAAAGACGAACATGACTTTGACGGATGACGGAAATCCGGTTGTAACATATGTGGTGTATCAGAAAGACGTAAAGCAGGATGCAGCAGTGACGCTGGGTGCGATCAATCTGAACCAGGCTGTGAACTATGTGGTGCTGGCTGCGGAGAATACAGCCGAGCCGGTGATCCCCGGGGATGTAAACGGGGACGGCATGGTCAACGGCATGGATCTTGCAAGGATGCGCCGGGCATTGCTGGGACAGTCCCTGAACCGGAATGCCCTGCGCCGGGCAGATCTGAACGGCACCGGCAGCGTGGAAATAGCGGATGCGGTTGTGTTGACAAAATTCCTGTTAGGCGGTTCAAAAAATTAGCCCCCCTTGATGCTGCTGTGCAGATCTGCATATCCTGTGCAGCAGCGTATATATAAATCAGCCTCTCCGATTACGGTGAGGCTGATTTTATGATTTATTTCACCTACATAAAGGTGAAAAAGTTCCTGTTGAACATGAAGTGATGGCTACAGTTGGGCCTGCTGTGCCTTGCGGTATGCATGTGGTGTCATGCCGGTTTTGCTGCGAAAGAGCATGATAAAATAAGGCACACTGGCATAGCCGCAGGCATCGGCAATCTCCGGAAGCTTCAGGTTTGTGGTTCGCAGCAGTTCGCATCCCTTCTGGATGCGGCTGTCTGTAATGTCCTGGAGCATGGTAGAACCAAAGGCCTCCTTATAAAGATGCAGGAACCGGGATTGGCTCAATTGCATTTCCCGGGCAAGCACGTCTGCGCTCCACTCCTGTTCCGGCCAGCGAAAAATGGATTCCCTGATCCACAGTAAATGAGGCATATGCCGGGTCAGCGTCAGGATGGTATCGGAATAACGGAAGGCTTCTTGTTCGTGGAACTTATAAAGCATCATTCGGAAATACAGCGTGACGGATTCCTGCTTGCACAAGTGCGCAGAGTAAAACTCAAAGCACATGTTTCTGATAATGGCAGAGGCAGCAGCAATGTTGCCGATATAAACGGGTCTGTTCAGTGGAATGGATAGAGCTTGAAACAATTCTAACTCCTCCGGATCCGGGTAGAAATGCAGCCAGTCGTCGATGTAATCGGCACCGTCTGCACCATAGTGCTGAGGCGTATCCAGAGAATAGATCATATAGGAATTCGCTTTTGCGTGAATGATTTCTCCCTCAATGATGAATTGCGCAGGGGTCTTGACCAGCAGCAGCAGCCAATCTGATGAGCCGTTTGGTCTTTTTTTCTGAAAGCTGCTGTCGTGGATATGATGATAGCCTACAGCGCTGCATCTCATACTAGTTCCTCTCTCTTTCTTATACAGCATTGCACCGATCCGTCAGCGGAGCGTGCGGTGCTGTTTTTGTTTCTATTGTAGCATTACTTTCAAGGTTCGTCAATAAAAATATCGCATTTTAGCTAAAAAAGAAGCATATTTCAGAATTGACATCGGAGCAATCCCATTGTACAATGTGTACAAAGAAGGACAGTATCGAATCATTGCTGCGGAGGATGGTGTTCTATGGGCGCAAAGGGGAAAATCGGTCTGATTCTGCCTGAAATCAACAGTGCATTGGATCATGCATTCCTGGAGGGAGCTTGTGATCAGGGGATTTCTCTGGGCTATGATGTCATTGTCTACACCGGTATTTTTAATTCCTTACGGGAGGTTCGCTTTGATCAGTATATCGCCGGGCTGGAGAATATCTACACGCTGACTTGTTCTCATCATCTAAACGGAGTTCTGTTTGCTGCGGATCGGTTTCACACGGATGCGGTGATTCAGCAGATCTTTGATAGCCTGAGGCAGACAGATGTGCCCTGCCTTGTTTTGGGCAGGGAGGAACCGGGATTCCCGACTTTTGAGGCGGAGGAGCATTCCGGCATGTACCAGGTGACAAAGCATCTGATTCAACGCCACGGCTGCAGGAAGCTGTACTGTATCACTGGATTGCCCAACCATGTTTCCTCGATGGAACGGCTTGGCGGATTTCTGGATGCCTGTGAGGAGGCGGGGATTTATCCCCAGGAATCGGATGTTTTCTACGGACACTTCTGGAAAGACATTCCTGAACAAATCGGAGTACAGATTGCATCCGGAGCGCTGCCCTGTCCGGATGGAATTGTGTGTGCCAGCGATGTTATGGCAGCGGCATTGGTAAGATCTCTGACAGCCCATGGAATACGAGTGCCGGAGGATCTGGTTGTGACCGGGTATGACGGAGGCATGGATGCGGCGGTGTGCGATCCTCCTTTGACCACCGTCCAGGGCCGTGATCGGCAATATGGCGCAGAAGCGGTTTGCCGACTGCATACCATGATGACCGGGCAGAACTGCGCATGCATTTGTCCAGCCCAAAGCGTATGGATCGGTAAAAGCTGTGGCTGCACAGGCATGAAGCATCCGGAAAATGACGAAGGCTTCTGGCTGGAGCGCTATGTGTACAATCAGATGCAGCGGAATGCTGAACAACAGACATTTATAGCCACAGATTTTATTCATCGTATGACGGAGGCTTCTGATTTGCATGAGCTGTCTGATCGGATTGATCAGGTGGGACATATTTTTACAAAAGCGGATTGGATCGATATTTGCCTGTGCCGGGATTGGCAGGGAAATGCCCGCAATCCGGATGATGTCCGACAATATGGATTCCCGGAGCAGATGTATCTGCTGCTTTCCAAGCGGTTTGGGGGAAACCCGCAGTCCGGTTTTCTGTTCCCGACCAGTCAGGTCCTTCCTGCATTGCAGACTTCCCATGATCCTCATGTGCTTGTGCTTACCTCCCTGCATTGCGATGGCCAGATTTTAGGGTTTACAGCAATGGGGTTCCAGGACAGTCGGGCTGTACGCATTGACGAAACCTATGTAAGCTGGTGTGACGCTGTTTCCAATGGGCTGAAAGTCCTACAGCAGCGGATTCGTGTCCAGCTTTATCCCCATCATTTGGAACAACTGGAGACGGATCCGGTTACCGGGATGCTGAACCGAGGGGGCTTCTTGTTCCGCCTGCCAGAAGTGACTGCCGGATATTTGAAAGCGGGAAATCGTTGTGTGCTGTTGTTACTAACTTACTATCCGGATCAGATCAATCAGTTGGATCCAGTTGCAGCAATCGGAGAAGCCATTCGGAGTTATCACACACATCGGCTGTGCTGTAGAATCGAGGACAGTATATTTGCTGTCTTAATGCCGATGCAGCCTGGAGAAAATGAAGCAGCATCCATTGTGGATTTGACGGCATTTGTGGAAAACAGTCTGCGTGCCCGATTCAAAATCCGGCAGGTTCCGGAATTTATCGATTATACTGTACAATTGACTTCCACAAGCCGGGAAGCGGTCGAACAGCAACTGGAGCAGGGGGTGCTGCAGCTAATGCAACAGAAACAGACTGTTCAGAATCATTACCTGGACTACAAAGCGCAGATTATTCGCATGCGTCGGCGCATGGTTGTAAATCCCCAGCTGGAGTGGAATATTTCAGACATTGCAGAGCAACTTTGCATCAGTAAAAGTCATTTGCAGAGATTATACAAGCAGGTGTTTGCCTCCAGCATCAAGGATGACATCATCAGTGTTAGGTTAAAGCGAGCCGCACAGCTGCTGTCTCACACCGATTTACGTATCCGGGAGGTAGCTTTACAGTGTGGCTACAACAATGAAAACCACTTCATGCGACAGTTCCGGGAGAAAACCGGCATGACTGCAACGGACTACCGGAAACTGCACCGACAGAATTCTGCCTGAGGTGTGAGTTTGAACCTTTCCCGGCATGGTCTGCGCATAAAGCAATGTGTTCTTGAAAAGAAAATCAACTCGCTTTACGGATACCCGACTTTGTTATTAGCTGCTGCTGAACATACACCTTACGTATTAACAGAACAATTATCCGCCATTGCTGCAAAAAATCATAGAGCAGGAACAATTGGAAAAATGGCTTCAGATCCAATTCTAACAAACAACCCCGCATCGCTGAAAACCAGTGATGCGGGGTTCGCTTTATCTATTCGCATTTCCGCACGCAGCATCACCCCTGACCATTTTCCAAAGTCCTCCAGGCATTGCCCTCTCGTTGGTGGCATCAAAATTGTGAACTTTCTGTAAACTTTGCCTTGGGTGACATCTTTTTGGCATGCTCAATCGTTTATATAGTAGATGCGTGCCAAAAGATGACGTGCTTGTGGGATGAACAGCGGCACGGAAAACATATACTGGGGCGCTCTGCTTGTATTCGCCTTTTTTATGCACCATTGTTCCTACAGCCCTATTTTCAAAAAAATCTAATAAAGGTATTGACAAAGACCCCCAGGATACTGTATAATGCAATTAAGGATAAAAAACGAGTAATTTCGATAATATGGGTGAAACGTGCCCAGACTGTAGGGTAATTGCTTTTTCCTGATTGAAGGGTCAGGCTTTCGGGAGAAAAAGCTGTAATTATCAAATCAATCTCAAATCAAAGGAGGAATTCAGAATGAAAAAAGCACTGAAAAGAACACTTGCACTGCTGATGGCGACGGCGTCCCTTACGGTAAGCCTGGGGGGATGAGCGTACACGCCGCAAACACTACGAACGCTAATATCACCGATTTTAATGCAGCCCCCGGCATTTCCGGTACCTATACGGAAGTGCCTGTGACGAAGAATGGTATCAGAGTCAAGACGAACAATTCCAGCGTGTACATTTATCTTACGGCTGCGGACTATCCTGTGTATGTTCAGACCTGGGGACTGAGCGATACCAACTGGTCAACTGCTGTGGCAAACAGAACCTGCAACAAAAACGGTCGCTCCACTGCCCGGGTTACAGTTTCAGCAGGTACTCGGTATGTTGTCAAGAACCTGATCCATGAGCGTGGGGATGCCTGCGCCGGTCTGAAATTTGGTTCCACAAGCTATTATAACCCGTCCACCATTAAAGGTGTGTGGAGTCCGGACTATTCCGGCAATCTGAACGTGACCGTTGCAAACTAACACCCGATTTTAAGCAGCAGGATGCCGGGCGGAATGAGATCATGCAGTCCGGCATCCTGTTTTCCTGTCAGAGAGAACTTGATGAACGAAAGGTGGAAGATATGAAGCGAACTTTTTTCTGCGGCACCCTTGCCTGTGCGCTTTTGCTGCTGAACGCCTGTACGGTTGGAGACATTCAGATTGAAACCTGGTCAGAAGCCCAGCGTGATTCTGCCGCAGTCAATAGTGCCGACAGCACCGACAGTGGTTCTGATTCCGGCTCCGCAAAAACACTGGAGGCCCCCAGGCACGCTGCCCTGGGAGAACGCTTTTATGCGAAAACCCTGGTAGAACCACCTCATGGAAGTGGGGAAATCTATGTGACCATTGATCGGGCAGAGGTGTTTGCGACCCTTGCGGAGGCGGGAATTGCATTGGAGGATACGTTTCCGGACAGTGTGGTGGACGGCATACAATATGATCAGGCAAGCGGCACGTTCCGGGGTGACAGAGTGATCGTGACCCTGCACTTTACCGTGGAGAATGTCAATGCGACCTCACCGGAGCATGCGCGGGAGCCGGAATTTTATGAAGAATATGATTTCCGGGCGGATGCCTTAGGTGCCTGCACAGAGGGTTCTAAGATTTATTTCAGTAAACACGATGCATGCAGCGGAAGCTACTATGCGTTTCACCTGGAGCCGGGGGAAACCACCGAATTTGAGGTATCATACCTGGTTTACTGGTCAGAGATTGCATCGGATAAGGATACGGCACTGAAGCATGTGCAGTTTGAAACAGCATATCCAGCCACACTCGGCACAACAGTTGATCTGAACTTGAAGTGAGGTGGAAGATATGAAGCGAACTTTTTTCTGCGGCACCCTTGCCTGTGCGCTTTTGCTGCTGAACGCCTGTACGTTTGGGGACATTCAGATTGAAACCTGGTCAGAAACCCAGCGTGATTCTGCCGCAGTCAATAGTGCCGACAGCACCGATAGTGGTTCTGATTCCGGCTCCACAAAAACGCCGGAGATCAAATTCCAAACTGCTTTGGGAGAACGTTTTTACTCAGAAAACCTGGTAAGTCCACCTGCTGGCAGTGGGGAAATCTATGTGACCGTTGATCGGGCAGAGGTGTTTACGACCTTTGCAGAGGCGGGAATCGCATTGGAGGATACGTTTCCGTACAGTGTGGTGGACGGCATGCACTATGATCAGGCAAGCGGAAAGCTGCTGCATGATGGCGTGATCGTGACCCTGCACTTTACCGTGGAGAATGTCAATGCGACCTCACCGGAGCATGCGTGGGAGCCGGAGTTTTATGAAGAATATGATTTCCGGGTGGATGCCTTAGGTGCCTGCACAGAGGGTCCTGATTTTTATTTCAGTAAACACGATGCATGCAGCGGAAGCTACTATGCGTTTCACCTGGAGCCGGGGGAAACCACCGAATTTGAGGTTTCGTACCTGGTTCGCTTAGAAAACGTTCCACTGGAGTCTGTGGTGTTTCAAACGGCAGACACTAAAAACGGCGGTCCGTGGGTTGATCTGAACTTGAAGTGAGGTGTGGAATGAAGCGAATATTTGTATTTGAATGGAAGCGTATGATACGCAGCAAGACCCTGCTGTTCTCCGCTGTCGCTGCTACACTGATCGTGATTGCAGACGTGTTTGCCTGGTTCCGGCTGTACCAGCAGGATGTCGACGTATATACCAGCGTTTTCCATAAATGGCTGGGTACCCAGCCGGCCATTGGTGCAGGTTCCTACCTGCATATAGTGCTGCCCCTTCTGACTGCCTTTGCCTATAGCTGGAGCGTCAGCTACGACCGGAGTACCGGGTACATTGCACAAACCGTTACCCGCATCGGGCGAAGGAGGTATTTTACTGCCAAATACCTGGTTTCGTTCATCAGCGGGGGCATGATCTTTGTGGGTGCGCTGGTTCTGGATTTTATGCTGCTCGGCACCTTTTCGCCGGCATTCTGGCCCATCCCTGATGACCTGGTATCACCTGCGAGCCCCTTTACATTTGGCTCTGTGGCTTTTTATCAAAGCCCGTATCTGTTTGTACTGATGTGGTGCGGTGTGGCATTTCTCTGGGGCGGCGCCATGGCAAGCATGGGTACGGCAGCAGGCATGCTGATCAAAAATCACATCGTTTCCAGTGTGGTGCCCTTTCTTGTGTTTACGGCACAGCAGCTTCTGGCTTCCTTTGCGGCGCAGAAGTATCGAATTGCGATCAACGGGAATGGAATCGCACTGGTCTGGACGGAGCAGCTGTATGCCGCCCCCCTGGCTGCCAACCTGCCGGTCACTGTCTTTTCAAGTATCGGGTTCATTGTGGTTGTGTCCACACTGATTTATGTGCTGCGAGGTAGAAAATATGAGTGCCTTTAAGCTGATTTTAAGTGATATCCGGGAGGGGATCCTCCGGAACAAGCGGTACATATTGGTGCCGATCCTTTGCTTGTTTGAGTGTATGTCTGCGGACATCAATCTCAACATGTTTAAAGCATACGGGGGTATTAAAAGCCCCACGACCTTTTTGGATCTGATCGCAGAGCTTTTTCACGGATGCGATCCCATCACCAAGGCGCCGGATCCCAGTACGGTGATTGCGCTGCCCTATTTCTGGATTGCGCTGTTTGTCTTTGCAGTTTTCATCAATTTTGATTATATGCACAATGATCTGACCCAGTTCGGCATTCAGGTGCTGACACGCTCCCGGAAACGAGGGGCATGGTGGGGCGCCAAATGCGTCTGGTGCATTGCATCCGGGGTCTGGTTCTATGTGCTGTTCCTGTTGACAGCCCTGCTGTTCAGCGTACTCAATGGCTATGATATTACATTTACGAACACGCCGGATATCCTGACGATCACCGCAGACAGGAGCGTTGTCTACTTGTTCAAGGGCGCTCCGGATCTGACTGTGCTGCAGCGGGTCTGGCTGTTGCTGGCACCTATGCTGGTGCTCTGTACGCTGAATATGCTCCAGATGCTGCTCTGCCTGTTTTGCAAACCCATGTACAGCTATCTGATCAGCATCGGCGTGCTGATGTTTGGAGTACTGGACGATACACCGGCAGCATTTTCCCGCTGTGCTATGACCACCCGGAGCGATTGGTTCTATGAGGAGGCGTATCCTGCCATGACCGGCATGTGGATCTGCCTGGGACTGATTGCAGCAGTGATCATAGCTGGCGCATTGTATTTCAAACGATATGATATTTTGCCCGATAAGGAATGAGGTGGCATATGACAATCACAGTAAAAAATGTTGTGAAGAAAATCAGGGGGAATCTCGTTGCAGACCAGGTGAATCTGACCTTGCACAGCGGTACTGTGTATGGACTCTGCGGATATAATGGCTGCGGAAAAACCATGCTCATGCGGCTTATAGCGGGTTTGATCGTTCCCACCGAAGGAGAGATTCAATTTGACGGAAAGGTGCTTGGAAAGGACATCAGCTTCCCCCCGAGCATGGGAATTTTGATCGAAAGCCCTGCCTTTTTGGGCGGAATGAGCGGGTTTGAGAATCTGAAGCTGCTGGCGTCCATACAGGGAAAGATTACGGACGAAACGGTCAGAAAGGCGATTGCCCGGGTGGGCCTTGATCCGAAGGACAAAAAGAAGTACCGCAAGTATTCTCTGGGTATGAAGCAGCGCCTTGGGATTGCGGCGGCTATCATGGAATCGCCGGAGCTTGTGATTCTGGATGAGCCTACAAACGCCCTGGATTCAGACGGTGTTGCGCTGACAAAAAAACTGATTGCCGAAGAACGGGAGCGAGGTGCGCTGGTGATCATGACCTGTCACGACCACGTCACCCTGGAGGGTGTCTGCGACACGATCTACACCATTGAGCACGGCAGAATCACGGATGAAAAGCACATGGATGCGGAGGGAACTGCCGAATGAAAAAGCCGATTATCGCAGCAACTCTGATCGTCTGCCTGGTGGCTTGGTGTGTGCGGTATTATAAGGTGAACGGTGGTACCTTTGCTGTGCATTATGAGGGGCCCTCTGCGGTATACGGCATGCACGAAATGGTGTCCTTTGGCGACAATATCTCGAATAATGCATTGGAACAGCCCGGCTATTCTGTTTCGCTGGAATCCGCCCGCATGATAGATGCAGAGGATTATCTGAAAGAGTTGGGCAAGAAGCCGGAGGATTTTCATTCCCTGTCGGAAAAGTACCTGGAGCTGACCCTGACGGTTGCCAATGAAGGGGATTATCCAAAAGGACTGACCTTTTATGCGCTTCCTGTCCTTGGAAGCAATTGGTTCACATACTACGACAATGAGGTCACTGCCTGCATCAATCCCTTTTTTGAGGGTGACTACGACCAGGCTCACGCCTGCGCCGTCAGAACCAATACCAGTACGACGGTGAAGATTGCGTACAATCTCTATGAGAGGAGTTTTCTCCCGAATCAATTCAAAAACCTGGAGCACGAGAAAATGTGGCTGTCGGTGACTACGCTGCCAGTGGATCAGCGCATTGCGTTTTCTTGTACATAAGGCAAAAGGATTATCCATTATGAACAAGGGCAGTTCCGCACAACGCTTGTGTGGGGCTGCCTTCGGTTTTTGTGTCCGCCTCTGAAAATTGTGTGAAACCACCCTGTATTCACAAAATCTGATTGAATCCATAACGGATATCTGGTATACTGGTTCTATACAATTATATAAAACCATTTTGATTTACCGGAGGTGTAAAGCATGAAGCAGAATACGACAGTTGATACGAAAGATCTTGTGACAACCATTGCGTATCTGATTGGTGTCCGGAAAAATGTCCTGGAGCAGTGCTTTATGGAGTCCAGTCAGGATTTATTGCAATCCCTTTATGCATCCCAGTCAGCCACGATCATTCGCTATCTCTGTAAATTGCGTACAACGCTTTTCTGTACGTTTAAGAAAACCGATGATGAAATGCGATACAATCTAAAAAATCTGACATCTTTGGAGTGGTATGACCATAAGAACATTGCGGCGTTGGAATCATGGGGCATTCCGATTATTAAGGCAAATTATCGGTCTGAAAAATACATGCTGGATCTCAATGATCTGATCAATAAATACATTGATGCCGTGGCTGTCTTGTTCCCGGATTGGTGCGAGTGGACCTATATCAGAGAGCTTTTTGTAGTTCCGCATTATCATAATCCGATTGCGCTAAAGCGTGAATTTGAAAAATACATGGCAAACAAGAACTTCTACCCCTTTCAGCAGTACATTTACTGGACACCGTATGACTGCGGTTCCATGCTGCTTTCTGACAGAAAATTTTTACAAATCATCTATGGTTTGCATCATGATACGTTTGATGATCCAAGCAAGTACAAAGATGCAAATGCGGAAACGAAAAACAGCATTTATGATTTTCTGCGTTGCAGCATGAGAACGGTCATTGCCGTGGATTGTGAAAATTCTGATGTGTATAAGCTGTATGCCACGCTGAAAAATCTCAATCAGGATGAGCTCAGTAAAATAGAAAAATTTATTTATATGACGATCATCATACAACTGTGGGCTGGCGGTGGCTGACGAAGTTTATTACGATTCCGGTCGAGCATATTGTCATAGATCGTGTAACCGAGAGAAAGAGCCTGGTGGATATCGTCATGACCGCAGGTGTTTGCCAGAATCACTATGCGGAAGGAATCGACTCCTTTATCCTTGTATCCAGTGATTCTGATTTCTGGGGGTTGATTACATCCCTGCCAAATGCGAAGTTCCTGGTGATGTATGAGTATGCAAATTGCGGTCGTGCAATCAAAAATGCGTTGAAGGAGCATGATATTTACTACTGTTCCATTGACGATTTCTGCTCCGGAAATGTGGATGGCTTTAAAAGAGCCGTGCTGCTTGGTATCCTGGATCAGTATTTGCCGGATATTTTGTATATCAACGGTCGGGATCTGGTGGAGCACTTGTATTTGGAGGCAAGAATCGAAGGTACCGACAGTGAGAAAAAGAGCTTTTATGACAGATATGTAAAAACACTAAGTCTGAAAATCGATAAGGACGGTAACTTTAGCATTGAAGTGAAGAAATAAAAAGCGGCATAAGATTATTTTTTGTGAGAGTAGAAGCCATAAAGCGGTTGTGTTCATGATGAGCACAGCCGCTTTCTATTTACAAGAAGAATATTTAGTTTGTGCAGCATGTCAGCACATTGACAAACAAATCAGACACTGATATAATAATGTATATGCATATCTATATGATCCAAACGGAAGGGATGTAGAAATGAAGAAAATTCTAAAACAGATCACCTCTGTTGCGTGCGCCGCCGTGCTTTCCATCACGACGCAAATGCAGCTCCTTACCCAGGTCTGCGTCAGCGCCGCACAGAAGGCAGCCGCCCAGAAAAAGGTTCTGCTGATCCAGGACAATCTCCCCTGGGACTCCAATGCGAATACCAAAGTGCTTGGAGATATCGGCGTGGACTATCAGAAGGTCACCACAACGGAATTTCTGGATGTTGAACTGGAGGATTACTCCGTGGTCATCTTTGCGGACGATCAGGCGTTTTCCACCTACAACAACTATCTGGAGTTCAAGGATTACATGGAGCTGTATGCTTCTCTCGGCGGCGTGATTGTGTTTGGCGCAGCGGACGGGGGCTGGGCTGACGGCAATCTGACCGGTGCGCTTCCCGGCAATGTTGAAAAGATCCTGGACTATACAGAGTATAATTATGTAGCGGATCCTAAGCACCCCATTCTGACTGCGGCTCTTTCGGACGGAGATGGCGCAGTGGTAGAGGGGAAAGAGGATCAGATGTGGTTCTCTACATATTGCAGTCATTCTGAATTTATCGAATCCACTTTGCCGGCAGGTGCAAATATCCTGGTTCGCTCCAGTGAATCGGATAATCCCACCCTGGTAGAATACCCTCTGGGCAAAGGCCGGGTCATTGCGTCCGGTCTGACCATTGAGCATTCCTATTCTTACCTGGATAACTATGCAAAAAAGATCATGGACGATCTGTTTTTGTATGCGCTGAAGGTCAGCGACTTTAATGGGGACGCTGCGCAGCAGCTGCGGGAATATCGTATGAGCATCAACCAGCACCATATACTGGTCAATGCAGCTGATACGAAAAAGCCCATTGCCGGCGCTGTTGTAAAGATCGGCAACAAAACCTTCAAAACCGACAAGGATGGTATGGTGAATCTTGGCGGGGCAACTTCCCAGCAGACAGTGATCGTGTCTGCGGAGGGCTATCTGACAAGCGGAGCCGTATACACCCCAAAGAAACGCTCCGTCCATGTGTTCTATCTGAAAAACGATACCTCAAACGG
Organism: Ruminococcus champanellensis 18P13 = JCM 17042; assembly: GCF_000210095.1. Taxonomy (NCBI): domain Bacteria; kingdom Bacillati; phylum Bacillota; class Clostridia; order Eubacteriales; family Oscillospiraceae; genus Ruminococcus; species Ruminococcus champanellensis. Next base: position 1,027,484 of record NC_021039.1, read on the forward strand.
AAAGCCATACCCCATCCTCGCAACTGAAACCAACAAGGAGAAGGATCTTTTCACGAACTCGATGTTCTTTACGGAGAACAAGTCGGATATGTGCCGGATTCAGGTGACAGCGGAATGGAACGGGCATACCCCCGGCAAATATGAGCTGGTGCAGTATGGTGCAGGGGGCAAAAAGCTCACCAGCACAACCGGCATCTTTTCCTTTGCGCCGGGCAAAATGCTTGCGCCGGGCAAGGATGTGTATCTGATTCTCAGAAGTGCGGATGGCACGGTGTCTGAGCGCAGAAGAATCTGCCTCAAGGTCAATCCCCATGCGGATACACCGGATGTGGATCCGGACGCATTCAGCGATCAGTTCCAGATCACACCGGATCAGAAGGGCGCTACCGGCAGTGAAGATGTGGCATCCCTGGTGGGAGATAACTTTGAAGTATCCCTGCCCATGCTGCCTGTCCAGGTAACCAGTGAGCAGAACGAGGACGAGGGCACCTGCACAGTCAGATTCCTGATTGGCGTGGATGCGAAAACGGCGGATGAATCCAAGGGGATCTACGATTATTTCAAGCAGTCCTTTACCAATTATATGGATGATGTAAATAAGGCGGACAGACTGATCAATAGCCTCTGCAACAAGATCAATTCTTCCGGGAAGCTTGCTGCCCATGGTTCTTTGGGAATTGTTCCGGACACGACGGTGGAAGGACTGGGCTACTATGAAATGGTTTACGATGCAAATCACAATATTGTTTCCCAGGGCGGCGGCATTGCCATTACCGTTGGAGGCGAGCTGTCCTATACGCAGCAGTTCCTGTTGGCTGTGGTTCCCCTGTATCTGAATGTCAAGGTGGGAGCCGAGATGAACACGCTGACAGGCATGACTCTGTATGCAAACGGCGGTGGTGCATCCTTCCAGGGTGAGGCATCTATCACCGTCAGCGGCAGCATCAGCGGCGGCTTTGGCGTAAGCGGTCTTGTGTCCGTGGGCGCAGGCGGCGGCGTGGATTTTGAAGTCAGCGTTGCGCCCGAGCGCACCGGTACTGTGACCTTGAAAGCCTTCGTAGAGGCTTACCTCCTCTTTGTCATTGACTTTTCCTATGATTTTGCAAGCAAAACATGGACCCTGTGGCCGAAGCAGAACCGGAGTGCCGCAAAGGGCGCTGCCGCAGGCGGTACAGGGGATGCGGATACGCAGCCGGAGCTGATGGATACGGACTATCTGAGCCAGACCTCTGCATGGAACGGCGCAGCAGGTGATGGGGTCAATGTGCTGCAAAGCGGCGTGCTCCCCAGTACGATCCCTCTGATTGCAGAAGCAGGGGGCAGCAAGGTGCTGGTATGGCAGACCACGGATCCGGATGCGGAGCTGCTCAACAGCACAAAGCTGATGTTCTCCTATTATGACAACGGCGTCTGGTCCGAGCCCCAGTGCGTCAACCAGTCTGAAAGTGCGGATCTGACCGCAAGACTGGTCGAAAACGGCGATGATATCTATCTGATCTGGCAGAAGCAGAATGCAGTGATCCAGGGCGGTGACCTTTCCCAGATGGCTGCACAGGCACTGGCTTCTACAGATATCTTCACGGCAAAGTGGAACGGCACGGCTTTTGCAGACACAGCCTGCGTGCTGAAGGATTCTACACCGGATATGCTTCCCACCCTTGCCTTTGACGGGGACAAGATGACGGCTGTATGGGTCAAGAGCAGTGGGAATCTGGAAAATGTCTTCCAGTCTAGCGGCATGATTCTGGCGTCTGATTTTACAGGCGGCAAGTGGGGCAAGCCCTACCAGCTGGCAAATGCGGATTCCTACGTTTCCGAGCTGGCTGCTGCATATCACAACGGATCCCTGTACGCTGCCTACACGCTCAACGGCGCATCCGGCTCTGCATTGCATATGGTATGCAGCGGCAAGGATCGGGTGATTGCTTCCGGAGCAGATACATTGACGGGTGTTTCCTTCCGGGACGGTAAGCTGTACTGCGTAAAGAACGGCAAGCTTTACATCTGCACGCCTGACAGCGCAGCCCTGACTGCTGTGGATGGTCAGCTGAGTGCACTGTCCGGCACCTTTGTGATGGCGGACGATGGCAAGAGTCTGATTTTCTCCGATGGAACGCAGTTCTTTATTTCTGTCAACGAAAACGGTGCATGGAGCGAGGCAATGGAACTGACAGTTCCGGAGGGCTTCAGCGTATTCAACTACAGTGCTTCCTGGGATCAGGGCAGATATTCCATTGTTCTCAATGGCAGGGATGCGGATAACACAACATCCCTTGTATATCTGGAGGCTGCTCATGCGGAGAGCCTGGATATTGAATATGCCACTGTAGAATACGACCCCATTACTGGGGAGCAGTCCGTACTTTTCAAGCTGACCAACAATACATCCAAGACCATTCATGACATTCAGGCAGAGCTTTCCAATGCGGACAGAACTCTGTTCAGTGCAGAGAAGGCAGTCAGCATTGCGCCAGGTGAATCCGTATCCCTTGTTTGCCCCATGGATACCACGGACATCCACGAAGTGGGGGAGTATACGCTGACCGTTTCCAATGGTACCTGTACGGCAAATGCCGTTGTGACCATCGGTATGCCGGATATCTCCCTGGATGTGGATACATACTATCTGGAGGATAGCGTGATCCTTGCCATTACGGCATCCAATCTGACAGGAACACCTGCCGAAACCACCATTAAGATCTGTGAGGATTCTATGGACGGTTTGCAAATCGATATGAAAAACGCCGGAGTCATCACCAGCCAGGAGGATTATCTGCTTCTGGAGGAGATCAATCTGAGCGATGTGGAGTTTGATGAGAACGGAGTCAAGTATCTGTTTATACAGGCGGATACACGGGGTTCTGAGCTGAACCAGGCCAATAACTGCATTCCGGTTGCAATCTATCAGAACCAGGAGCTGACGGATCCGGATGACAGCGATTTGCCGGAATATGACGTAACGCCCTCTGACGGAAAGGACGATGAGGATCCTGGGGAGAATCCCGATCCCATTACAACCACTGTTACTACCACTACAACAACCATCACAACAACCACAACTACCACAGCATCTACAGATGATGCATCTGCGGATGTGACCGGCACTACAACGGTTTCTGCAGTGGATGCGGTGAAGCCGCCTAAGACCGGAGAGCAGGGCATTCGGATCACGGTTGAGATCCTTGCGGCATTTGCGGTTCTTTCGGCATACGGCGTAAGGAAAAAGCGCAGAGTCCGGTAACAGATCTCATACATATAAATTGATTGCAGCAGCATCACAATTTTGTGGTGCTGTTGTGGTATTCTGATGAAAACATAGGACAGCACCGCATCAAACCCGCCTGGCGGCTTGCACATCTGCCGAACAAGCTCTGTGCGGTGTTGTCATAATTTGCGAAAGGAAACGTTATGAACCAAGTTGTTCCGATGGGCTATGCAAAGACGAGAATGGGTACGAGCCTGGCTGTTGTCATCGCTACGGGTACAGGACTGCTCACATGGCTTTTTGTCAAAAACGGGGCTGCCTTTTCTGATGTGAAATACTTCTGCATGGTGGCGGCGGCATTGATTCTGGTGTGCGTGTTTTCTGATGTGACAAAAAACAGGAAATGCCGAGCCAGGATTTCGCATATGCAGTTTATGTTGTCCTGTCCCTCTGTAGTGGGGGAGGTTCGTGAAATCAAGCGGATTCCCTACTTTTTCGGCAGGGAGTTTCGGGAGAACCCGAAGGTTTATGCCAAGGGGCGCAATGTGGTATACCGCATCGTTGCAGTTTTTCATAGCCCGGTGACCGGGCAGGAAGAAGTGGTCGTCTCCGAGCCCTATAGCTGTAACATTGCGGCTGCTGTTCAGAATCATGCTGTGACAGTTCACTATTCAAAGGACGGACAGTACTGGATAGAGCTTTGAGGTGACGAGATACGAAGATCCACAGCCCTGCCTTAAGGGGGCTGCATTATAAACATGCAAGAGGCAAGAATAAATATAGAGCACATGTGCTGAAGCAATTTCTTTTGTGGCGGCACCATACAGAAAAGACGTATCAGGATGCAAAAAGCATGGCTGGCAGTTCTGTACGGTGCCGCCATGGCTGTATGCGGCGAAAAAATGAAAAAAGTTCGTCTGAAACTTGGAAAAAGGCGATGATTCTATTGACAATACTAGATTTTTGTAGTATTATAAACTATAGGTAGGCAAAAATTCCAGAGAAGTCAAGCAGCTTGGCTGAGTAGTGATAGGTGAGGAATCCTTTGGATTCCTGTGCATAAAGTTGCATCCATACCTAGCCGACACAGAAGGAAGCCGATTGCGGACAGAGTGAGAAGGGAATTGAGTATCATTGGGACAGCAAAAGTCTTGATACTTTAAGGAGATCGATGGATTCAGGCAGAGAATTGGAAGGATGGGAGTATTTACATCATGGAAAAACGCACGATCAGTTTCAGCCCACCGGATATTTCGGAGGCCGAAATAAACGAAGTTGCGGAAGCACTCCGCTCTGGTTGGATTACCACAGGCCCCAGAACAAAAAAACTTGAAAAAGAGATTGCCGGATGGATAGGAACGGATAAATGCGTTTGCCTCAATTCACAAACTGCCTGTGCGGAGATGGCACTACATATACTTGGCATCGGCAAAGATGATGAAGTTATCGTACCGGCTTATACATATACGGCATCTGCCTCTGTCATCGACCACGTTGGTGCGAAAATCGTCATGATCGATTCACAGAAAAACAGCCTTGAAATGGATTACGATGCTGTGGAAGCTGCCATTACCGAAAGAACCAAGGTCATAATTCCGGTAGATCTTGGCGGTGTACCTTGCGATTATGACCGTATTTTTGAGATTGTTGAGCGCAAGAAAAGTTTGTTTAAGCCGTCAAACGAGATACAGAAAGCAATCGGCAGAATTGCCATATGCGCTGATACAGCCCATGCTTTCGGAACAAAGTGGCACGGAAAGATGGCTGGCAGTATTGCTGATTTTTCGAGCTTTAGTTTTCATGCTGTTAAAAATTTAACAACCGCTGAGGGCGGTGCGTTGACGTGGCGCACGATTAACGGCATTCGTAACGAAGATATTTATCATCAGCTTCAACTGCTCAGTCTGCACGGTCAGTCAAAGGACGCACTTGCCAAAACAAAGCTTGGCGCATGGGAATACGATATTGTCGGCACCTGGTATAAGTGCAATATGACCGATGTGGTTGCGGCAATCGGACTTGCGCAGTTTGAACGTTACCCCGGAATGTTGGCAAGAAGAAAACAGATTATTGGCAGATACAATGCCGCATTCAAGCCGTTCGGTATTGAAACACTTGACCACTACAATGCCGAACATGAATCATCTGGACATCTTTACATTACGCGTGTTCCCGGAATCACACCGGAACAGCGAAACGAGATCATCATCAAAATGGCGGAGCAAGGCGTTACTTGTAATGTGCATTACAAGCCGCTTCCTATGCACACAGCATATAAGAAGCTTGGATTTGATATTGCAAATTACCCAAATGCATATGCGTTTTTTTCCAACGAGATTACGTTGCCGCTCCACACTTGCTTGTCAGACGAGGATATAGAGTATGTAATGGAAAAGTATATCGGGATATTGAAAGAGTATGTGTAATGATGCTTTTGAAAAAATGGGAACAACTGCCGCCGGAAATGCAGACCGATGAGGTGCGGAAATATTACGACATTCTGAAAAAGAAGCAGGTCAGTTTGTTTTTCAAGAGAATGTTTGATATTGTGGTTTCCTCTCTTTTGTTAATTATCCTTTCACCCGTTTTTTTAGTTTTGGCGATTGCGATTAAGATTGACAGCAAAGGCCCGGTGTTTTATCGGCAGGAACGGGTTACACAATACGGAAAGCATTTCCGTATACACAAATTTCGCACAATGGTACAAAACGCCGATAAGGGTTCACAGGTTACTGTTAGCAACGATCCTCGTATTACCCGTGTGGGCAAAGTAATCAGAAACTGTCGATTGGACGAAATTGCGCAGCTTATCGATGTGATGCAAGGAACTGTCACACTTGTTGGCGTCCGTCCCGAAAGTACAAAATATGTTGCCGAGTACACCCCCGAAATGATGGCAACACTACTGCTCCCCGCAGGTGTAACGAGTCTTGCGAGTATTCTCTATAAGGATGAGGCGAAACTGCTTGATGCTGCTGAGGATACGGATAAGGTGTATATAGAGAGGATTTTACCTGCAAAAATGTATTATAACCTTAAAAGCATTGAACATTTCAGTTTTTGGGGAGATGTGCGGATTATGTTTATGACTTTGTTTGCGGTGTGCGGTAAGGACTATAAAGGGGATTATATCGAAATGCAAAAAGAATATGAAACGATGGAAAGATGAGGCTTTGAATGATTGACAATCTTGTATCCATTATTATGCCTTCATGGAATACAGCGCAATTTATTGCGGAATCCATTCAATCAGTAATAAATCAAACTTATAAAAATTGGGAACTGCTTATTGTTGATGATTGTTCTACGGATGATACTGATAATATTGTAGAGCCGTTTTTGACCGATGCACGCATAAAATATTTCAAAAATGAGAAGAACAGCGGCGCTGCATTGACCAGGAATCGCGCGATGCGTGAAGCGAAAGGCGAGTGGATAGCTTTTCTCGATTCAGATGATTTGTGGATGCCTGAGAAGTTGGAAAAACAGATAAGGTTCATGAATGAGCATAACTATACGTTATCTTTCACAGAGTACGAAAAGATTGATGAAGAAAATCGGACGCTTAACATATATGTATCAGGACCGGATGTGGTTAACAAAAGAAAGATGTATCGTTATGATTACATAGGTCAACTTACCATGATGTATAGTGCCAGGTGCTTTGGACTGATTCAGATTAAGGACATTAAAAAAATAATGACTATGCTATACGGCTTCAGCTCTACAAAAAGCAGGATACCGAAGCCCATCTTCTGAAAGAAAATTTAGCCAAGTACCGGATCCGAAAAAAAAGCATCAGCCATGACAAATTAGAAAAGAAGTTAAAGAGCCATTATGACCTGTTCCGTATTTGTGATGAAAAGCCCGCGATAGCCGCGGTTTGGTTTGCCTGTTGGAATATGTTTTGGGGAATTTTGAAAAAGGGAAAATACGAGAAAAGAAACAAGGGTCTCTCGGGAGAATGATATGTATATACGAAATGCCGGTATGGAAGATTTGAATCAAATAGCGCAGACGCATATAGAGTGTTTCCCAAACAGTTTTTCAACAGCTCTCGGGGTGCCGTTGCTGAAAAAGTTTTATTTGCAGTACCTGAAAGAGTACCCGGATCTATTTTGGGTTGCCGTTGACGATGATTGTATAGCCGGGTTTTGCATGGGATATCTGCTTGACAGAGGAAGCTGCAATCGCTCTTTTGCAAAGCATAACATTGTTCCTCTTGCGCTCCGTTATCTATTACTGCTTATCAAGGGCAATAAAAAAGCATGGAAACGGCTTAAGCCGACAAAAGGCCGCAAAAGCGATTCCGTTCGCATATTAGAACCGGAATTTTATCATATTCCTCCTACAGAATGCGGCGATCTTCTCTCCATTTGTGTTTTGCCGAAATGGCGGGGAGCAGGGATTGCGAACGAATTGATATCCGATTATCAGGACGCGTTAAGAAAAATCGGTAGGAGCGTGTGCTTTTTAACAGTTGCGACTGTGAATTCCCGTGGGATTCACTTCTATGAAAAGAACGGCTTTGTGCCATATCGTGCTTTGGGAGATGTGGCGATAACATATGCCAAGAGGCTTTAATGGAGAAGATATGGAAAAAGCGATAGTTGTTATTTCTTTCGATGGATACAAGGATTTGTGGGACACATTTTTTGAATGTTATGAGAAGTTTTTCCCCGATTGTATGCTGCCGATTTACTTGATTACCAATCATGAAATACCAGCCTATCCGCATGTTACAGTGGTGACTACCGGAGATGAAGTGTCATGGAGCCGCCGCGTGCGGAGTGCCTTGAAAAAAATCCCGGAGGATACTCTGCTTATCCTATTGGAGGATTACTTTCTTTGTGAAAAAACGAGCGTTGAAAAAATTGATGGGCTGTTCCGGATTTTCTCTGAAAATACCTATGACTATCTGAGGGTAATTCCCATACCGATCCAACATAAAAGGAAACCGAGCGGTGCGTATCCGCTTGACCCCTCGGCGCTATATGGCGTTAATCTTCAGGCAGCGATTTGGAAAAAGTCGTACTTGCAGAAACTCCTATACGATGACGATTTCAGCGCTTGGGAGTTTGAAGCAAGGCAGAAAAACAACAGTACTATGCGTATCGACGGAAACTGCGCTGCATTGAACTATACAGGGCTGAATTACCTGAATGGTGTCATACAGGGCAAATGGTATCCACGAACGGTAAAGCAGTTAAAAAAGCACGGGATAATGATTCCGACAGGTAATCGATCGATGATCAAGAGACGGAAGCTCATTGTAATGGACATAAAAAATTGGCTGGCACACCATATCCCTACCAAAATAATACATACACTGAAGCCTGTTGCTGTGCGCATCGGATATAAATTTGTTACAAAAGATTGAAAAAGGAAAGGTGATATGATATGTCCTATTCATTTAAAGATTGTGTACTGATGATAACCGGAGGCACAGGTTCTTTCGGAAATGCAGTTTTAGAGAGATTTCTCACCACCGATGTCAAAGAAATCCGCATTTTTTCACGCGATGAAAAAAAGCAGGATGATATGAGACATCTGTACAATAATCCGAAATTGAAGTTCTATATCGGAGATGTCAGAGATATCTCAACTTTGCGTCCTGTCATGCAAGGTGTTGATTATATCTTTCACGCAGCTGCACTTAAGCAGGTTCCGTCCTGTGAATTTTTTCCTCTCGAAGCTGTTAAAACCAACGTGATCGGCACGGATAATGTGCTGACAGCCGCAATAGATGCCGGAGTTAAACGTGTTGTATGCTTGTCCACGGACAAGGCAGCTTACCCGATAAACGCCATGGGTACAAGTAAGGCTATGATGGAAAAAATCATTATTGCCAAAGCGAGAAATGTTGACCCGGAAAAAACCCGTATTTGTTGTACAAGATACGGCAATGTAATGTGTTCGCGCGGTTCGGTTATTCCTCTCTTCATAGATAAAATCAAGCACGGATTGCCTCTGACGGTGACTGACGGAGCTATGACGCGCTTTATAATGAACCTCAATGAAGCTGTGGATCTGGTGCTTTATGCGTTTGAAAACGGAAGCCAGGGTGATCTGTTCGTTCAAAAAGCGGATGCTTGTACAATTGAGGTTCTTACGCAGGCGATTAAAGAGTTGTTTGGGGTTCCGGATTATCCCACACAGACAATAGGAATCCGTCACGGTGAAAAAATGTACGAAACATTGCTTACAAATGAAGAGTGCGCCCGTGCGGTTGATTGCGGAATGTTTTACCGCGTTATTGCGGATAACCGTGATTTGAATTACGAAAAGTACCTGTCTTTGGGCAATAAGGATCGTAACACATTGACAGAGTTTAACTCGAACAATACAAGATTGCTTGATGTTGAGCAAACAAAGAAAAAGCTCCTTACTTCCAAGCTTGTGACAGATGAGCTTGAAGCATGGGGCATGCATGAAGTTTCATGAGGTTATTTATTTTTGAAGGGGCTGCTGATGATGAAAATATGCGTCATAGGAGCATTCGGGTTTGATACTATGCCCACCGGCGGACAACCGGTAAAAACACGCAATTTATATAAATTGCTTTCCGAAAAATACGGAACGGATGAGGTATCGTATATTGAAACTTATGGGTGGAAGAAGCATCCTTTCAAAATGATGAACACTGTTCGCCGTGCTGTAAAACAAAGTGAGAATGTGATCATGCTTCCAGCGCATAATGGGGTGAAGGTCTTTGCACCTCTGCTTCTCAGATATGCAAAAGGAACTGCCGCAAAATTATTTTATGATGTTATTGGAGGCTGGCTGCCCCAAAAAACTGCGGCTGATCAAAAGCTTGCTGGGCAGCTCCGGAAATTTGACGGCATTTGGGTAGAAACCTCCAGCATGAAAACTGCATTGGACTCTCAGAAATTTTCAAATGTTTCGATTGTTCCGAACTTTAAATTCATTGCTCCGTTGATGCCTGAAGAACTGCCGCCTTTGGAAAAGCCATATCGTCTGTGCACTTTTTCGCGTGTCATGAAGGAAAAAGGTGTTGAAGATGCGGTTGAAGCCGTTATCCGGGTAAACAATGATCTGGGGAAAACAGTGTATACTTTGGACATATACGGCCCGGTTGATAAGGCTTATCAGGAGCGCTTTGAAATGATTTGCTCAAATTTTCCGGATTATATACAGTATAAAGGCATTGTACGTCCAGACGAGAGCATTGCGGCTTTAAAAGGAGCATTTGCTTTGTTGTTTCCCACGCATTTTGCCACGGAGGGCATCCCCGGAACGATACTTGATGCATATGCGGCTGGGGTGCCGATAGTCACGTCTAAATGGGAAAACTGCGGCGATATTTTTGATGATGGGACAGGTTGGGGATATGAGATGAGCAACAAGCAGGGGTTGTATATGATTTTGTCTCAAATTTGCCATGATACAACAAAATGGAATGATGTAAGAGAGGGCTGTTTGAAAAAGTATGCGTGCTTCTCTGCGGATGAAGCATTTTCTCGTATACAAAAGCAGCTATCAGGAAGCAGAGTATGAGTATAAGCACTTTTAACATAAAAAAATGGTACAGAATGCTTCGCGGGAAAAGCATACTTCATGTAAATCAAGGACTTGGTCGTTGTTTTTCCACAACGGACATCTGTGGCTATTATAACGATTTGACCGAAAAGGTAACAAAAATGCCGGAATTGCTTAATTGCGATGAGCTTCCGCATGTCGAAGACGAAAGAGGAGAACAAATCCTTTTTCCGGTTGCCGTTTTTCAGTACGGCTTAGGCGCATATGACCTTTATCTGTTAAAGCATGACGAACGCTATCTGAAAAAATTTTATCAGTGTGTGTGTTGGGCGATGCAAAATCAGGAAAGTTCCGGTGCATGGAACAACTTTTTCTTCATCTACCCCAGGACACCGTACGGTGCTATGTGCCAAGGTGAAGGAACCTCGTTATTGATTCGCGCATATAAACACTCCGGAAACAAGATTTATTTAGAGGCAGCACAGAAAGCACTTGATTTTATGCTGATTTCGGTGACAAACGGAGGAACATCGGACGAAACAGAAGAACGCTTACTATTGCTTGAATACACACACCGCACTGCTGTATTGAATGGATGGATATTTGCGTTATTCGGATTGTACGATGCAGCTCTTGTATGTGACAGCAGGGTTTACCGGGATGCGTTTGATAAGTCTTTGCATACGCTTATCAAATCACTTCATGATTTTGATTGCGGATATTGGTCAATTTATAGCAGAGACGGAAAAATTGCAAGTCCGTTTTACCATGATCTGCACATTGCACAGATGCAAGCCCTTTACGCTATGACGCATAATAAACTGTTTTTAGAGTATTCTGAGCGGTGGACAGCTTACAAAAAAAGCTTTTGGAAATCCAAAAAAGCCTTTGTAAAAAAAGTTTTTCAAAAAATCAGGGAGTAAAGTATGAAGAGACTGCTTTGCATAGTTGGTGGGATGAATGCCGGCGGTGCCGAAACGTTTTTAATGAAGCTTTACCGAAAAATAGACAAAAACCAATTTCAAATGGATTTTGCTGTTGCAACCGCAGATAAATGTTACTACGATGATGAGATTCTTTCGATGGGCGGACGCATTTATAAAATAAGTCCCAAAAGTTCTGGCGTTGTGCGCAACTTTAATAGTATTAAGAAACTTGTGAAGCGTGAAAAATATTCCTATGTGCTTCGTACTTCGCAGCACTCATTGTCGGCGCTTGAGTTATTTGCAGCGCGAATCGGCGGTGCCAAAACCACTATATTCAGATCAAGTAATTCTAATACAACAACTGGTGCCGGCAAAGATCTTTTGCTTCATCGCATCTGTCGCTTTATGCCCCTTTGGAATGCTGACATAAAGCTTGCACCGTCTACGGAGGCAGCTGAATTTATGTTTGGGAAAAACTGCATTAAAAAAGGCAGGGCGATTCTTCTGCATAACGCAATTGACCTTTCCTTATTTCACTATGATATTGCTGCAGGAATACGCATAAGAAATGAGTTAAATATCCCTGCTGAAACAACGATTATAGGACATGTTGGGCGGTTCAATCAACAAAAAAACCATGCTTTTTTATTGGATGTATTTAAGGCGTACAGCTGTAAAAATGGAAATTCTGTACTGTTATTGGTCGGGAAGGGCGAACTTGAACCTGCAATAAAAGAAAAAGCCTCGGAACTCGGAATTTTAGACAGAATTATTTTCACGGGAGTCAGGTCTGATGTGCCCGCTCTTTTATCGGCTATGGATGTGTTCGTTTTTCCGTCACTGTACGAGGGAATGCCGAATACAGTAATTGAAGCGCAGGCAACGGGACTGCCGTGCCTGATTGCAGATACCATTACCCGCGAAGCTGATATTACCGGTTTGGTTCACTACTTACCGTTAGACAGCGCAGATGCATGGGCAAGCTATATTGCAAACTTGCCGCAGGAAACCCGTACAACGCCAATACAAAAGTTTAAAGAAAACTGCTATGATATAGAGTCGGTAACAGAACAATTTGTTAAGCTGGTTTTTGAGAAGTAGGAGATAGGCTATGATAATAACATTGCGCAAAGTGGCAACGGGACTTATATTCGTTTGCACTACTGCATTGTTTGTGCTGTTCATTCTGTTTGATTCATATACTTGGGGGAAATATGTCCTTTTAGGCTTATCGGCGTGTATCCTTTTACTTGGTATTGGAATTACCCACAGTAAAATTATCCTCAAGTTCAACCCGTATGCTGCATTGAATATTCTGTTTATTGTCTTTGTGCTGCTTTCTTCAATGTGGGCGATAGATGCTTCGGACTCTGTGATTATGGCACGAACGTTGATGCGTATTTTTGTATGTGCATATGCGGTGTACATCACCTACCTGAGCATTCCCGAATTGGACGAGACTGTGCTGCTGAAAGCAGTTATGTGGGCAGGATATATCGTTGCAATTTACTCCCTCGCTTTTTACGGGATTGACGAGATGGTCTCCGCAGGAAGCAATTCAAGTCTGCGTATCGAAAGTGAATTTTCCAATGTTAATACGATTGGATTGGCCTGTGCTCTTTCATGTGTACTTCAAATCAATCTTCGTAATCTTTGCCCAAAGGATCATTTCTTCCCGTCTGCACTCTTTATGATACCAAGTATCATTGTTCTTGCTGCTACGCAAAGCAGAAAAGCATTGGTTTTTTTTATAGTCGGTGCTTTGGGATATGCAGTTGTAAAAGCGCAAGAATCAAAAAAGAGTCTCTTTATTAAAACTGTCAAGATTTTGTTCGGCATTTTAATTCTGGCGCTGCTTATTTATTGGCTTTTGCAATTGGAGGCTTTTACAGGAGTCCGGGAGCGCATGGAAGGTGTCATAAATGCCGTTTTCGGAAACGGGAAGGTGGACAGTTCTACAATAAAGCGAAGCAACCTCAGAGCGTTGGGAATAGAATGGTTCTTAAAGCATCCTTTTGCAGGCATTGGAATTGCAAATCCTCATATTTTAACCAATCAGTACTACGCTTTTGATGCCTACCTTCATGATAATTTCGTTGAGCTGCTTTGCGGTGGCGGAATTATAGGATTTAGCCTTTACTATTCTATGTATGTATATCTGTTCTTGCAACTATGGAACTATAGAAGAATAGATCCGCAGAGAGCAGCATTTTTTGCACTTTGGCTTGGCTTGATGCTGGCTATGAATTATGGGATGGTAACTTATTATTCAAAAGCCCAGAACTTTTATCTGATGATTCATTTTGTGAATGTGTTTCAATTAAAGCAAAAAGCAGTATTAGAGGAAGGCAATGCCTAATGAATATTAAAAGATATGCACGGGCGATGCGAAAATACATGTTGAACCCCAATTATCGTTTTTTAATAAATGCCGGATTCGGTAAATATGATGATATGCCTGACAAAGAGTATTTGGAGCGAAAGTTTGAGTGCTGTACGGGAAAGCAACTTGACCTCAACAATCCTGAAACTTTCAACGAAAAACTCCAATGGCTGAAGCTATACGACCGAAAACCAGAATACACAGTAATGGTGGACAAGTATAAAGCACGTGATTATGTTTCAGAAAAAATCGGTTCGCAATATCTTATCCCACTACTCGGTGTATGGGATGCTCCCGATGAAATTGATTTTGGCGCATTGCCCAATAAATTTGTCCTGAAATGTAACCATAATTCCGGATGCGGAATGTGTATATGCAAGGACAAGAGCACACTGAATAGAAAAAAAGTGAGAGCAGATTTAAAGCGCGGACTCCATCAGGACTATTACCTTACTGGTCGCGAGTGGCCATATAAGGATGTGCCGCGCAAAATTATTGCCGAACAATTCATGAAAAGTGATGCCGGTGGACTTACTGACTATAAGGTGCATTGCTTCAATGGTAATCCAAAACTGATTCTCGTCTGCAAAGACAGATTCGCGGCAACCGGACTCACCGAGGACTTTTTCACTCCGAATTGGGAGCATCTTGACATGCACCGTCCGACTCATCCGAATTCGTCAATTGAAATTGCCAGGCCGGCAGAACTGCCTGAAATACTGGAGCTGGCGAAGAAACTCTCCGAAGGTATACCGTTTCTGCGCGTGGATTTCTACATAATCGAGCACAACGTGTATTTTTCGGAGCTGACATTCTACCCGGCGTCAGGATTTGAAACATTCGAGCCGGAGCGGTGGGATGAAGTCCTTGGCTCATGGCTGGGGGCTCTGCCAATTTCTGATCTATAACGTATATATTCGTCTTCGGACGATATATAAATAAAACAAAAGGAGAAAAGCGAATGAAAACAGGCAAAATTTCAACCAGGGTTTTGGCGTTTGTTCTTTGTGCGATGATGGTTATAGGCGTTGTGCCTATGACGGCATTCGCCGCAGCCGAAACAGAAGGCACATTTCCCAATTCACAGCTCTCGCTTGTCCAGGACAAACAATCCACACTTGCGAGCGGAGTGACGCAGGACATCTACACTGTTTATGATAAAAATGGTAAACAGGTAAAGATGTTCGCTGCAACTGTCGACATGTCGGTCGATACGGTCAAACTGTTCACCTCCTATAAGGATATGGACAACACTTCGTATGGCATGTCCAAGCTCACCGAACAGGTAGCGGCTTTCGACCAGAAAGTAGCGGCAGGAGATTCTTATTACCACGGTACAGTAGTAGCGGGTATCAATGCATCCTACTACAACATGACGACCGGTAAACCTTCCGGTGTGTTCGTCATGAATGGCAACGATGTGACGGGCGGCGAGAAATCTGCGTATTTTGCGGTTCTTAAGGACGGTACCGTTAAAATCGGCAATGCAGATGAATATGAGTCCGATAAGGGCAATATTCAGGAAGCACTCGGTATCTACAAAATGCTTGTCTTTGACGGAAAAGTTGTGCTTTCTGAAACTGATCAGAATAATGCGCAGAAATATCCGCGTCAGACAATCGGTATTACCGAGGACAACAAGGTTATCATTCTCTCGGCTGATGGCAATCAGGAACCTGTATCAGCGGGGCTGACGCTTATGGAGCAGGCGCAGGTCATGATCGACCTCGGATGCAAGTGGGCAGGACACCTTGACGGCGGCGGCTCTATGACTTACGGCAGCAAGCCCGAAGGCGAGGATGCGTTCAAAATCGTCAACAAGCCGTCTGACGGCTCCGAGCGTAGTATTTCAAACGGTCTTATCGTTGTTTCAACTGCGGTCGCTTCCAAGACCTTTGACCATGTCTCTTATGATGTTGAAACTGAGTATGCAACTCCCGGCACACCTGTTGCAGTGAGTGTTGCAGGTGTAAGTACAACCGGTCATGCGGCTGAAATCCCCACAGATATTACATATAGAGCCACAAACGGTACATACGAAAATGGCATTCTGACCGCAGATTCCGTCGGCGATGTTGTTTTGACCGCTGTTTATAACGGCAAGGAGGTTGGCTCGGTTACAATTCATGCAGTCGTTCCGGAAAAGCTGGTGTTCAATAGCAGCGAAATGACAGTTCCCTTCGGCAAGACCGTTACATTGGCGCTGACAGCTACCTACGGACTCAGTGAAGTAAAATTCAATGCAAACGACATTCTGTTTACACTTGAAAATGATGGAATCGGTGCGATCAGCGGCTTTGACTTCACGGCAGGCAGCGGCAGTGTGAACGAAAGCGGGATTACCGCAGCATTTGCAGGCACAACTGTTTCCACATCCTCCATTATCAGGCTCGGCAAAGGCTCCGAAGTTATATATGATTTCGAAGACGGGGATGTAAACGACTTTGCTCTCGGCTATGTTGCATATAACTATGTACTGCCCGAAGGCAAAGTATCTCACGTAACTGCGGCAAACGGAAAGGTTCATAGCGGTAATGGTGCTATGGCGCTTGATATCAACTACGGAAACTCTCTCGAATCCGGATATATGATGACATCACTTCAGTATACCGGTGATATTAAGACCTTTGAAAATGCCACCAAACTCGGTATGTGGATCTATATTTCCGATGAGGATATATCCACTTGGATTCGCTATACTGTATACCCGCTTGTTCAGAATGACAATGGCGAATACGTACAGGCCAGCAGTTCGATCACGAATACACTGGCTGATGGAGTTGTTTCCACCACTGGTTTCGTGAACCAGTATGAAGAACCCGGTTGGCACTATCTTTCGATTGATCTCAGCGCATATAAGGGACTGTACCTGCATCAGGGATACATCGTTCAGTTCTATATTTCTGATCGTGACGGTGCTGCTTACAATTATTATTATAATCAGCACAAGTCTTACAACGGCAGGTATGTTATGTATGTTGATGATATCACCGTTGACTATTCCGATGCGGTTGACGATCGTGAAGCGCCTGTATTCGGCGATGTAACATATGCAACAGGCAGTATGTCGGACGCAGTAATTCTGAACGGCCAGACCGTTTCCGAAAATGTTCTCAGCTTTGGTACCAAGGTTGCCGACAACACTGCGAAGAGCAATTACACAGGGCTGAATGTTGCTACGGCAAAGGCATACATCGACGGTGTAGAAACCGCTTGCACATTGAAGGACGGCGTAATGTCTGTTTCCGATGTGGTTCTTGCAGACGGCATTCATCATGTCAAATTTTCAATTTGTGATAATCAGGGCAATTATGCTTCTGTTATACGTACGATTCATGTGCAGGGGAATTCCGGCATGCCCACTGTCAAGGTCGTAGCGCATGATCCGTCGCTTGACAAGATCCTGCTCGGCTCTGTCTGGTATGCAGATATAGTTGCTACTGATATCGAAAAGGTTCAGTCCGTTACTGTTGACATCGACCTCAACAACATGAGCAAGTGGGAGCTTGATCACATGAATGTTGCTGCTGGTTTTACGGCTGAATACAGCATTCAGGAAGACGAGAATATCGCCACTATCACAATTGCACGCACAGGTGCAAACGATCAGATCGGCGAAGGCGTTCTTGCGTCTCTTCCTATCCGCACCTGGGAACTCAAAATGGGTTATACATATACAAGCGGAACAAGAAACGGCAAAGAGGCGTATACCTATGCTCAGTTCAAGAGTATGAAGGAATTCTGGCCGATCGACATCAGCATGGAGATCGACCGCGGTCTTGTAACGTTTGTTGACAGTACGACCGATACATTCTCCGGTGAAGGACCGCAGGTTGACACCGAAATGTACAAAATGGCAAAGGACATGATTTCCACCACTGAAGGCAAAGCCTATTATGATGCTTGGAACGGCGGACACACCCATACCGCTGCCGCTCTTGCGGACAAGGCTGCGACTTGCACTGAGGCGGGCTATACCAACAGAACCTATTGTGAGGTCTGCAACTCGGTTGTAGATTGGGGGACAACCATTCCTGCAACAGGACATAGCTTTGATTTCGTTGACGATGTACTCAAATGCCAAGGCTGTGGTAATCTCTATAGTGGAGTATGGACTGACAGCAAGACATATGTTGATGGCGTGATTATTGCCGACGGGTGGAGCGGAGATTACTATTATGTCGACGGTAAGAAGGTCACCGGCATCTATGCAGTCGATGACGTTTACTATTACTTCGGCGATGATGGCAAGAACCAAGGCAAATATACCGGCCTTGTTCAGATTGACGGTAAGTGGTGTTATTCCAAGATCGGTGCACTGACTGGTGGTTGGGTACAGATCGATGAGAATTGGCATTGTTTCTTCGGCGGTACCCGTGGAGCAGTAACAGGCGAATATACGCTTAACGGTGTTACATATCAGTTTGATGAAACCGGTATGACAAAGGGCGCATGGCATACGGATGACAATGGCACACGCTATTATTACGGTCCGAGCTACTATGTGGCGCGTAATCCCGGTTATATGACATTGCATGAGATTGATGGTAAAACTTATAACTTTGGAAATGACGGATACCTCACATATGGTATCCAGGTTCTTCGTGATAGTACATCTTTCAAAAAATATGTATTTGACTTCGGTAATGACGGCGTACTTTCACGCAAAATAACGGAGCAGGGGATTATTACCGTTCCGGACGGATCCCTGTATTATATCAATGAAAACGGCTACATTCAGATGAATGCCGGATTGATCGAGTATAACGGTGATTATTACTTTGCCGTGTACAGTGGAAAACTGCGTGTAAGCGGAAATCAGAAAATCAACAGCACCGTATCGAAT